>NZ_JADYXB010000028.1:0-49641 GCF_015864485.1 Pseudoalteromonas sp. SWN166
CCGCCGATTGATACCAAGCATTATTCATAAGAATAAAGAATGGTGGGTCATGATGGATTTGAACCATCGACCAATTGATTAAAAGTCAACTGCTCTACCAACTGAGCTAATGACCCGCTCTATTGTTGCGTTTAATTGCAACTCACTATTTTACGTAAATCCGCCGATTGGAACCAATCACTATTCAAAAGAATAAAGAATGGTGGGTTATGATGGATTTGAACCATCGACCAATTGATTAAAAGTCAACTGCTCTACCAACTGAGCTAATAACCCATTCCAGTTGCTAACTTATTGCTAAGTTAAAGCTTGCGTAAATCCGCCGATTGATACCAAACACTATTCACAAGGAACAAAGAATGGTGGGTCATGATGGATTTGAACCATCGACCAATTGATTAAAAGTCAACTGCTCTACCAACTGAGCTAATGACCCGCTCTGACGTTGCGTTTTATAACAACTTAGTATTCTACGTAAATCCGCCGATAAAAGACCATTCAAAGAATGGTGGGTTATGATGGATTTGAACCATCGACCAATTGATTAAAAGTCAACTGCTCTACCAACTGAGCTAATAACCCGCTCTTTTTGTCGCATTTCGAGTGGGGTAACCATTCGTTTGCTGCGGGCGCTTATAATACTTATTTATAAAATGAGTGCAACCGAAATTGTCTCTTTTTTTAAGTTTTTATGTCTAGATGCACAAAATTAAACCGTTTGTGCTCAAACTACATGCAAATCCAAGATTCATCGAGACTTTTCATGTAGTTTGGTCGTCTTAACTAAAAACTTAATCGCTAGTTCCCTAAACGATCAGTTGCTAGTTTTGCAGCCGTTGTACTTGGGTATTGACTGATAAGATCGCTCAATATTTTTTGTGCTTGCGCCGCTGAACCCTGATCTTGTAAAAGTGTGCCCAACTTTAGCATTGCATCTGGGCGCTTATTAGAATTTGGAAATTCGTTAACAACCACTTTAAAGTGCTCTACCGCTTTTACACCATCATTTTTAATCGTAAGCAACTGGCCTAACCAATAATGTGCGTTAGACGCATATACAGAATTTGGATAAGTAGTTAAAAACGTTTGAAACTCAGGAATTGCTTGATCATAGCGTTTATCTTTCATTATTAACGCAACAGCACGCTCGTACGCTTCGTTTTCAGATAAGTCACTGCTATAGGTCTGTGCATCGTTTGGCTGCGCCTGATCGGCTACCGGAGCTGCTGGCTGTGTATAAGCTTGGCTAACGCGGTTTTCGATTTCTTGGTACAACTCACGCTGGCGCTGCAGTACTTTTTCAAGCTTGTAGCTTTGCTCTTCAGTTACACCGCGAATTTGACTCACTTCGTCTTGTAACAAATTAAGCTGTTGCTGTAACTCTACTTGTAAAAAGTTACGCTGTTGCATCATATTCTCAAGCGACGCTAATCGCTTCTCAATACTTGATTGTGAACTTGCAGCTTCTGAAACAGGAGCGGGAGCAGCCATTAACTGGGTGCTCCCGCTCAAGATCATGGCTGCCAAAATAATTTTCGGCTTCATAATATCTCTTATCTTAGTAAACTAGTACCGCACGGCGGTTTTTAGCGAAAGCTGATTCAGTGCGAGACTTAACCATTGGCTTCTCTTCACCGTAGCTTACCACTGACATTTGGCTAGCTGAAACACCTAAGCTTAATAAGTATTTTTCAACTGCTTGGCCACGGTGCTCACCTAGTGCAATATTGTACTCTGGCGTACCGCGCTCATCTGCGTGGCCTTCAATTAGTACTTTAACTGATGGGTTTTGAACTAAAAACTCAGCATGTGCACGAAGTAAGTCTGCGTACTTGCTTTCAACTGTTGCAGTATCAAAATCAAAGTAGATTACTTGCTCTTGACGAAGTGCTTCGTACTTTTGACGAAGTTGCTCTTCAGCTTGTTGCTCAGGAGAAATTGTAGCTACTTCAACCGTATCAGTATTCATTGATTGCTCAACAACACCTTGGTTTGATTGGTTTGCAGCACCTTCGTCAATATCTGAAGATGAGCTACAAGCTGCTAATGTCATTACTGGCACAGCAATTAGCAGGCCTTTAAGTATTTTGTTAAGTTGCATTGAGTAGATTCCTATTTTGAGTAAACCAGTAATATTACTGTAAGTATGGCGACCAAGCTGGTGCCTTTACTTGTCCGTCTAGCACAGGTAACCGTGCTTTAAAGCGGCCGTCCATCGATACTAGCGCAAGTACCTGTTTATTATTATGAAGCGTGCTATATATAATCATCGAACCATTTGGCGCTATGCTCGGTGATTCATCTAGGCGTGTTCTCGTTAGTACTTGGAACGCACCTGTAGCCAGCTCTTTCTTAGCAAGATGGTACTGCCCGTTGGTACGGTTAACCATCACTAATTCTTTTCCATCTGGTGAGATAGAACCCGCAAGGTTCATATCGCCATCAAAGGTAAGTCGTTGTGACCTACCTGTTTTTAAATTTAACTTATAAATCTGAGCATTACCACCCCTTTCAGATGTAAACACAATATCTTGGCTATTTGGGTACCAAGATGGTTCAGTATCTATGCTACGGTGATTTGTTAAGCGTGTTTCTTTACGGGTAGCCAAGTCAAGCATGTAAACTTCTGTTGCGCCTGTTTTATCTTTTGAAAGCACTAACAGTAATTTTTTACCATCTGGCGAAAACTGAGGCGCACCATTAATACCACGGTAGCTTGCTACAATTTCGCGTTTACCTGTGTATATGTCTTGAATGTAAATTTGGCTTTGACGGTTTTCAAACGTTACATACGCTAGCTTAGTACCATCTGGTGACCATGCCGGCGACATTAACGGCTCTTTTGAGCGAAGTAATACTTGCTCGTTAAAACCATCGTAATCGGCAACCACTAACTGATAAGGTTTAGGGTCATTATCTCGTACTATTACATAAGCAATTTTAGTTAAAAACGCGCCTTTTTCACCCGTTAGTTTTTCGTAAATAACATCGCTGATCCGGTGCGAGTAACGACGAAAACCGCTTTCGCTAATAACACTTTCACGTGCTTCTAAAACATGAGCTTGGCTTTTAACTAGTTTGCCATTACTCATCATTTGCGTGTTGCCACCGGTAATTTGGCCACGGATCACATCAATTAACTCATAACGTACTAAGTAACGGCCATCAGTCTGCTGCTCTACTTCACCAACAAGAATAGCTTCAACCCCTTTATTAACCCAAGACGCGTAATCAATTTCGCTGTCTTTACTTGGCTGTTGCGGCATTTGTGCCACTTCTACAGGTTTAAATTTACCACTGCGCATTAAATCAGCAGCAATAACACCGCTTAATTTTTCAGGTATTAGACCAACACCTTGATATTTAAAAGGGACTATCGCAATAGGCCTTGCACCGTCTACGCCCTCTGTTATTACAATTTCAAGCGCAGCATTAGCAACACCTTGAAATCCAAACAGTAAAACTAAACAGGCTATTTTTATTTTGTTGAACATATCATTCCTTTAAAATTCTGGCTTGATTGTTAAGTTAATATTCTTAAGTTGTTCGAATACGTCTCTATCTTTAGATACCGGTAATGTGTCGGCCATGCGTACTGCTCTTAATGCAGCTTCACATACTAACTTATCGCCACCTAATGACTTAACTTGCGTTACTAAACCATTAAAGCCTAAGCGAATATTGACTCGGCACTGCTGGTTTTTCATTTTTTGATCAATCAGTAAGTTTTGCTGAATACGCGCCATAATTAACGCTCGGTACTTATCAACTTCGCTCACTACTTGTTGCTGACGTATTTTACTACGGGCAGCCTGCTCTTTGGCAAGTTGCTCTTGTAACATTTGCTCTTGCATCGCTTGTTGGCGCTTACGCTCTGCCTCTGCTGCACGCTCTTTTGCCTCGGTTTCACGTTTTTTACGCGCAGCCTCTGCTTTTTTAAGTGCGTCTTCTTCGGTTTTACGTTTATCAGCAGCTGCTTTTGCTGCAGTTTCAGCTTCTTGCTTTTGCTTTTCGGCTTGCTTGGCTTTAGCGCGCTCTTTTTTCTCAATTGCGCGTGCTTTTTTAGCTTCTGCCTCGGCTTGCGCTTTTTCTTTCTCTTTAGCTTTACGCTGTTGCTCTAATTTTTTAATATTACGTGCTTCTGATTCACGTTGTTTACGCGCATTCGCCGCTCTGCGCTCTAAATCGCGAATACGTTTATCTTCTGCACTTTTTTTATCTTTTTCTTTCTTTTTAAGTTCAGCAATTTTTTGCTCAACTTGTTTTTGATCAACTGTAACAGCCGATACTGCTTTATCTGGCGTAGGTATAGCCGAATTAAGCGTTACTTCCATTACCTTAGGCGCTGGCGGATGAATGTTTGCAGATGCATACAAAAAACCACCAATACCTAAATGAAGCACTATCGATTTTACTACTGAACTATTCATACAGCTACTTCCCCTCAAAGGATTCAGTCATTAACCCTACTGACGGTACGCCTGCATTTTTCAAAAAATCCATTAGTAATAATACTTCTTGATACGACACCTTACCCGAGCCTTTAATCATAACTGGTACATCAGGATTTTTCATTAACTGTAATTTTATAACCGCAGCAACGTCAAGTGCTTCCATAGGTTCTTCAGGATCGGTACCTACGCTCACATAATATTTACCCTCTGCATCTATTGAAGCAATAATGGGTGGAACATCTTTAGTATCAACTAAATCAGACTCTTCCATTTTAGGTAAATCAACTTTTACACCGTGTGTAATAAGCGGTGCTGTAGCCATAAATATAATAAGTAGTACCAACATTACATCAATGTAAGGTACTACATTAATTTCTGCGACCGGACGGCGCTTTTTACGCTGATACATTCGCTTGTGCCTCTATTTGTGTAGCTGCTTGACGGTGTAAAATATTAGCAAACTCTTCCATAAAGTTAATATAGTGAGACTCAAGCTTTTCAACACTGTTTGAAAAACGGTTATAAGCAATAACAGCAGGGATCGCCGCAAATAAACCCATAGCAGTCGCAATAAGTGCCTCTGCAATACCAGGTGCTACCATTTGTAATGTAGCTTGCTTAACTTCACCTAGTGCAATAAAGGCATTCATGATACCCCATACAGTACCAAACAAACCGATATACGGACTTATAGAGCCGACCGTTGCTAAAAACGATAAGCTAGATTCAATTTTTTCAATTTCGCGAGAAAGCGCAACACGCATAGAGCGGTGCGTACCTTCCATAACAATACTCGCACTCTGAAATGTATTCTTTTTATGACGAGCAAACTCTTTAAAGCCCGAAGTAAATAATGCTTCAATACCTTGAGACTGACCGCTGCGTGACGATATTTCGTTATACAATTTGCTTAAATCAATACCCGACCAAAATTTTTGCTCAAACTTCTTAGCATTTGATAGAGCATCCGATATTGCTTTTTTACGCTGAAATATAATTGTCCACGACATTACAGACATGGCAACTAGCCCTAACATTACTAATTGAACAAGCAAACTTGCTTCTAAAATTAGATCTAAAAAATTAAGCCCTGATCCCACGTTAAACTCCTAAGTAATTTCAAAATACGGCAAATTGATTAATTTGTGTAAATATGACCGCTTACACGGTCAAAAGTTGCATCTAGTGTATCTAGTCCATTTCAAGCTGACAACGGTATTGCTATGAATAGGCAACAAAAAACGTTAAAAAACAGCTTTAGTTGGCATTTCCCTTTGCCTCAGTATTTTATTTAATCTTTTAACTAGGGTCTGTTGACCTTTCAAGGCTAAATTTGCAGCAGTCTGTTTGGTATTTAGGCAAGGCAGAGCCTATGCAGTGTGGTTATTCCCCATAAATAGGCGATAACGTAGCATTAATGCCAAACAGGCGCTGCCCAAAGGGTTCTTCCTAGGGGCTATTTACTCTTTATTGCTCGATTTTTACTTATTCTTACATGGATGTAAGTCAGTAGAATAACGCAGGAGCAGTTATCGAGCCCGCTAGGTTACAAATCTCGCGCCGTGATTAAATAGTCCCTAGTTTGAACAAATTTTAATCCGCAAAGATCAACAGACCCTAGGCTCGCTAATTATAAATATGCGTAAATATATAAGCAAAACGCCATAAAATGCGTCGTTTATTCAAAATAAGAGCATAAACACTCAAAATTTATAAGCTTTACCTTCACGTAATAGTAAAACTAATACCGCACCACAACATAAGATATAACTTAAACCATAAATTTCATTAACTTATAAATTTAACGATTAATTAACGCTCAAGATATAAACAACAATAAAATTCGACGAATTAGTTTTTCTAATCCGAAAATACAAATTTTCTAGTTTGAACAAATAAAGGTTCTTACGTATTATTACCCCATACCGAGCTAGCGCACTGAATGAGATAGTTTCATTAAGCCAAGTTCTTAGTAATAGGATATTTTATCGTATTACATTGTTTTACTCTTTGTGGATAAACCAAATTAAGTAAAACATAGTTCCCTAGATTACTTCCTTCAACTTGTTGTTTGCCCGCATTTTTTGCGGGCTTTTTTTTGCCTGCAATTTACTACGCTACACACTGTATTTATAAACTAATAATTGCCCTACCTATTTTACAATAAGTAATTCGGTTACTAGTTTGAATGGTACGCAGGATAGCTTCGCGAGTCTTAACGCCCTGTGAATTAACAGTTAACTATAAAGCGTATAAGTATTTTGAAATAACATTTGCAACAGTGTGCTGAGGTTTTGGGTAAAATACCAGCCGTATAAATATTTGAAAGAAAGGGATACTAAGTCAATTACCTGCTGCGCAATAAACCACAGCAAGTAATGTATATGATGAGGCTAGTCTTTTTTAGGAAGTAAACCAAAGTGATGGTATGCGCTGTCTGACACTATTCGCCCACGGGGTGTGCGCTGAATAAACCCTTGCTGAATTAAAAATGGCTCTATTACGTCTTCTATTGTTTCACGCTCTTCGCCAATAGCAGCCGCTACATTGTCGAGCCCTACGGGGCCGCCCATAAATTTTTCAATTATGGCGAGTAAATATTTTCGGTCCATATAATCAAAACCGCTTTTATCTACGTCAATCATATCAAGGGCTTGCTTAGCTACCTCGGCGTTTACTGTGCCGTCAGACTTTACTTGTGTGTAATCACGTACGCGGCGCAATAAGCGGTTAGCTATACGCGGTGTGCCGCGCGAGCGTTGTGCAATTTCGGTTGCGCCGTCGTCGCACATTTCTAAACCAAGATAATGTGCAGAGCGCCCTACTATATGTGATAAATCCTCTACTGAATAAAACTCTAATCGCTGCACAATACCAAAACGGTCACGTAGTGGCGATGTAAGTGAGCCTGCTCGCGTGGTTGCACCTATGAGTGTAAATGCTGGTAAATCTAATTTAATAGAACGCGCAGCTGGGCCTTCACCAATCATTATATCAAGCTGGTAGTCTTCCATCGCTGGGTAGAGTATTTCTTCAACTTGCGGGCTTAGTCTGTGTATTTCATCAATAAACAGTACGTCGCCTTCTTCTAAATTAGTAAGTAGTGCGGCTAAATCGCCCGCTTTTTCAAGTACTGGGCCTGATGTTGTTTTAATGCTTACGTGTAATTCGTTGGCCACAATGTTTGCAAGCGTGGTTTTACCAAGCCCTGGAGGGCCAAATATTAATAAATGATCGAGCGCTTCACCACGGGTTCGAGCAGCTTCAATAAAAATTTCCATTTGCTGCTTAACATGAGGCTGGCCTCTGTAATCGGCTAAAAGTTTAGGCCTTATTGCACGATCTATAGAGTCTTCATTTGTTTTTTCAGTCGCATCAATTAAGCGATCCGCTTCAATCATGGGTTACTCACAACATTGATTTTAAAGATTCTCTAATAAGAACCTCAGTAGACATATCGGGTTTGCTTATCGATTTTACTGCTTTTTGAGCTTGTGGCAATTTATAACCTAATGCAAGCAGTGCCGATACGGCATCATCGGCTGCGTTATTAGCTATTGTCGCATCGCTCATTGGCTCTATTACTGCGCTGTCGCTAAATGGCGTAAATAAATCATTGCCCCAATCTTTTAATCTGTCTTTCATTTCGAGTACTAAACGCTCGGCTGTTTTTTTACCTACACCCGGTAATTTAACAAGCGATGTTGAGTCTTCGTTATTCACACAACTCACAAATTGCTTAGCCGACATACCCGACAAAATAGCTAAACCAAGTTTTGGTCCTACGCCATTTGCTTTTAATAGCTCTCTAAATAAGGCACGCTCAACTTTATTATTAAAACCAAATAATAACTGAGCATCTTCGCGCACTACAAAGTGAGTGTAAACAATCGCGTTTTCACCAATTTTTGGTAAATCGTAAAAACAGGTCATTGGCATTTGTACTTCGTAACCTACACCACTTACTTCGAGTAAGATTTCTGGTGGCTGTTTTTCGACTAAAATACCATTTAAGCGGCCTATCATAGTTATTTCCTTAAACGTCCTCTAACGGTTTTGCTTGCGCTACCCGCTAGTTTAATTAAATTTTGTTCTGAATGGGCATGGCAAATAGCAATAGCCAGTGCATCAGCTGCATCGGCTTGTGGTGTACCGGGTAGTTTTAAAATATTTTTTACCATGTGTTGCACTTGTGTTTTATCTGCGCCACCGTTTCCTACTACCGCTTGCTTAATTTGCCTTGCTGAATACTCAAATACGGGTAAGTCGGCCATTGCAGCGCCCACAATAGCTGCGCCTCTAGCTTGGCCTAGTTTTAAAGCAGAATCGGGGTTATGCGCCATAAATACTTTTTCAATGGCAAAGGTTTCTGGCGAAAACTGCTCAATAAGCTGTGTAATGCCTTGGTAAATCATTTTAAGCCTAACCGGAAAAGGATGATCGGCTAACTTAATACAGCCACTGCCTAAGTATGTAAATTTAGAACCTTGGTGGGCAACAACGCCATATCCGGTCAAACGTGAACCAGGATCGATCCCTAAAATAATGGCCAAACTTGCATTCTCATTATTGTTATTTTTAAATTACGCTAATAATGCCAGAGCACTGTATAAATTACCAGTACAAAGAAAACAAAAATGCCCACATGTTAGGTGGGCATTTAAAGGAGCATGTTAGTTTAAGCTTACCCTAGGGCACGCACTAATCCTTGAGTGTTTTGTTTAAGTGTTCGGGCAATCATTAAATAGCCTAAACCGGCTACAAATACGCCGCCCGCTACCGGCCCAATAATCCATATATGCGGGTGTAGCTTACCGGCTAAATCAAACATTTGTTGCTGCACAATTAAAAGCGCTATATCACTAAAAAATGCGGCAACTAAACCGGCTAAACCACCGAGTAATAAAAACTCATACAGGGTCGCGTTTTTAATTAATCGGCTTTTAGCACCAAGTGTTCTAAGTATTACAATTTCTTGCATACGTTCACCCAAGCTAGCTTGCACTTGCGATATAAGTACAAGCGCTCCACACAGCACAACAATAGCCAGTACAAAGCCAATGGCGAGCGATACTTGCGAAATAGTTGTTTGTATTTGCTTAACAAAGTTATCAATGTCAATGGCTGTAATAGTTGGGTAAGTGCGCAGTAACTGGCTAAAGTCACGCTTTTGCTCTGGGTTTATGCGTACCGACGAAATATACGTTGCCGGAAAATCTGCAAGTACATCTGGGCTTAAAATAATAAAAAAGTTAGGTTTAAGCGTAGCCCAATTAACTTTACGAACACTGGTAATTTTAGCGTCGAACGACTGCGAACCAATTAAAAATGTAAGCGTGTCGCCTATTTCAACATCTAAACGCTCGAGCATCGACTCCTCTACTGAGGCTTCGGCTGTTGCATTTTCACCAAACCACGCGCCTTGTGTTACTTCGTTTTGATCTGGTACATCCTTAAGCCATGTAAGGTTTAGCTCACGGCCAATACCGGCACGTGCTTCTTCGTCTTTTTTCTCGTTATCTTGCAGTGATACAGAACGCGCTACCAACTCGCCGTTCACCGCATTTACGCGCCCACGAATAGTTGGATAAAACTCTGATACTTGAATATCTTTTTGAGCTAAATATTCATTAATTGGCTCAAGCTCATTTTGCGCAATATTAACTAAAAACGCATTAGGCGCATCGTTTGGTAGTTGCGACTGCCAATCAGATATCATGTCGTTTTTAAGTACCACTAAAAACAGCAGTAATTTAATCGCTAACGAAAAACTAATTAACTGTACCGCGTTCACATTTGCACGCTTTTGAATAGATGCAATTGCAAGCGACCAACTGTTACCCGGTTTTAAGCCAAGCTTTCGGCCGCCACCAAATATTAATTTAGATACTAAAAACAGCACACCAATTAGCGCAAGTGTTGAGGCAAACAAAATAAGCGTTATTTTTATGTTGTTACTAAATAACCACATTAATAAAAACACAGTTAGCGCACTCATGCCTAAATGCACACGGCTTACTGCCAACTTGTCACCTAAGTTACGGCGCAGCACTCTAAGCGGTGGAATATCAAATAAATCAAATAACGGTTTAATAGAAAACATAACAGCACAAATTACGCCAGTGCTAATAGCCACCAGCCAAGGTTTAAAACCACCTAAAGGTAGCTCTGTGCCCATACTTTTTGATAAGTAACTTGTTGCTATTTCTTGCAAGCCATAACCAATTAATAGCCCAATACTTACCGCCATTGCACACACAAGCAATAAATGAAGCATGTATATTTTGCGGATCATTGAGCGACTACCGCCCAATGTTTTCATCATCGCGACTGGGTCGTATTGGCGTTCACAATAACGTTTTGCTGAAACAGCAATAGCCACTGCAGCTAAAATAATACCTAATAGGCCGGCAAGTAATAAAAAGCTCTCTGCACGGTTTAAGCTGTTTGAAATAGGTGATTGGCGGTCTTTAACGCCGTACCATTGTTGGTTTTCTTTCATTTGTGGTTTAAGCCACTCATAAAAGCTATTTATGTCAGCCTCACTACCGGCATAAAGTTGGCGGTAATAAACACGGCTACCCGGTTGCACAACTTCGGTTTTTGCCACATCGTCAATATTAATAAGCACACGACGGCTGCTTGAAAACACATTAAATGGCGCGTCGGGCTCTTCTACAATAACTTTTGAAACATTAAATAATGCTGCGCCAAGCTCTACTTGCGCACCTATATCAATGTTTAAACTATAAAATACCGACTCACTTAGCCACACATTACCAGGCGCTGGCCCGCTATTGGCAACTTTAGTTTCACCTGTAAGGGTATCTTTAACTTTTAACTGCCCTTTGAGCGGGTATGCATTAGATGCTGCTTTTACTGAGCTGAACTGCATTTCGTCATTGGCAAACAACATAGTGTCGAAATACACCATTTGAGCCGTTTTTAAATTTTGGCTTTGTGCTTGAGTAATAAAGGCCGTATCAAGCACATGATCACTGGCTAGAACGCGATCTGCAGCAATAAAAGCACTGCTTTTTTGTGCAATACTTTGCCCTATTCGCTCAGTAACCATCGACAGTGTAAGTACGGTTAAAACAGCAAGTGCGATAGCCGCGCTTATAACGGTTAACTCACCACGGCGAAATTCTCGCGAAAATAACTTAAGCGCTAACTTAACCCACATCGGCAACGTCCTCTACTTCGCTTTTTACCAGTAAACCCGCTTCTATTTGAATAATATGCTCACATTTTTGTGCAAGCCCTTCATCGTGAGTAACCAAAATAAGCGTAGTGCCGTGTTGCGTGTTTAAATCAAATAATAACGACTCAATCATTTTACCGTTTTTGCTGTCTAAATTAGCCGAAGGCTCATCAGCAAACAGTATTTTAGGTGTACCAATAAAAGCACGCGCTATAGCAACACGTTGTTGCTCACCGCCAGAGAGTTGCGACGGGTAATGATCAATTCGATGGCTCAAACCTACTTTTTCAAGCAAAGCAATTGCTTGCTCTTTCGCATCACTTTCGCCAGCAAGCTCTGCAGGTAACATAACGTTTTCAAGTGCCGTTAAGCTTTGTACTAACATGAACGATTGAAACACAAATCCAATTTTAGCCGCGCGCAGTGCAGCACGCTCTTCTTCATCTAAATTGTGTAATGGCTCACCATCTAAAAATATTTCGCCGCTGCTTGCTGTATCCAGCCCTGCTAATAAACTGAGTAACGTAGATTTACCAGAGCCCGACGTGCCAACAATAGCAACAGACTCGCCATGCTTGACATTAAAGCTGATGTCGCTGAGGATGGGCAGCTCACCTTCAAAGGTAGAGACTACTTTAGACAAACCATTAACCTGAATTATATTTAATTGAGAAAGCGCTGACATATGACTCATTCAATCCTTCGTTTAGTATTCATTTTATTTTTAGTTATCAAACCGCTGAGCGCAGCAGCCGACAACACGATTTTAATACTCGGTGACAGTTTAAGTGCAGCCTACGGACTTCAACAAGAAGAAGGCTGGGTAAAATTGTTACAAGATAAATACGATGACGAACAAACCGACATAGAACTTATCAACGCCAGTATTAGTGGCGAAACATCTGGAGGCGCCCTACGTCGTTTAGATGCATTGCTTGAGCAATATGAACCCACTCATGTACTTATTGAGCTAGGTGCTAATGACGGTTTACGTGGTTTCCCAGTTAAAAAAATGCAAGCTAACTTAACGTCTCTTATTCAAAAAAGCCAAGCAGCTAATGCGATGACCGCCTTAATGGAGATTTACATTCCCCCTAATTACGGTCCGCGTTATAGCAAAATGTTTACAGACACTTTTACAGACGTTAGCGAAGAAACAAATGCGCATTTAATGAACTTTTTTATGCTAGATATTGCCAGCCAATCTGATCTAATGCAAAACGATAGTTTACACCCTAACAAAAAAGCCCAGCCATTAATACGAGACGAGATGTATGACTCGATCAAAAAGTGGTTAAATAAAGACTAGCCAATTAATACAGCGCAAGAGTGCTATTTTATGCCTCTTGCGTAATAAACATCCAAACAAACAATCGCTTATTGATTTTTAAAAAAATACACGTACTATTGCATACAACGTCGGTATGTGGCGCAGCTTGGTAGCGCACTGTCATGGGGTGGCAGGGGTCGAGAGTTCGAATCTCTCCATACCGACCAATTAATTATCCCTATATCAATAAGTTAAACTTCTCTTCAAAATATAGTTAAAATTCATCTGTTTTGATTCTACAATTTATCTGTAGCACTCTCTTATTTATCTAAGCGCGCTTAATAAAACAGAGTTTAGCTGGTAAGTTTTGTGGTTTTTAAGGGGGTTGTATTTAATTGTTATTAACTTGAAGTAGCTTTTGTGGGATCTGTATGAAGCCATTTATTTTAATTTCAATTTATTGAAATTAAAATAAAAAAGCGCTCTAAGCGCTTTTTTATTAAAGTACTAGTGCTTGCGACCTACACCATTTCGTACCATGTCTTGCCCTGTTTGGAATACGTCTTCTGTAATCATGCGTGCTAAAAGTAGCTTTTGATTATCGTCAAACACAGCAACAAAACGGCTGCCATCTTTGTTATTAGTAGCCATACCAACACCGGCAACACCTTTAAGTCCAAAACCACCGCTTTCGACATCTATTAAAAAGCTTTCTAGCTCAGCTAAAGTATCAATTACGTCATTTTCATTATTCATTTTAAAACTCTTTTTAGTCGCGCGTTGCACTTGGCAAAGCTTTTAAATCGTTATGAACGCTATTTTATAGAGTACAGCTAAAAACTTAAACCCTTCACTTTAAATTGTCAGCTTTACACGTTGAATGTCTATGCCTTTAAACCTACTTATACCAATTCCAATAAATAGCTGATCTATTTTACTTGCTAAAAAAACTTATTTCTTTGTTGTAAATTTTGCAAAGGGAACAACCACTTACATCAATTCACGCCTAGAGCTGAATTGTTTTTTCGGCGTAAAATTTAGATCACATACTTAATGGAATTGGTATTATATAAAGCAGGTTATTCCCAATATTTAAACAAGTTTGAAGGTATCAATTGCTTTGGTAAGACTTAAGTTCTCTTTAGCTAATTGCTCAGCTTGGCTATTAAGAGTTGCACCATTTTCTGAAAGGCTCCCTACCATACCAATGATGTGCGACATATTTTTAGAGATTTCGTTGGTAACCGCTGCCTGCTGTTCAGTAGCAGCCGCAACTTCTGTATTTAAACTTGTCACTTCAGAAATATTAATAATTGCTTGCTCTAACTCAGTACGAGTTAAATGTGTATTATTAAGAGCACTCTTACCACTTTTAGTAACCATTTGCATGAGCTCTACTACATTACTGGTAGATAGAGTTAATTGCTCTATTGTGCGATTTATATCTTTAGTGCTAATCTGAGTTCGAGAGGCAAGCGCTCTTACCTCGTCTGCAACAACAGAAAAACCTCGCCCTTGTTCACCAGCTCTTGCAGCTTCAATTGCAGCATTTAAAGCCAGTAAATTAGTTTGCTCCGCGATATCGTTAATTATGTCCACAATACTTGTAATGGACTTAATATTTGATTCCATGTTTTGGATAAACTTAACTGAGCTTTTAATCTCGCTATCTAATGTGGTTACGACATCCGTGGCAGTTTTTACATAGCTACTTGACTCTAAAATTTGATCTTTCGTTTGATTTGTAAAATTTAAAGTATTGGCTGTATTTGCTGCAACATCATTAGATGTTGCACTCATTTCTTCTAAGGCAACTACTATTTGATCTGTTTCGTCTTTGTGTTGTGAAATTGCAGATTGATTACGAACAGAAACTCGCTCAAGTTGTTCAATACTACTGCTAATATTGTTTGATGATGTTTGTAGGTTAAGCATCATCGTCTGTAAATTTGCTACGAAAGTATTTACATCAGATGATATTATGGCTAAATCATCATTACCATCAACGGGTAAGCGCTTTGTTAAGTCACCTTCTCCAGCAGATAGCTCATAAATTCTCCTTTTTAAATACAGCAACGGTTGATATAACTTAGTTAATAAGTACGAAAGAATACCCGCTGAAATTAAAATTAACGTGATGCTAGTAAAAATTGACTCTACCAAATACTCGTTTACGTCTTGATAAACCACTTTTTTATCTATTGCGACCACTAACAACCAGCTTACATTCTGAGATAAAGTGATGTTTTCAAAATAGGCTATCTTGTCTGTATTATTAAGCTTAAAGCTAAATTCACCACTTTTATGTGCGCGGGTATAACGAAACAGCGGTGCTAATTGTGCAAAGTCAGTAAGTTTACTTTGTCCTGGTGTATCGACTTCTCCTGTAGATGCAACGACTAAGCTGTTTTGATCGTATAAGCCAGCCACTGCACCAGTAAATACGGCATCCTTTACATACTCATCAAAAACATCTAGTTCTAAGTCAGCGAGTAAAACCCCTTCGCGATCACCAAAAAAAGGGGTCGAAATACTGACCATCAATTTGCCTGATGTTTTTCCACGATAAATATCAGTTACTATTGTTCTACGTTCACGCATTGCCTTTGTATACCAAGTCCGTGTCCGAGGGTCGTAGCTTCCTTTCTTATATTGCCCTCGAGAAGCAGAAAACGTATCGCCGTTTTCAAAGCCAACAATCAAATCGGACACAGGCAAAGTCCGTAAAGACACATCTAATGCCGCCATTATTTTTGGTGTTGCCTTTAGATCAGCGTATAGAGTTGACGTCTTCTCAAGACCATTTTTTAAATTATTAAAGTATGTTTCGATTTGGGATGCTGAAGTAGAAACTTTTTGAATTGCATACTCATCAACATAATTAATTGTTGTTGATGACATATGCTGATACGAAAAATAAGACAATAAAGTCATTGAGCTAACAAGCAATATGATTGAGACAAATACGATCCTGCCTCTAAAGTTCAAGTTTCTAAAAAAATTCAAGGTGAGTCCTTTATGAGAGCATAATAAAGAGTAAAAAACAGTACATATTATAATGTAAAGATTATGCTCAGATAAAGACTTTATAATTATTATTAGATTAAATTCAATGGGTTATAACTAAAGTTATAACTAAAGTTATAACTCCGGTATTAACTATAGCTTTAGTTATATATTTATCACAAAAATTTAAAACCTCTTTACACTAAGATTTAATTTGCTCACCGCACAACCAAACTCTTTTGCATTTACGCGATGATACTGCGTGTCACTGGTTGCTGTAAGGCTAATTATAAACTCATCTTGTTGGGCTACCGTACTTTGCTCTTGGCTTAGGCACATAGCTTGAGTAAGTGAGCGCAGTTTTGAATTTGTTAAAATTGAGCCAAAACGCTGTACTGGTAATGGCGGTATTTTTATCTCGGGTAACGCTTGGCTTATAGTTCGCTCACTCAGAGTAAACGTATTGTTGGTAATATCAATTACGCTACTAGCAGGCCAGTACGAATAACGATAGTTATTACCCTCTTTTTGAGGCTTGCCTTGCTCAGTTAAGTGCACAACACCACTTTTACCTATTACGGTCATTAAACTAACTTCTGGCGATTTAATAACAACCAAAGCTGTATTTTCATCAATACCAAAGCCATGCTGCATTTGTGTTTTAGTATTACTCGCTTCGCTATTATTTAGCGCAGCTGCGAGTCTAAACGTGCGGTTTTGTTCGCTAAATTGAGTATCTATAACACCAAAGTTAAAGCTACCAAGCCCACCAGCATTAGCGTTAGTTTCACTTTTACGAAGAGCCTCAAGGCTTGTTGTATTCGTAAGCATGCCCGTTATTTTACTTTGGATTGCAGCGCCCGCTCCTTCACCTACTATAACTGGGCGGTTTTGCAGTACTTGCGTCCACGGGTATGGATTGTTGCTTTGATCAAACAATACCTTGTGCATTAATGCTGCATTACCGCTATTAAACATCACACCGGTACTGTTTTTAATAAGTGATACAAGTGCGTCAGTGCCACTTTTGCATAAAGCGTATTCGGCTTTTGTACGATCGGGGTAAATTGCTTCACGGTTATACACATTCATTAATGTATTTCTGAGAACAGGTAATTCATCGCACGAGTTACTCGTAATCGCTTTAGCAAGCGCTGGGGTTAGTGCTAACCATTGAGTGCTTATATTTGATTGTGCTAAAAGGTTCTGCGCTAAATCTGCCGACTCATAAGGGTCTCGGCTCGATGCTGTAATAGCAAGCATGGTGGGATTTGCGTTATTAACTTTTAAACTGCCCGATACAAATTGCAAAATATTGTTAGTCGCGCTCTGGTTATTAAAATCGGTATTTACTTGTTCTTTAGAGCGCTCACCATTTTTATTAAGTAGCGGTACTTCTAGCATATCAAATACAAAGTTGTATTCTTGTTGGGTAAGGCTTTGCAGTTGTTGGTTGTTTATATCGCGCCACTGCCAGAGTAAATCAGTTTTTGATACGCTATTTGACGATTTACTTTGCATGGCTTTAAGTGTTTTTAATACAGCCGCTTTTGCCTCAATGTTATTATTAGGCCAGTGCTGCGTGATGTTTTTTATTTGAGAGTTATTAACCCTATATAGATTATGTGATTTACCTTCAACAACAGTCTCTTTTTCGCAGTTATTAAGCTTTGCGCTAGTACAAGTTGCAAGCTCTGAGCCCACTAAAATTAAAGTTTGGCTTTGCTCTTGAGCCACTGCATTTATTGAAAAACCAGCACCCAGTAACGCCACTAACATAACTCGTAATTTAGGCTGTTGATTACGTAAAAATGCACATATCATAATGTAAACTCTAATATAAATAATAAAACTAATGTGCTGTAGTTTAACAGCTAGCCACTTGCGCCTAAATATATTTTTATAAATGTTAAATAATTCAAGTCTCTGAAAAGCGATAGGGTTAAGCACTGCATTTAAATACATTGTTTAGTTTGCCCCCTATCCTCGTAAATATTGACCAAACAAATTTAAACCGACCATTTATTGACCAAACCCATTGCTTAAATTACGGTGGTGCATTGTTTTATGTAACCGGGGTGAAATATGGACTTTTCTAATGAAGAGGTAAATTTTTTAGCTGAGTTATTCAAACCAAATACAAAGCAGCGCTCTCCCCGTAATCATATGCTTACAATGAAAAGCTCTGTACCCGCGAGTATAGCTCACCTTTTTACCCATGCAAATTTAACTTTGCTTGCTGAAGTTGCTAATTACCAACTTTGGTTTCCCCTGCAATTAAAAATTGATGAGTTAGGTGTAATTAACCCCACTTTGAGCGCACCAGAGGTAATTGATACAAAGGGCACTCAGCGAAGTTGGCGTTGGAGTGAGCTAAATATTAAAAGCCAAGGTTTTAATATTGAATCAATTTCCAGTACGGGCATATTTTTAAAACCATTGAAAAATGGAAAAAGCTTAAACAAATTACAGCACATGAGCTTTAACTTGCCTAACAAAGAAAGTATATCAATGGATATAGTACCCGTTAGGCAAAGTAGCTTAGGGATTGCAGCAAAAATAACTCAAATTCATAGCGGGCAAGAGCAACTAAGAGCTTACCTATTTGAAGAGCACAAACGTCAATATGCTAAATTATACGAAAACGGCCAATTAGTTGAACAATTAATTTAATAGCCTTAAACACCCTATACTTGCATTTAGTTAACTTTATTTAACGCTGTCTCAATGTTAATCTGTACCCCTATTTATAAATCATAGGGATATGACAATGCCAGGTGCTTTTGCGCACATTACTGCGGTTAATATTGCAACGCAAACCAAGTCACTCGCTAAAATGGATATGCCTAAAAAGGCAAAACTTATTTTAAGCAAACGCCAAGCATACCTTGAACTAGGTTGTGTAGCCCCCGATTACCCTTATTTAGCCGTAGCGCAGCCTAGCCAAAATGCATGGGCCGATTTAATGCATTACGAGCGCACGGGGGATTTACTTAAAGCCATGATTGAATACTGTAAAACACTTGAAGATGAAGCATTTGAAAAGTGCTTTGCTTGGTTATGCGGTTATATGGCCCATGTTGCTGCAGATATAACGGTGCATCCGGTTGTTGAATTAAAAGTTGGCCCCTATGAGCAAAACCAAACTGCGCACCGTACCTGCGAAATGAATCAAGACGCGTTTATTTGGCAGCGTTTAAATTTAGGTGAGTTAGGCTACGCTGATCGCGTACAACAAAATATTGGGTCTTGTACTAACAAAGACGATAATTTTGATACCGATATTGCACAAATTTGGCAACATGCTTTATTAAAAGTCCACCCTAGCTACGCAGTACAACATGCGCCTAACTTTAATTCATGGCATAACGGTTTTCAGCTTGTAGTAAATAATGTTGAAGAAAGCTATCGGTTATTTGCCTGTGCACGCCATGTTGCTACTGATTTAGGTTTGTTTTATCCTCGCCCAAACGAAGTAGACTCCACTTTTATTGAACAACTAAAAACACCGCACGAGCCTATGCATTACAACGATATTTTTGACTTTACCGTTAGCAACATTCAGCGCTATATAACCATTATTGCCAATGCCGTATTTTTAGATACTGATTACAGTGAAATTAAAAACTGGAACCTAGACACAGGCTACGATGAGCACAACACAATGACGGTATGGAGCAAATAGCATGAAACACTTACTCTGCATAAGCTTAATTGTATTACTTAGCGGTTGTTACACTTCAAAAAATAACAATCCAGAAATAATGGCCGATTTAGCCTCGCAATTAAAAGATATTGCTACAGCTGTAGACGGCACTTTAAAGTTTAGTGAAACCCCCTATTCATCCTCTGATGAGTTATTAAAAGCTGCCGTTAATAACGATTTAAGCAAACTTACGCCCTTTAACGAGTACACGTTTATTGTGGATGTACAAGATGATAACGCCGTATTACTTTTATGTGATGCTGACACTGCTTTAATTGAAGATGCAGGCTGTACTGCGCAATCAGACATACAGCATTGGAAATCGGGAGCTGTGCAACAGTGCAAAATAACTATAAACGCCCAACAGCTCTGTAATTAGGTGATAAAACCAAGCTAGCTTTATAGAACATGCATAGCTCTTAGGTGAGCATGTTCTATATAGTGGCCACTAAATACATTTAAAGTTGAGCTGTCACTTCTTTAGGGTTAAACACTAAGCCATGGCGGCTAACATGTTCTGCAAATCTTTCGGCTGGCATTGGTTTAGCAAAGTAATAGCCCTGAAATTCTTTACACCCCATTTGCGCCATTATTGCTACTTGCTCTTGGGTTTCTACCCCCTCAGCTACACACTTAATATCAAGTTCTTTACACATAGCGTGTACTGCCTTAACTAAACTTTTTTGACGCTTTGAGCTCGTTACTTGGCTTATTAATGAGCGATCTAACTTGAGTTTGTTAATTGGGTAGTCGGCAAGGCGTGCAATATTAGAATATCCCACCCCAAAATCATCGACCGAAATAGTAAAACCCCACGATTGCAGTGTTTGCATAAGCTTTAACGAATGGGCTTGGTTAGCCTCAAGGGAAGTTTCAGTCAGTTCTAACTCTATTTGAGGCGGCTTTACATTAAAGTCGGCAAGGTATTTAACTAGTTTTGACATAAAATCGGTTTGGCTAAAATCAATTAGAGATATATTTATTGCCACCGGCACACTCGGTAAACCCGCTTTAGTCCAATCGGCAATTTGAGCACACACCTTTTGAATAATCAGATCAGTTAACCGACTAACCATCCTGTATTCTTCAGCAATAGGAATAAACACCACGGGCGACACATTACCCAGTATTGGACTATTCCAACGCGCTAAAGCTTCAAGCCCTATGCATTCACCCGTAGCATTTACTTTAGGCTGATAATGCACCGACAAATCGCCTTGTTGAAGCGCTTCGTCTAGCAACATTGAAATTTCGTATTTTTCGATAAAAGCTTGTGACTGTTTTTCGTTATACCCACTTAGTGGAGTATTACAGTTTGCGATTTTAAGTGCTTCGCACGCATTGCTAAGTACTATTGTGCTGTTTTTTCCATGATCAGGATATTTTGCAAAACCAAATAAAAATGATTGCTGACACTTAGTGCCAAACACATTATATTTTTTATCTAATGTATTTTTTATTTGTATTAATAGCTTATCTTCAAGCTCGTTTTGCGAGTTTGCCACAATTATAAAAGCGAGCTTTCCGACTCCTATATGAGCACACAACAGCGGCTCATCTGGCATCGCTTTTAAACGCTTGTATGCGTTAATCAGTAAGGCTTGAGAGTCGGCTTTAGTGAGCTTTAAATTTAAGTATTCACTATTTGCACTTTGCGCAACAACAATATAAAAACCTTTTTGGTACTTACTTGTTAGCCTATCGCATTGCAGTTCAAACCATTCTCTATTAGGTAGCCTTGTTCGCGAGTCTCTAAAGCGTAATCGTTTGTTTTCTAGCTCCATCATCGACAAGCTTTGCTTAATGAGCTGTTCTTGCGTGCAATCGTAAAAGTCGTATACACGGTAGTTTGTGCTCATTGTTATTTGCTGATAACTGGCTTTAAAATAGCTTTTTTTGTACTTCACAATTTTATTTTGCGCATTTGGATCGTCAAAAGCTAAAGTAGGAAATAAATGTGAGAGGTTAACGCATTCTTCTTTTAATTCTTTTTTTATACCAAACATATCAATAGCATGTTGATTAAAATCAGTAATGACAAGGTTTTCGTCAACAATAATTTTGGCTTTATTTGATTCGGTGAATAAGCTTCGATAAAGCTCATTTTTGTCTTTAAGGTGTGTATTAGCGCTTATCATTGTTTTGTTTAAACGCTTAGCAGCCACAATTGTGCGTGCTACAGCAAGGGGAATACATATGTTAAAAAATAAAAATATAAGCCCTGTAATGTATAAGTCCGCGTCGGGAAGTTGTTGCGCTATGCCAGTCAAACCCGATACATCAACGCTATTTATGATCATATAAAACGGCACAATATTTAATATGCCATAAGCTAAGGCTGTTCTATAACCAAGCAGCATAAGTGCAATTATCGGACAAGAATACATATACATAGAGCCCACTTTTGCAAGCTCTAAGTCTGTTAAAAATAAGTTCATTGACACGCTAGCGGCCACAATAGCGATTAAAAGTGCATGAGCGCTAAAGTGATAAAAACGCTTACTTGCTATAAGTAAACCGCATGCAGTAGCAAGAAAGCTGCTTGTTAATACAACAATATGAATTAAGTTAAATTCAATAGCGCTTGTGTACGTGTGACACGCCACAGATAAACATAACACCATTACTAATGATAGAATAATGCGCAGTGCACTTATTCGCCAATTAGCAACCTGACCAGGGGCTGAATAGTGGTCGTTTAATAAAAAGAATCTATTGAAAAAATGCATAATAAACAACAGTTAAAGCTCATTATTCTATTAGACATTGATAGCTTGTTAAAATCAATAAAATGAATGTAATTTTTATTTACATTGTTCTATAAAATAGACAGGTGTAAACCTGCTTATTAGCCGTTAAGCACTTATTTTTCGTGTGTTTTTACAGTTGTCTTCTTTAATAGCAAAACCACTGCACCCTAAAAATTCACCGTGCTTAGATTTACGTTTACGCATTTCGCGCCCACACTTTTCACAAATTGGGTGCTGCGTTTTACATTCTGTATTCACGCATTGTGAGTATGTGTTTTTATCTACCGATGGGCTACTACAGCTTTTGCACACTCGCAATTTAGTTTCGCAAATTTGCGTGTTAGTACAACTATAATAATCACCATATTGGCCCGTTTTGGGCACTATTAACCCGTCACTGCACGTACTACATTCTCTTTGCTTTAGTTGCGGCTTATTAAATAATGCGGAACCAATTTGAATGGGGTAATCATCATTTATTAATTCTTTTATAAATGCGGAGCATGCATAAGGGTCGGCAATTAAATACGCTTTATGTTTAGCGCGTGTAATACCTACATAAAGCAAACGCCTTTCTTCTGAGTGAGTGAATTCATCTTGCTTTGGTAATAACGACTCAATCAGCAAGTTATTTTGATTGTCGCTCGGAAACCCTAATTTACCTTGTTCAAAACCAATAATAATACAGTAATCGGCTTCAAGCCCTTTGGCACTATGCAATGTCCAAAAATAAAGAGAGTTTGTATGCTTTTTATCTTTTAAATGCTGCTGCACGCTATTTAACATGTATCTATATCGACTAAGTATGGCAATGCTCGCTGATGCATCATTTTTTTGAATAGTGCTTATGCTCTGTTGTACTTTTATTTCTATCGATTTAGTACCTTGGTATAAATCGTCTAATAAAATAACTTGTGGTGTGGTTACTTGTGTATGTGTGCTGATCTGCTTTTTATATTGCTCAGGGTTTTGCATTACAAAACGCCCTGCTACTTCACTAATACTATTGTTATATCTAAATGTTTTTTGCAACATAGTAAGTGAGTGGCTGCCCACTAATTCATTAAAGCGTGTAGTAAGCGCTAAATTACCACCCGAGAACCGATAAATTGCTTGCCAGTCATCACCAACCGCAGTAAAGCGTATTCCGTTACCATGTTTTAATATGGCATTTATGAAAGCCATACGCGCGCTTGATATATCTTGAAACTCATCAACTAGAATGTGGCTCCACACAATATTAAAATCTCCGCTTACTATCGCCTTTGTTGCTTGAATAATCATGTCGTCAAAATCAATGGCACTTTGCGCGTTTAGTTCATTTATATAAGCATCATGAATTTGCACTAACAAGTTTGCATATTGCTGGTAATTTTTAATACCACTTTGCTTAATGCGCTGTGCTATTTGCTTATTATTTAGTTGCTCCACTCGAATAGCTTGTAAACATTTTATGTACTTATCAATGCCTTGCTGTAACTGCCCTGAGTTATTTAAAGTATGAAATATTTCGTCGTTACTTAAAGGTGTTAATTCAACATTATGCTGCTTTAATTGCTTTGCGAGGGTTTGCTCTAGCTTTCCTTCTACCCAGTTGTAATGAAAGGTCTCAAGTAAGGTGGTGCCATTTTGTTTATGCAGTTTGCGCTTAAATGCAACTTGCTCGTTATAATGTTTTTTATCTATATCGGCACGTGTATTACCTTGCCTATCAATGCCAAAGTGCTCTAAGTAAATATCATAGTGAGGTATATAAAAATCAGGCTTATATTGCCTATTTAGCTCGGTGCCTTGGGCAAAGTGATAATTCACCTCATAGCTATGCGGCACGCTGTTTAAATGCAGCCAGTTTGAAATTAACACCTCCTGATAACTTTTTACTTTATGACCCGCAAGGCTGCGGTATTCGTTATCGCGTATGTATCGCTCGTACTGTGCATTATCTTTAAAGCTAAATATATCAATTGGCTCATGGAGTAAATCTACAAATACTTTTAAAAATTGTGGCTCGGTTTGTATTTTTTTACTTACCCATACCGTTAACCAACTATTTAATTGAACTGGGTCTGTTGCAAATTTTGACAACTCAACAGGCTTTTTAGCGCTTTGTAATAGTTTAAGCCCAAGCGCATGAAACGTTAAAATAGTGGGTGCTTTGGTATGTAATTTTGCATGTGTTGCGCGTTTAATAAAGCGCTCTTTAAGCTCATTAGCTGCTGTTTTATTATAGGCCAGCACCAAAATTTGCTCGGGTTTTGCAATATCACACGCTATTAAATCTAGCGACTTTGCGACCATCACCGATGTTTTACCTGTGCCTGCTGCCGCTAATACTAAGTTTTTGTCGTTATCGCGTATTACTGCTAAACGCTGCTCTGTTGTTAATGGATTTGACTCTACTTGATTAAAAAAATCATTTTTAAGTATCAGTTGTTTTTTTTCATATTTATGGCGCAACTGTGCAATAGCATCAAGGGAATTGGGTGTGGTGCTCAGTATATTTAAAAATTTAAGACTACTTGGCGATAAGTGTTGTTGCCATGTATTTGTACTTTGAGCGTACTGTTTAACAAGTGAAAATACATCGTTATTAAGTGTATTTAGTGAACTATCACGTAAAAACTCATCTAAAGCATAACGCTTTAGCAAAGTTTTGGCGTTATTTACCTTTTGCTCAAGCATGGCCGAAAACTGCGTATTAATGGCAGTATTTAAAGTATTAGCCTGTGCTTTGTTTAAAAAGCTAATTGATGTATTGCTGCTGTCGCACAAATTAATTTTGGCACTAAATAAACGGTTTTTAAGTGTTGAGTAATTATAAAAGTCTTTAATTAAAAATGTTCGTGCGGGAGCACGTCTAAAATGCACAACAAGGTGCTCATGTTCAATACTTACGTGTTTAATACGGGTAAAAAAACGGCCTAGCCAACTTGGAGTAGCAATATACTGCGCCATAATACTCTATATGAAAATATACTTTAATTGATTGTAACACACTCTTTTATAATACATTTAGCGCTAAGTTAGTATTCATTTAGTAAGCAATTTAAATAGTGGATTGGTTTTTAAACTTAGGTTTTAATGTTTTATTTACAACCATTAACAAATTTAAACATTTACAGACGCCTTGTTATGTAACAATGCACAAATACAAACTGGCCACTGCAAATAATTGTAAAAACTATTCTTAATTAAACAATTACTTACTGCCTAATTAAGTGGCTTAAAGGAGCTAACATGCTTAAAAAATGCATTACCACAACGGCTTTAATTTTCGCATTATGCGCTTGCACATCAGAAACAGAGTCTGATTTAGTAAAAACAAAAGGTATATGGGCTGGCTTTGAACTGGTTTCTGACGGCAACCGCACGCGTGTTAACGCAGAACTAAATGCGGGAGATGCGAATGGCTCTAATATTGTTTTAAGCGAGAGCGACTCATTAAGGGCTGTTGTTAATAACACTGCCATTGTACTTACAAAAGATACCGATTTTTTAGACGTTGATTACCAAGCTTATATAAATGCAACAGACGATAATCAGCAGTTTGATATATTATTTATACGAGACGATGGTATAAATGCTAATTCAAGCGCAGAACTGCCTTTAAATTTTATTATTTTAACCCCGAGTAATGATCAAAATTTTGGTATTAATAGCACTCTTACAGTTCTATTAGATGGCACTGATCCTAACAGTACAAGCCAAGTAGAACTTAGCAGTAGTTGCACTACCAATAATAATGAAACACTTTTGCAGTCAACATTTTTTGCGCTTAATTCATCTCGCCTTGAAATAAATTTACAAAGCTTAGATATGTTTAACAGCTCGCAAGTAAATAAAAATAAAGCATGTAATTTAACAATTAATATTAAACGCGATCGATTCGGTAGTATTTCAGGTGAATATGCAAACCAAAGCTATATTAAGGCACAGCAAACACGCGCTATTAAAAATATGACTTTAACGTTTTAATTTGCACGCTAATTTACTCAGCGTTAAGCTATGCCTTTATTAAATAATTTTACCAATTGTAATTGCCCTCCTAATTTTTATGAGGGCTAATAATAATTGATATAAAGGTTTATTATGACTAACAGCACATACCCGATTGGCACACCTGGCAAAAAATGGAATAACAACGATAAAGCCCAGTGGTTAGCACGCCAAAACATTAAACGTAGTTACCAAAACGAAGTCGTAACGCTAATTAATGATCTTAAAAACACCTTAGATATAGAGCAATACGGCGAGCTTAATTACGCCGCAGGTACTTACCCATTATATATATTAAAAACGCCTAACTTTAATGCTAATAAACCAACTGTTTTAATCACCGGTGGTGTACATGGCTACGAAACAAGTGGCGTACATGGCGCACTTAGGTTTGCTAAAACATCGGCTATGCAGTATTGCGAACTGTTTAATATTATTGTTGCCCCCTGCATTAGCCCTTGGGGTTACGAGACTATAAACCGTTGGAACCCAGATGCTATTGATCCTAATCGCTCATTTTACGAGGGTAGCCCAGCTCAAGAATCAGCCGCTATTATGGCGTTTGTAAAAACATTAGGTACTGACTTAATCGCTCATATTGATTTACACGAAACGACAGATAGTGATAACAGTGAATTTAGACCCGCACTTGCTGCGCGTGAAGGCACTACTAACACTAACTGGAACATACCTGATGGGTTTTATTTAGTTGCAGACACCAAAAAGCCTGAGCCAGAGTTTCAAAAAGTGATTATTGAAAGCGTTGCAAAGGTAACCCATATTGCACCGAGCGATGAAAATAACCAGCTAATCGGCGTACCTCAAGAGCAATTTGGTGTGATTAACTATGCCGCTCGAGAGTTAGGTTTATGTATGGGCTTTACTGATGCACCATACGTAACAACCACTGAAGTGTACCCAGATAGCCCAACAGCCACAGATGAAGAATGTATTTTGGCACAAGTCGCCGTTATAACAAGCGCACTGAAATATATAGGTGCAAATACGCAATAGAAACTGCATATAAAACCGCACATAAAAAATGCCCAAGGAGAATATCTACTTGGGCATTTTTTGTATTTTTATGAAGCTTTATCAATCTTAGTTTTTATAAAACTGACTGTCTTTGGTTATGGTAATACTGGCGTCTTCTTGCGCCGTTACAATAAACTGTAGCTTACTCACTTTACGCTCAATATCGTAACCATCGGCTGTTACGGTCACTGGTACGCTTTTCATAACACCCGGTTGAACAAGTGTAGAGCGTGGGCTTGAGAGTATTGCACCAGGTAAACCCTCTATAGCGATGCTGTAATGCAGTGCTTGTTGGGTTTTATTAATAATAGTAAGTGTGTAAGGGTTTTCTACTAAGCCTTCGTAGTTCACTCTGTAGAGCGCATTTCTGTCGCGTAATACTGAAGCTTCTATAGGGGTACGTTGCAGCATCCATGCAAACATAGATATTATTAACAAAGCCGTTAATGCGCCATATCCTACTAGTTTTAACCTAAATGGATTGGTTTTCCCCCCTTCCATTTGTTTTTCACTCGCGTATTTAATTAAGCCTTTTTCGTAACCAAATTTATCCATGGTATCGTCGCAAGCGTCTATACATAAACCACAATTTATACATTCATATTGCATTCCATTTCGAATGTCTATACCTGCAGGGCATACGTCTACACACAAGTTACAGTCTACGCAGTCACCTAGGTTAAGCTCTTTTGGATCGGCTTTACGTTTACGCGGACCACGGCTTTCACCTCGCTTACTGTCATATGTAACAAGCAACGTATCTTTATCAAACATAACAGCCTGAAAACGAGAATATGGGCATGCAATTGTGCACATTTTTTCGCGTAAAAACCCTGCATTTCCATAAGTACAAAAAGCGAATAAAAACACCCAAAAACTTGTAATACCTGACCATTCAAACGTGATCATCTCCATATACAAACTTTTAGCCGGAATAAAATACGCCATAAACGAGGTGGCAGTTAAAATAGAAATAACAATCCATGCGCTGTGTTTAGTTATTTTTTTACGCCAAGTACTTAGCGTCCACTCTGATTTATCTAGCTTTATTCGCTGATTTCGCGTGCCCTCTATACGCTGCTCTACCCACGAAAACATGAGCATCCATATTGTTTGAGGGCACGTATACCCACACCAAACCCGACCAAGCCAGTTAGTTACAAAAAACAACGCAAAGGCACCCGCCATAAACAGCAGCGCTAAAATCATAAAATCTTGAGGAAGGAGTGTTAAACCAAAAATAGTAAATGTTTGTGTTGCCACGTCAAGCAATACAGCTTGTTGTCCGTTGTATTGGATCCACGGTATTGCAACAAAAGTTAGCATTAACAACCAGCCTAAATTACGGCGTATGCGCTGAAAAAAACCTTTTTGCTCGCGGATATAAATTGGCCCTTCGTTGTTGTAGGGCTTAATGATCATGTCTTCTTCTTTAATATCAAACTTCATAGTACTTGCTTTATTATGACGGTGTTAAGCAAACTACTGCAACTTTCAGACCAAACTGAAACTTAAGTTACCTTATTGATATTTATATGCTTATTAAAATAAACAAAAACAACAATCGCGATATAAAGCGAATTACGCGATATATAACGAATTCTCGCTAATCTTTATTTATACCCAGTTTTCGCATTTTTGAGCGCAGTGTACTCTCAGGCAAACCCAGTTTAACGGCAGCCCCTTTATCTCCCGATATTTGCCAGTGCGATAACGCGAGAACAGAGATTATATGCTGCTTTTGTGCTTCATCGAGCGTAAGCGAAGGGTTAATAACTACTTCACCACCTGCTTGTAAAGGTTGGCTTAGCTGTAGTACAGCCTGATTAGATAAAATAGCTTCGCGTTCAAGCACATTTTGCAGCTCTCTAATGTTGCCAGGCCAATCGTAGGCTTGCAGTTGTGTAATTGCTTTTTTACTTAGCCCTTTTAAATGTTTGCCCAGTCGTTTATTTAATTGTGTAATTAAATTAGTGCATAAATAAGGAATATCTTCTTTTCGATCTTTTAAAGCAGGCACTTTTATAGGAAATACATTAAGCCGATAATACAAATCAATTCTAAACGTGCCCTTTTGTACCATTCCCCATAAATCGCGATTAGTCGCGGCAACCACTCTAATATTTACTTTTAGTGTGTTACTGCCGCCTACGCGTTCAAACTCTTGCTCTTGTAGTACTCTGAGTAATTTACTTTGCGCCTCAAGCGGCAGCTCTGCTATCTCATCTAAAAACAAGGTGCCTTTATCAGCAAGTTCAAAGCGCCCTTTACGACGCTCATTTGCACCTGTAAACGCACCTTTTTCATGGCCAAACAATTCCGATTCTAGCAAGCTCGGTGTAAATGCAGCGCAATTTACTTTTATAAAAGCTTGCTCGCTACGTTTACTTAACCGATACAAGTTACGGGCTACTAGCTCTTTACCTGTGCCATTTTCGCCAAGTATAAGCACTGTACTGTCGGTTTCACTTACCAGCTTTATTTGATCTAACATGGTTTGAAAAATATGGCTTTGTCCAACTAGCCCTGAGTCTTGCCAGTCTTCGTTAAGCTCTGCAATTAAGTAGTTGTTTTCATCTTTTAGCTGCTCACTTAAATGCTTTACTTGCTCAAGTGCCTCTTGCAGTGCATTTTGTGTGTGTTGCTGCTGTGATATATCGCGAAATACTGCTACTGCACCAATTAATTGATCATTTCGATAAACCGGTGTAGAAGTATATTCTACTGCAAACGAACTGCCGTCTTTACGCCAAAAAATTTCATTTTTAACTTCACGACGTTTTCCATCAAACATGGTGCAATATATTTGGCATTCATCCGCAGGATAAGGCGTACCATCTGCATGAGTATGGTGATGATATTGATGTATTTTTTTACCTAATAAATCCTCTGCTCGCCAACCAGTCATGCGCTCAGCGGCAGGATTAACAAACACAGCATTACCCGATAGGTCAAAACCATATATGCCCTCACCTACTGCATTGAGCAATAACTTAGGATCGTTTAAAAATTGTTTTATCATAAATGCACCTCGCGAAATATCGCGAGCATTATGGCAATTTTTTAAACTAAGTGCACTCATTACTTAAAATGCACTTACGTGTAAATTAGAACGATATAAATAGTGCTGAAATAGCGTTTTTACATCTATTTTTGCACCTAGCCTTGCGGCTATTAAGTAAAGTCCTGCAAGTTTTCGGTGAATAAATAGCGCATCAACGGGCGGTGTATGCCATTTCTGAGATTGCGCACTAAGGGCAAGCCCTGCATTTTTAATTTTGAGCGCTAGTTCGCTGTTTTTAAAATCAAACTCGTCATTTGATCTTAGTGGCTCGCATGCCATTAAAAATAAATCGATAACGTTATTTTTATACTCATCAACTAAGTCATTTTTAAAATAACCAATGTGTAAAGCCGCTCTAAGCACTCCTTCTCGGTTGTTTTCACTGCCCGCTTTAAATAAGGCTAAATAAGCGTGGCTAAGCTCAGATGATATTTCTCGCGTTGCACCAAAATCAAATAAAACAATTTTTTGTGTATCAAGCTGATAATGAAAATTGGCAAAGTTAGGGTCTGTTTGAATGAGTTTAAATTCAAACATCTCTTTAAAAAACAAATCAATTAGCTGTGCTGCAACAAAACTTTTCTGGCTATTAGGTAGCTCTGTAATACTCTCAATCGGCTCAGCCTTTATATATTCCATGGTAAGCACTTGCTGCGTACTATGCTCTGGATATACGTTAGGCACTTTAAAATGGGGGTTAGTTGCTAATGAATTTTTATAACGTATTAAATATTGCGCTTCTCTCGTATAATCAGCTTCGGCCAATAACTGCGCTTTGGCTTCACTAATAAGCGGTTTAATATTAAGATCTTTTGGCAATAATCGAGAAAGCGTTAATAACGAAATAACATTGTCGACATCGCTCACAACACTTTTTGCAATACCAGGATATTGAATTTTAACAGCCAGTTGCTCACCATTCTCCTTATAAGCTAAATGTACTTGCCCAATAGAAGCCGCAGCAAAAGGTCTTAATTCAATATGAGAAAAACGCGCTAGCCAGTCATCTCCCCATTGCTCTTTTAATACCGCTACAAGTTGCTTATGAGGCATTGGGTTGGCATCTGAGCGCAGTAAAGCAAGTAATTGAGCTAATTCAGGACTGAGTAAGTCACCGGCATCCATTGAGAGTAATTGCCCTAGCTTCATTGCAGCGCCACGTAAATGAGATAACTGTATGGCGAGCTTTTCAATGTTTTTAGGTTGTAGTAATAAACTTTTGTTATCCCAACCTTTGCCCGTTAATGCACTCTTAGCACCATCAACTAGCATATTGGTTGCAACACCTGTTGCTAGTGAGCCTAATTTAGCAAAGCGAGAAAGTCGAGAGGTGGGAACAGTTCGAGGAGCTGCCATAATATTAAAACCTTATTAGCCTGAGAGTCAGGCTAATAAGTACGTATATTTTAAGTAGGTCGATCTACTTATAGACGAGGTACTAGCTTAATTGCACCTTCGCTTATTTTCATATCAAGTGGAAGTTTACTGAGTAGCATTATTTTAGGGTCATCCATATTTAGAGTATAAACAGGGTTAACCGCTAAAAAAGCATTAATCACTTCCATTGCTTGGCTATCAAGTGCGCCTAAATTACCTTTAAAACCACCAGCATCTACACTCGAATCAAGTAATTTAATATTACGTAAAAACACCGCATTTTTCTCACTATCATAAAATGGGCTGCCTTCAATTTGAAGCTGTAAACGCACTGGATACTTTAGTGCAAATGCATTAATTTCAGCGCTTGAATCTGCGCCAAGCACAACAACATCGCGGTTATCGGGTCCAATATTCACACTTAAGTCGTTTACATCAAACTGAACTGGCAAACCCATTAAGCTTACTTTCTCACTTAACTTTGGTAATTGTTTACTAAGTACAGACTCAACCTCAGAGTTAGTAAATGAATATACTGATATGCCTTGCGTGGTATTACAGGCAGTTAAAAATAACGCTGCAATAATAACTAAAATTCTCATGAGAACCCTTTTATTTATAATGAAGTAATGATGCTTATAAAAAAGCCGCTATTAAAGCGGCTTATTAAAATACTAACCAGTATATATTAAACTGGTTCTAGGGCGTGTTGACCTTTGTGGATTGAAATTTGTTCAATCTAGGGTCGATTTAATCGCGGCGTGAGGTTTGTAACCTAGCGGGCTAAGTCAAAACCGAGCAACAAAGAGTTAATCGACCCTAGAAAGAACCCAAAGGGCAGCGCATGTTTGGCATTTATGCTGCGTTATCGCCTATTTATGGGGAATAACCACACTACATAGACTCTGCCTTGCCTAAATACCAAACAGTCTGCTGCAAATTCAACCACGAAAGGTCAACACGCCCTAGTGTATTAAGCTGCAAGTATCGCTTTAAGTCGCATTAGTGTGTCAGGTTCAACTGAACCGCCACTGAGCGCTAGTAACTGTTTTAAATAATAGTTTAAATCAGCATGTTCACCACGATGCTTGTCATCTAACATGGCTACTTGTTCTGCCATTCTAAGTGACTTATCGGTTGAACTTACGTTCGCTAGTATTTCCATGCGCGTAATAAGCTGTTCAGTATTTAATGTTGTTTTAAGCGGTGCTTGGTACTGACTTGGTAACGCTTCATTGTTCTCAAGTGCTGTAATTAATGCATCTAAATTAGCTTGCTCTGATTTGCTTGTAAGCAATGCAAGTTTATCTTCAATGGCCGCTAGTAGCTTAGTCACTTTTGGCACTAACGATCTAAACTGTGCATACCCTTTCACTTTTGTTTCTAGGTCGTGTAGTTGCGCTCTTTGATTTACATCGCTAAGTGCTGCTTCAAGCTCAGTAAGTTCTGCAACGGCTTGTTTATCCGACTCGTTTTGCTCAAGTTTTTGCTGCTCAAATTCACTACTACGTTTAGTAAATGTTTCATCGTTAAACTGACGAAACTTTTGCCATAACGCATTTTCAGCTTTTAAACCTGCAAAACCAATGGTTTGCCATTGTTGCTGCATTTGCTTCAACTCTTGGCATGCAGCGGCTAAATCATCACTGTGTGACAGCTGCTCTGCTTTTTCTACTAACTCATTTTTAAGTGCAGCATTACTTTTATGAAATGCATTTAATAAAGCCAGTACTTGCTGTTGCTCATTTTTATAACGATCGTTTAATGTACGGTATGTTTTAGGATCAACTTTACCTACACTGCGCCAAGCTTTGTTCAAACGATTGTATTGGCTTTCATATTGCTTCCAATCAAAATCATCCTCAGCAGTAGGCTGTAAATGAAGTGCATGCATATCGCTAATAATACTTTCGCGTTGTGCTTTAGATGCTTCGCGTTGTACTTCTTGCTCTGCGAAGTAACTACGACAAGGTGCAAATAACAGCTCGATTTTTTCATCAAACTGAGTGCCTTGTTGCTTCTCTTCGTCTGTATCTAAACGACCTAACTCATTCCAACGTTTACGTAGTGCTTTTACCTGCTCAGCACGTTGTTGTGGGTCAGTACACTCTTCACTTACTAATGCGCTTACTTCTTCTAATAAAGCTTCACGCTTTGGTGCTGCAGCGTATTTTTGCCAATCTTTAGCGTCTGCAAGTTGCGCTTCAAGCTCTGCTTTTATATTTACAAGTGGCTGTTGGTATTGTTCAGTAAGGGTATTAAATAATTCTTCAAACCCTTTAAATACGCCAAAAGCAACGTTAAAACGGCCTTCTTCAATTAGGCGTTTAACATCACGTGCTTTACGTTTTGCTTGGCTTTGGTTTTTTTCAAGCGGCTTAACGAGTTCATTCATTGGTGCTAAAAATTGCTTTTTATGCGCGTTTAGCTGTGTTTTAAACGTACTTTGCAGTGCACCATCTAAAATATTTAAATGATTACGCGCTGCTTTAAAGCCATTATTAAACTCAGTTAAAGTAGCATCGTACTGCGCTAAGTCTTCTGCTGGTTTAATTTCACACAATGCTGTAAAAGCGAGCTTGTACTCTTTAATGGCAGCGGTTAGCTCAGGTAGCTTAGCAACTTGAGTAAATAACTTTTCTAACTTACTTACAGCAAGTTTTGATTGCGTGTTATTAGCAAGCTCTGTTTCGCTAATAGCGTGCTTAGCTTGCGCTACTTTTGCATCAAGCCAATCTTGTTGGATTTGCTCTGGTGTTTCAAGACCAAGTTGTAAGGCATTTTCAATTTCTTCGCTTAACGCTTCAAGCGTTGCAAGTGCTAATAATTGGCGCTGTTGTCGCGCTAATTGTTGCTGCTCTTTATCGTGTACCGCTTGTAGCTGTTCAATGTGTGCATTTAACTTAGTGGTAATCGAAGTATATTTTTCATCAAGCAACTTAACACGGTCATCACTTAACCATTTAAGCTCAAGTGCTTGCCATTGAGCCATTAGCTCGCCTGCTTGTGGATTAACAACACCAAAGTCTGTTTTTTCACGCAAGGCATTTAACTTCGCTAAAATAATACGTGTTGCACCCTCTACTTCAAGTGGCTTTTCTATTGCTAGACGTTCATTTTCAATATGCGTTTCAAGTGCTGCTTTTGCTCCACCCTTCGCATGTTTTACTAATGGCTTAATTAATTGATGAGTAATAACAAGTTCAACTAATTGAGTTTGTAGCTCTTCGCTACCTTCTTTAAATGCTTTTTCTACTAGTTTTGGATTTGCTAAACGTTTTAATAATTTAACGCGTACTTGCAGCTCTTTTTCTGCAAACGCTAACTTTTCTAGTGTTTTTACTGGCGCAAAGCGCTCAATATATTCATTTTTAATTTGCGGTGTTAGTGCACTTTCGCTATTTAAAACAGCATTTGATATTTGCAGCTCTGCTATATCTTTTAATGCCTGATCTTGTTTATACGCTTTCCACCAAAGTGGTAAATCGTTTACTTTTTGTAGTGCTTTGCGGCGTATTTCAGCTGAGCTATCTTCAAGTGCTAACGTGTTTAATATGGTTGCATCACGTTCAATGTCTAATTTTTCGATAGCATCAAGACGTACTTGTTGCTTAGGGTGTTTCCACTTCGGTGTAAAAAGGTGCTTAAAGATCATGTTCACTAAACCTAGCTATTTCGTTGTCTGATTTGAATTCTTTTTGTAGTTGAGCTTTTGTCTTTTGGATCATTTCACCATTAGCACCAATCGTAAATTGCTCATTAGATTGAGCCACCTTTGCTTGATACAACATAACCAACTGCACTGTTTGTTGCTTTTGCTCATCTGATAAAACGGTGCCGTCTGGCCATTTGCCAGTAGAAGCACCGTATTGCAAGCGTTCGAATAATTCGGGAGTAATATTTTGTACAAGATTGTCGATATTCATGTCATTTTTTCTTTTTTAGAGTCACTAAAATAATACGGTTTATAATATACCAAATACAACCTACGCCAATTGCGGCAGTATAAGCATACCACTGAAGCGTTTCTTCTTGCGGTTGTAAAAAGTACAAACAGAAAAAACCACCTAAAAATAAGATAAGCGCCAAAAAGGAGTGATTTAGAAACATCTGCTTTTTTTTAATTCGCTGTTCGCGTTGAAGCTGTAAAACTTGCTCGTCGTTTAGCTCTGCAATGTTACTTTCGCAATGCGGACATTGTTTATGTTTATCTGAAATTGATTTTGCACATTTTGGGCAACGAATAATCGCCATACTTCTCTCCATACTACGCATAAAAAAAGCGCCTTTCGGCGCCTTTATTGTACTTGTTTTATTTCTCGTTGTCTTTTTTGAATTTAAACCAATAAGTGATTTAGAAACGATAAACATCCAAGTTACTCACTAAGTTTAATTACTCAGCGTCTTTTGACTGTTTTGCTAGGCGTTTTTCCCAAAAAGTGGCATTTTTAATACCTAATTTAACTGGGTCAAATATGATTTTTCCGCCCTTTTTCTTCTGTTCTTCATAATCACTTAAACATAATAAAGCAGGCTTAGCTACGAAGAAAATAGCTAAAATACCTAATATGTTAATCCAAGCCATTAAGCCAACGCCAATATCACCAATAGTCCAAATATAACCTGAATTGTTGACCATGCCGTATGCAACCATAAACATAATCACAAATTTCACGATAACAAGCGGGATACTGCCTTTAAAGTAACGATTTAAGTAAGCAATATTAGTTTCTGCAATAAAGTAATAAGCAAGTATTGTAGTAAAGGCAAAGAAGAACAATGCAATACCCACAAATGCTTGTCCAAAACTGCCAAATACACTAAATAAAGCCATTTGAGTAAAGGCTGCTGAGCCTACTTCAGTGGCTGCATCAACATTTTGTACAATAAACTGCCCTGCTGGTAACTCACCCACAACATTGTATTGCTGCGTTATTAAAATCATCAACGCTGTTGCTGTACACACAAAGATGGTATCAACATAAACAGAGAAAGCTTGTACTAACCCCTGTTGAGCAGGATGGTCTACTTCTGCAGCAGCTGCTGCATGAGGCCCAGTACCTTGGCCTGCTTCATTAGAATATATACCACGTTTGACGCCCCAACCAATAGCAGCACCAAAACCGGCCTGCGCAGTAAATGCATCACTAATAATTAGATAAAATATATCGCCCACTTTATCTAAGTTTAAAAATACAACGATTAGTGCCAATACTATGTAACCAAGCGCCATAAATGGCACTACTATTTGCGTAAAATTCGCAATACGCTTTATACCGCCAAAAATAATAAATGCTAAAACAATAAGTATAATTGCCAGTGCAACTAACTTAAAGCTACCTACGTCACCAAAGCTAGTAGTGACCATATTGCCATCGCCAAACACTTGGGTAAACGCATTACCTACCGCATTTGCTTGTACGCCTGGCAGAAAAACACCACAGGCAATAATTGCCGAAACAGCAAATAAAACAGCTAACCATTTTTGCCCTAAACAACGGTCAAAATAATATGCTGGCCCGCCACGATATTGCCCGTTTTCTTCTGTTTTATAAATTTGGCCTAAAGTAGATTCTGCGTATGCGGTACTTGCTCCTAGAAAAGCAACAACCCACATCCAAAAAATAGCACCTGGACCACCAAAACCGATAGCTGCTGCAACACCTGCGATATTACCAACACCTACTCGTCCAGATAACGATACTGCAAGGGCTTGAAAAGATGAGATACCTTTATCAGACGTGTTTGGGCTAAATAATAGCTTACACATTTCTTTAAAATGTCTAACTTGAGCAAATCGAGTTAACACTGAATAAAACAAGCCTGCGCCTAGGCATAAATAGATGAGTGCATTACTCCAAACAACATCATTAACAGCGCTTACAAAAGCTTCCATGGATATCCTCTATAGTTATATTTATTATTTTTAATTACGAGACTCTGCTTTAGCTACTACGCAACATAAGTTTCACGAAATAAGGTTTTACCTTTCCCGTCCCGACTCATTATTTAATTAATCTTAACTTAAGTACCCCAACTTTGTTAACACTTAATTTTCAAAACATCTAATTACGTAGCTACTGTAAGGCACTACATCAGCAGTATTTAAAGAAAAGTAGATTGATTTGTACCGATACGGTGATGATACGCGGCGAAGAAACGTTAAAAACGTTTTGGAATGAAGTTGCTATATGATTATTATTTTTTGTAAAAGGGGTTTTACTAAAAGTAAAAAGGGCATCAAAACTATTGATACCCTTCAAATAAACGTTTTATCTTAAATTATCAACAACATTAACAATAGCCGCTAATGTATCTTGACCAAACTGATATGAACGACGGTCCGACCAGCCATAGTCTGGATCTGGTAAATCGTTGTTATCTTTAAATGGCATTTCAATTGTGTACGTTAATGCTTTAAATTCTTCAGCTGTAGCTGATGAGCCTACTGTAAGGTTAGCTTGGCCTGGCTCATCTTTTGGATAGCCATGTTCATCTTGAAACTCTGGAGTAATAGTTAAAAGCGCTGCTTTAAAGCTATCTTCTAGGCCTTTAAGACGAGCATCGTAACTTGGAATACCTTCACTGCCTGCCACAAAGTTATACGGGATAGCTTCATCACCGTGTATATCAAGGTGCATATCTAGGCCAGCTTCACGCATTTTATTAAGTACTAAGTAAACTTCAGGGCTATTTTCCATGCTTGGTGTCTGCCATTCACGGTTTAAGTTAACGCCTTTAGCGTTAGTACGCAGATGTCCGCGTGCGCTGCCGTCAGGGTTCATATTTGGTACAACGTAAAATACTGCTTTTGACAATAATGCAGCTGCATGTGGATCTTCGTCATCAAGTAATTTGTGCAATAGCCCTTCTACATACCACTGCGCCATTGTTTCACCTGGATGTTGACGTGCTGTGATCCAGATGTTTTTCTTATCTTCACTTGGCTCACCAATTTTAAGCACACTCATATCGCGGCCATCTAGTGTTTCACCAAGCGTGATTAATTGGCAAGCGCCTTGGCTTTGTGCCCAAGACAATAAATCTAAATGGCGGTCGTAGCTGTATGGTGCAAAGTAAGCAAAATACACGCTGCCGCACTCTGGTTCAATTTCAAAGCTTAATGTACCATTTTCATAGCTTGATGGTACACGAAACCATGTTTGACGGTCATATGATGCAACGGCTTGATACCCTTCCCAACCATCTGGGTAAGCTGATTTATCAAGCTCATTAATATTTAACTTATGCAATTGGTAAGGTGTTGTTTCAAGACGAAAGTGAAACCACTGATAAAATTCAGACTGGTGATCTTTATTAATTTCTAATTGAATATTTAAAGGATCGGTGGCTTCAATAACTTTGATATTACCACTGTCGAAATTGCTGCTGATTTTCATGAAAAAACCTTTAGGTTGAATAAGTTTATCTGCTTATTAATTCACAGACCTGACATTATTTTGTAAATAGTAAAACGAATGTACATTTTCTTAATTAAAGCCTATCACAAGGCATACGCTTTAAAAATAATACACGACCAAAAAAGCCAGCAACATGCTGGCTTTTAAGTCACTGCAAATAAATTAGCGGGGTAAGCTTGGGAATGACACTTCGGCCATATCGCGCATACAACGAACTACTTGGCAGCTATAACCAAACTCATTGTCGTACCATACATATAAAACAATACGGTTATCTTCAACAATCGTTGCTTGTGAATCAACAACACCTGCGTAACGGCTACCTACTAAATCGGTAGATACAATTTCCGTTGATGCGGTGTAATCAATTTGGTCACGTAAGTCTGAATGAAGTGCTGTATCGCGTAAAAATGCGTTTAGCTCTTCAACCGATGTGCTTGTTGCTAAATTAAGGTTCAAAATAGCTAGCGAAACATTAGGTGTAGGTACGCGGATTGCGTTACCTGTTAATTTGCCTTCAAGCTCTGGTAATGCTTTTGAAACCGCTTTTGCAGCACCTGTTTCAGTAATTACCATGTTAAGTGCTGCGGCACGGCCACGACGCTCTGCTTTGTGGTAGTTATCAATAAGGTTTTGATCGTTGGTGTACGAGTGTACAGTTTCAACATGACCATTATTAATACCAAACTTATCGTTTAATGCTTTAAGCGTTGGTGTAATTGCATTAGTTGTACAGCTTGCTGCACAAACAATTTTATCTTCAGGTAAAATATCTTTGTTGTTAACACCATATACGATGTTTTTGATATTACCTTTTGCAGGAGCTGTTAATAATACTTTTGTAGCGCCTTTACACTCTAGATGCTGGCCAAGGCCCGCTTCGTCTTTCCAAATACCGGTGTTATCAACAATTAATGCATTGTCGATACCGTATTGAGTGTAATCAATTTCGCTAGGAGAGTTGGCGTAAATAACTTGAATGTAGCTACCGTTAGCTTTAATTGCATTACGCTCTTTATCAATAGTGATTGAACCATTGAACGGACCATGAATTGAATCACGACGCAGTAAGCTAGCACGCTTTTCTAGGTCGCCATCTTTACCGCCACGCACAACAATAGCGCGCAAACGTAAATCTGCATATGGACCTGATTTTTCAATTAATAAACGCGCTAGTAAACGACCAATACGACCAAAACCATACAATACAACATCGCGTGGTTCTTTCGCTGGTAAGTCAGCTATTTCTGCAAGTTCATCTTTTACAAATTCTTCTACTGAGCGGCCTTTAGCTGCTTCTGTAAACAAATAGCTATATGCAAGTTTACCAATATCAATACGTGCAGAGTTTAATTCCATTTTGCTGATAGCTTCTAAAAATGGGAAGCTTTCGCGTAAACGTAATTTAGTGCCTTCAAACTGAGCAACAGTTTTGTGAGATTTGATAATATCGATAGTACTGGCATTTACGAGAGGACGGCCATATACAGCGATTTCAATACCACGATTACGGTAAAGCTTACCAATGATTGGTTGCATGCTTTCTGCGTAATCTTGGCGCTCTTGCCAACTATTTGTGTATTCTAACTCGTGAGATGAGGTCATTTTATTTACCTAAGTTTATCATTTTGAACGGATAGCCTTTAAAAATGCACTATATTTTGAGAGTAATGCACTTCGGCAGGGCTATTCTAATTTAATCTGAAGTTATTCTCTACTGTTAGGCGTTAAATGATTGCGTTAGAATAACAAAGTAAATATTCATTTGGGGTTAAGGGATGCTTAAAAAAGCAAGTATACTATTGGGTTTGCTTACGTTGACAGGGTGTGAAGAACCGTTGACACTCGCAAAAGTGTGTAAAGAAACACCTGGCTTTTGTAGCGACTTAAACAAAGACAGTCACTGCAAGGATGAACGCGCTGATGTAATTATTAAACGTTACATAGAATACAAAGACCCTACTGATGAAAATAAATACCAATTACTCAAGAACTTTGAATCTTATAACCAATGCATAACTGTGGCTGCTAAAATAGAGCATATTAAGTTAAAAGCTAAAAAAACGTCACGTATTGACGGTCAATTAACGAGCATTAAAGAAATGACTCGGTTATATCAAGATACCCAAAATACAAACCATCCCGGTTTGCTCTACTACCAATGGTCACGAAATAATAACCAGAGCGCACTGACTAAATTATTAGCTATAGGAAATGACAAAAGTGTAACGCAAAGTGCCGAAATGCAGTTTTTTCTAGCATCTTACTATATTAAATTTGATGATGAAAAAACCATAGATTTGCTTTATAAAACTTTAGAACTTAATAAAAAAGATAACGTACCTAACCCTGAAGTGTATACATCACTTATTAGTCTTTTTTATAAACATGATAAATTTAAGCACGCTTATATATTTTCTAAAGTAGCGCAAATGTCGGGAATTGAAAATATTGATGGGTTTGAAATTGAGCAGCAATTAATAACAAATGGTAAAAGTTTAGACGGCCTAGATGTACTTGCAGAGCAAACATTTCAGCAAATAATGGCAGGTGATTTTGTATCGCCTCGAGAATTTTAATTTATAATCGCAAAAATAACCTAATACCAATCTGCTTATGTATGGGTTCTATTTAACGTTAAGGAAATTACGCTAGAACTAGGCAAAAATTTTTGTATCTAGTTGTTCTCGGCAATTGCTCCCTGCATTGCTCTACCTCCTACCTCCTGCATCCATGCAGTCGTAAATAAAAATTTTTAACGACGTTATAGTGCAATTTAATCCGTTAAATTGATCAAAGATTTATGCAGGTTGGTATAATATAATAACTAGGTTATTCAGGCAAATAAAAAGGCAGCTTACGCTGCCTTTTTTTATTTTGCTTTGCTTGTGCCCACTTCTACGCGGGTTTTAAGCTTTTGACCTGGTCGAAAAGTCACCACGCGACGTGCCGAAATAGGAATATCTTCGCCTGTTTTCGGGTTGCGGCCTGGTCTTTCTTTTTTGTCTCGAAGATCAAAGTTACCAAATCCAGAGAGCTTAACCTGCTCGCCTTTTTCTAGCGCTGAGCGGATTTCTTCAAAAAACGCTTCAACTAAATCTTTGGCATCTTTTTTATTGATCCCGAGCTTTTCAAATAGGTGTTCAGCTATGTCGGCTTTAGTAAGCGCCATATCTAGTCCCTCAACGATGCATTAAACTGTTCGGCCAATTCGGCCACCACGTTATCAACTACTAGATTGATATCTTTCTCTTCGAGTGTTCTATCAACCGCTTGCAGTGTTAGAGCAATCGCCAAACTCTTATAATTTGGCTCAATACCTTTGCCCTTATACACATCGAATAAGTTTAGGTCAACCAATTGATTTCCGCCAACTTTTTCGATCACGCTTAAAATGTCACCAGATTTAACGCTGTCTGCCACTAAAATCGCGATGTCGCGGCGATTTGAAGGGAATTTAGACACCCCTTCTGCTTGCGGTAAATTTCTTTTTTCTATTGCTGACATTTCAATTTCAAAAACAAAAGTTGCGTTGTTGATATCTAACGACTTTTGAGCTTGAGGATGTAAAGCACCAAAAAAACCAACCTTTTTGCCATCAACATATATTACTGCTGACTGACCAGGGTGAAGTCCATCTGACTGCTCCGCTTTAATTTCAAAACGAGTTACGTCATTGGTAATAGCAAGTAAAGCTTCAACATCGCCCTTTAGGTCGTAAAAATCAACGTTACGTTTTTCTTCAACCCAATGCTCACCATTTACAAGACCCGTAATAACACCACCAATAACCGGTACTTGGTAAACACCGTTTTCTGCACTTTCGTCGCTTATAAACTTAAGCCCATGTTCGAATAAACGAATACGAGGCTGTTGACGATTTTGGTTATACGCCAAAGACGCTAATAAACCCGGCATTAAACTTACGCGCATTGCAGACATTTCAATTGAAATAGGGTGCGGCAATACCATAGCTTTACACTCTGGGTGTAAAATAGCTTGTGCTTTAGGGTCTACAAAACTGTATGTAATAGCTTCTTGGTAACCACGAGTAACGAGCGTATTGCGGAACTTGCTAAGCGCAATAGTTGCTTCGTTATGCGTGGTCATTTTAAGTTTTGCAGTTGGTGCAACGTTAGGAATGCTGTTGTAACCGTAAACACGTGCTACTTCTTCAATTAAATCTTCTTCGATGCGAATATCAAAACGGTAGCTTGGTACGTCCGCACTCCAGCTTTCATTTTCTACTTTAACATCAAGACCTAAACGCGTAAGAATATCAGTTACTTTAGCATCTTCAATATGATGACCAATAACACGGTCTAAACGTGCACGACGAAGACGTACTTCAGTCACTTTTGGAAGTTTGTCAGCTGCGACAGCTTCAACTACTGGGCCTGCTTGACCACCTACAATCTCAAGTAGAAGTGCTGTTGCACGTTCCATTGCATCATGTTGCAAAGCAAAATCAACACCGCGTTCATAACGGTGTGAAGCATCAGTGTGTAAACCGTAACTACGTGCTTGCCCTGCGATTGCAACAGGATTAAAGAACGCGCTTTCAAGTAATATGTCAGATGTTTTATCTGTAACGCCTGATTGCTCACCACCAAAAACACCTGCTATTGCTAGCGCTTTGTTATGATCGGCTATCACAAGTGTTGTCTCGTTCAATTTAGCGGTGTTACCGTCTAATAAAACAAGCTCTTCACCTGCGGCTGCACTACGTACTTTAATACCACCTTCAATCGCATTTAAATCAAACGCGTGCATTGGATGACCAAGTTCAAGTAATACATAGTTTGTAACATCAACTACTGGGTCGATTGAACGTACGCCACTACGACGTAGCTTTTCAACCATCCAAAGCGGTGTTTCTGCATCAAGATTAATGCCTTTTATCACACGACCAAGGTAACGAGGACATGCATTTTCATTAACTAGCTCAATTGATACTTTGTCATCAATTGTTGGAGTAACCGTAGGGATATCTAATACATTTACGTCAATGCTGTTTAAAACACCTACTTCACGTGCAAGGCCTTTAATACCTAAACAGTCACCACGGTTTGGCGTTAAATCAACACCAATAATGTTATCGTCAAGACCTAGGTAATCACGTAAATCAGTGCCTACTGGTGCATCGCTTGGCAATTCCATAATGCCGTCGCCTTCTTCGCTAATACCTAGCTCAACAAAAGCACATAGCATTCCGTTTGAAGGTTGGCCGCGTAGTTTGGCTTTTTTAATTTTAAAGTCACCAGGCAGTACAGCGCCCACAGTTGCAACAGCAACTTTAATACCTAAACGACAATTTGGTGCACCACACACGATATCAAGTAGCTCATCGCCACCTACGTTAATTTTGGTAACACGCAGTTTATCTGCATCAGGGTGTTGTCCACATTCAACAACTTCACCAACAACTACGCCATTAAATTTGGCAGCAGCAGGCTCAACGCCATCAACTTCTAGACCAGCCATTGAAAGCTGTTCCGAAAGAGCTTGCGTATCAATAGCAGGATTAACCCACTCTCTTAACCACTTTTCACTAAATTTCATTTTATTATTTCACTCTTAACGGAACTGGTTTAGGAATTTTAAGTCATTTTCGAAAAATGCACGTAAATCGTTTACGCCATAGCGCAACATAGTTAAGCGCTCTACACCCATACCAAAAGCAAAGCCGGTGTATTTTTCTGGGTCAATACCCACAGACTTAAGTACGTTTGGATGTACCATGCCACAGCCTAGTACTTCTAACCACTTACCGTCTTTACCCATAACATCTACTTCAGCTGAAGGTTCTGTGAATGGGAAGAATGAAGGACGAAAACGAATTTCCATATCTTCTTCAAAGAAGTTACGTAAAAAGTCATGCAAAATACCTTTAAGCTCAGTAAAGCTAACATCCGTATCAACCATTAACCCTTCAACCTGATGAAACATAGGTGTATGTGTTTGGTCGTAGTCGTTACGGTATACACGACCAGGAGAAATAATGCGTAGTGGTGGCTGCTCAGTTTCCATAGTACGAATTTGCACGCCACTTGTTTGTGTACGAAGTACTAATTTAGGATTGAAATAAAAGGTATCGTGGTCAGCACGAGCAGGATGATGCTCAGGAATATTTAGCGCATCGAAGTTATGGAAATCATCTTCGATTTCTGGACCTGATTTAACTTCAAATCCTAACTCACCAAAAAAGCTTTCTATGCGCTCAATAGTGCGCGTAACTGGGTGTAAACCGCCAGTAGGCATAACACGCCCTGGTAGAGTTACATCTATAGTTTCAGCAGCTAGTTTTTCTTCAAGTGCTTTACTTGCTAGCAACTCACGCTTTTCGTTAATAGCAGCTTGTACATCTTGTTTAGCTTGGTTTATAACTTGGCCTGCTTCTTTACGTTCTTCAGGTGCTATTTTACCTAACGTTTTAAGTAAGCTAGTGATTTCGCCTTTTTTACCAAGGTAATTAACCCTGATATCTTCTAACTGCGCTATTTCACTGGCACTGGCTACCGCCTCAAGTGCTTGCGCTAATATGTTTTCTAAGTTCATTCGATACCTGATCTTTCACAGAAGGTGATTGCTTAAGAGCGTGTTGGCCTTTCAAGATTGCTTTACAACAGTGTTATTGGTTATTAAACAAGGCTAAGCACTGCGATGTAGTTTCCTACATCATCATGCTATAACGCTAAATAAAGACCAAATACATGCTGCCTGAAGTGCTTTACTGTGGGTGGCTTATTTTTTTGTTGCTCTAGTTTTGTATACAAATACTATGGTACAAACTTTGCAACGTGATTAAAACACTCTTCAGTATAACAAATTCCAATCAGGAAAGGTAAACACGCTCTGATAATAGCTTATGATAACTGAAAGCAGGGTCTAGATTCTAGACCTACTACAGCTTTAACGTTGATTTTATAAAAGGAATAGTTAATTTTCGTTGTGCGGCCATCGATGCATGATCTAATTTGTCGAGTACATCTAATAAAGCACGCATATCACGGCTTAAACGCGTTAATAAAAAGCGTGCACACTCATCACTTAATTCAAGGCCACGCATATGAGCGCGCTTAACTAGTGCTTGGGCTTTATCGTCATCACTCATAGAGCGAATTTGAAAAGTTGTACCCCACGTTAAACGGGATTCTAAGTCGGGCAGCGTAATATTAAGCATACTTGGAAGTAAATCGGCAGTTACTACTAACATTTTACCGGGTTCGTTAAATCGGTTAAAAAAGTTAAATAGTGCTTTTTCCCATGCATCATTTCCTGCAACTAAATGCACATCATCGATACATAGAACATCAAGCGCTTCCAAGCCGTCTAATACCATAGGTCCAAAATCAACTACTTCGCGCATAGACAGCAGCATATTAGATAAGCCACGCTCTTGAGCTTTAATGCAGGTTGCATACAAAAGGTGAGACTTACCCGAATCACCTAACCCACATAAATAAGTATACTGAAACTTTTTAGCTAACTTCGAAAAGCTATCTTTTAAATGGTTAACCTCTAACGAATCTTCCCCACCAAAGTACGATGCAAATGTTTCGTCATCCGGTAAGGTAACCGGTAATGCCATTTGCATCGGCTCAGACATTATCATTATGGCGTTACCCATTGATACTCTAGGCTATTTTTATCGACAACATGATAAAAAGCGCGTGGATCCTCATAATCTTTAAATGAGGAGTCGAGCCCTAAGCCTTTTTTAAGATCGCTTAGATTACCAGTGTGGTTTAGTTTAAATTCTACAAATTCTGGTGTTTTACGAACAATTTTAACTTGCGTAACAACGCTTAAGTTCAATAATCTTTGCTTTGCTAATTCAATATCAACAAAACTTTGCGTGCCTTTTAATGTTAGCGTGGCCGCGGCTTGTTCATAATAAGCATTTGGATCAATAGCGTACTCGCTTGCAAGGCCTCGTGCTAGGGTATCGATCATTTGGCTCACTATTTGCTGCTTATCGCCCGTTAATCTATTTGAATCAAATTGATCATCATTAGTAAAACGCCAATCTAAAATCCAATTTTCGCTATCTGCTTCTTTATACATTCTTGCTGTAATACTTCGCTCAGCACTGTAGCGTCTAGAGGCCTCTTCTACTGGTTCTGAAAAGTTACCCCATACCTCAGGAATACCTACTAAACGTCTATCTTGTAAATCAAGTAATGGCACAACGACAGGTAAACCTCGGCGTCCAGCTTTGTCATAAATGAGCTGTTCTAACTGCGGGTAACTTTCTTGTGTTACTAATTCTCTGCGCCAATTGTCTTCAATACCTAACCATATTGCGACTAATGGGCGTTGTACTCCCCATAAAGGTAAGTTTAACTCTTTGATTAACGCATTGATCTTTCGAGCTTCAAATTTAACAACGAGTTTCAATTGTCCATTTGCTCTCTCGTCATATTCAAACTTAAGCATATAATCAGAAATATCTTTAGTGCGTTGCTGCGCTAGTTTGTTTTGATCCGCAGTTTCATCACCGCTTACTTTCACTAAAACATTGAGTAAAGCTTTACGGCTCGCTGCTAATCGAGTGTCTCGTGTTTTATCATCCACTTTTAAAATATCTTGATATAGATCAGTTACTTCAACTGCCGACGCAGAGAAACAAAATAAAATGGATATGGCGCTAATTAATAATCTATACACAGGCTATTAGTTCTTGGTTTTAAACTGATTTGATCCTAAATCAAACCCAGTAACAAAGCAAAATTATATTTGTTATCAGTATTATTATATAAAATTTAGAAATAGAGACTTTAAAATATATTGTTAATTATCGATTTAGTTTATAGGATTCTTAGGTGTTTTTAACGTCGGGATTCGCTTCGCCCGACCTATGTAATAGGTGTTGATGAGTGTGTGTTAATTACGCGAATTTTACTTTTTTGCAGACGTAAAAAGAACGAATCGTTAGATTCGGGCTCTCTACAATTTGAAGTCGGTGCGCTACGCATTAGGATGTCGTGGTGCCCACAGCGGTAGAAAGTAACATAGCAAATGCTACACACTTATTGGCGTGCAGAGATATTGGGGGGGTTTTATTATGATTTTAACGTCGGGAGTCGCTTTGCTCGCCCGAGCTACATTCTAGGAGTAGATGAGTGTGCATTAATTGTACACATTTTACTTTTCTGCAGACGTAAAAAAGCCTGAATCTTTAGATTCGGGCTTTCTACTATTTGAGGTCGGTGCGCTACGCAGTAGGATGTCGTAGTGCCCACAGCGGTAGAGAGCCACAGTGAAATGCTACACTATCTTTGTGTCGGGGCGGCCTTCCGCGGGGCTCGCCTTCGAGCTGTTTTGTTTCACTACTGAGTTCGGTATGCGCTCTTGGCTATTTATTAAATCCCAGACAGCAAAAAACCCGTCACATTGCTGTAACGGGTTTCTACAATTTGAAGCCTGGTAATGTCGTAGTGCCCACAGCGGTTGAGAGCCACATAGCAAATGCTCATAGGTTGGATCTTAAGGAATAAAACTTGAAAACATGCTCTGAATTTGATCTGATAGTAATCGCCAAACCACTATCTATCCCAAAAGCAGAGCATGAATAAACATAATACTGAGTTAAACAAAATAACGAAAGTGCTTAACGATTTTAATATTAACGAAATAGGTAAAACAAGCCGTTTTTGTAGCCGTAAACGAATAATAAAACCTTTCGAATTAGTCATGTCGTTAATAACGGCTCTAGGCGATAAATCGGTAAACACCGTGACAGATTTACATCGCTATTTTGTGAAGTTGACGGAAACTGATGTTCAATATAAACCGTTTCACAATCAACTGAGTAAGCCTGAATTCAGCCTATTGATGAAATCACTGGTCGATGTGGCGTTAAATGAATGGCAGCAACAAATACTCGGTACAGACGCCACTCTTTCTGACTTTAAACGCATCGTATTGCAAGATGGAAGTTCGTTCGCAGCGCACGATAGTTTAAAAGATACCTTTAAAGGTCGCTTTACTAAAATAAGTCCTGCGGCAATAGAGGTTCATGTGAGTTGGGATGTGCTTCAAGGTTATCCCGAAGAAATCTCAGTGAGTCCTGATAGCCAAGCTGAATATGATTTTTTACCTGATGCTAAATCGTTAGTCGACACCTTGTTTTTAGCGGATAGAGGTTATTTTAAGTTATCGTATCTTGAATCAATTGATACAGCAGGAGGCTTTTATGTTGTCAGGGCTAAAACCACGGTTAATCCAACCGTAGTAGCTAACACCGATCAGTTAAGGTATTTTTGATCGGTTGACCGATCTTTTGGTTGCTTCACAATACCCTTATCATCTTTTGATTATGAGGGTATTTTTATGCTTAGTCATTGGTTACTTGA
>NZ_JADYXB010000029.1:0-49522 GCF_015864485.1 Pseudoalteromonas sp. SWN166
TTTCAGCGTCTTTAGGTATCGTTCCGCGTCAACACAGTAGTGGCGGAAAAGATACTTTACTTGGGATAAGTAAGCGAGGAAATAGCTACTTAAGGTGCCTGTTGATCCAAGGAGCAAAAGCTGTTGTCTCAAGAGCAAAAACGAAGAATGATAAATTAAGTCAATGGATAAACCGACTGGTTCAAACTCGAGGGCATAATCGAGCATGTGTAGCTTATGCCAACAAGATGGCGAGAATGGCTTGGGCTATTAGCGCTTCAGGTGAGAGTTACTCACCCGTATAAATACTCTTCAAAGAATTGCGTAAGTGGCTTAAACGATGACATAACAGGTCAAACCTGCATATTGAAAACCTATAGAGTTCAGTGGTAGTAAATACCGATAACCTGATCAGGACAATATGCGCGGATTACATCAAGGTCAGAAGTAATAATCTTCACTAAAAGGCCGTATATATGACAGCAAACCTGTCCCTACTATCGTTGAATGACACCTTGCAATACTGGAGGAGACCATATATGAACTATGGATAATAAATCTATCTCAAGCAGCTATTTTCAGCGCTAACTGCGTTGAATTTACTTGCAATAGGCCAGCTATTGACGCGTAAATTCGCCTTGTTTTCACTAAAAATATCTGGCTAGAGAAAATAAATTTAAATATCAACATGATTCAATACGTTAATAAATCTCTTAACCAGAGTTCAGGTTAAATAAGCTTTAGCTCATCAAGCGCTCATGCATCCACTGCTCGTTACTGAGTATGTTTTTATAAAGTGCGAGTTGGTTTTGTGCTCGCTCTAAATTATGATCTGCATGAGCCACTTTAAAATAAACATCGTTATTTAAGTAATCAGTCAAAAAGCGCACACTGAGCATGAGCGGCATTATTTTAGCGCCTAATAATAAGCTTTCTCGCTCTAGTGTACTCATGCTACTTTTTAATGGTGCTACATAGCCTTTAACAATGGCTGAAAATATATCTTTTCGAATAACAACGTTGTGTAAGTTTGTTGAATCCTCAGCTTCGGGGGAGCAAAATGTACGTACCATGTCACCAAAATCATAAAGCCAAAACCCAGCCATACAGGTATCTAAATCAATAACCGCTTTTGCTTTATGGGTTGTACTACAAAACAACATATTATTTATTTTTGTATCGTTATGGCAAACCCTAAGCGGTATGTGCTGGGTAATGTTATTAAGTTCGGTAATTAAATGCTGCTGCGATAAGCAATATTTTATTTCGTCAGCGCAGTGCTTTACTCTATTAATTATATTGTTAGTGATTGCGGAATTTAGTTGCTCAAAGCGCATAGCTAAGTTATGAAAATCAGGAATGACAGTATGCAGTTGTTGTGCATCAAAATCTTGTAAAGCATTAGCAAATACGCCAAAAGCGTAAGCTGCTTGCTCACTCTGTTGCGCATTTTTAATAACGTCTTCGCTGTAGCTGTTACTTATATAATTTAGTACACGATAGTGTTCGTTATCTATTTCTATTAAGTATTCGCGGTTGTACGTAGCTATATGCTTGATTACTTCAAGAGGATAATTGTTTTGTAGTTGTTTAGTATTTAAATGCTGCTCAATTAGTTGTGCATTACTAACTAGCTGAGCAGGGTGTTTAAATACTTCGGTATTAAGTTTTTGCACAATGAACTGCTCATCAGTATTTTTAAGTAGCCATGTGCTATTTATATGGCCGCTACCAATCACACTAAGTTGAGTAAACTCAGGATTTAAAGCGAGTAGCTCACTTAATTTATACTGTACAGACGTGTGCATTGTGACTCACTTAATTATGCGTATCGGGCAACTATCTTTTCGATAATTTCAGCATTCGCTTCAGGAAAGTCATAATTTTCTAATTCACTAATGGCTACCCATTCACTAGGTTGCCCTTCAGCGCCATGTGCTTCGCCGCTAAAGTTACTAACTACATGTACGTCTAGCTTAACGCATTTATCGCCGTAGTCATGTTCAATAACCATAAGTTGACTAGAGCTGTGAATTGTTAGTCCAACTTCTTCAATAAGCTCGCGCTTAAGCGCAACAAAAACACTCTCGCCTGCTTCTACTTTACCACCAGGAAATTCCCATAAACCGCCTTGATGTTGTTCAGCTGCGCGTTTACAAATGAATATAGCGTTATTTTTCTTAATAACACCAACAGCTACATGTACAATTTCTATAGTCATTACTTTAAAACTCCATAAAAAAAAGCGACGCTAGCGCCGCTTTTTAATAAGCTAATAACGATATTGGGCTATTTTAATTTACCGCAACATTGTTTGAATTTTTGACCTGATTTACAAGGACAAGGGTCATTACGACCAACTTTTGGTTCTGTACGAGCCATTACAGTAGCTGTCTCTGGCTCTGGCGCTTCGCCACCTACTTGCTCAGCTTCTTCATGTTGGTATTCGCGAGGAGCATTTTCACTTTTACGGTGTTGCTCTTCTACTTTTTCAACATCTTCTTCTGCGCGTACTTGTACTTTACTTAGGATGCTTACAACATCTACTTTTAAGTTTTCAAGCATTTCAGAGAACAGTTCAAACGATTCACGCTTGTACTCTTGCTTAGGATTCTTTTGCGCGTAACCACGTAAATGAATGCCTTGGCGTAAGTGATCCATCGCAGCAAGGTGATCTTTCCAATGCTGATCAAGACTTTGTAGCATAATCGCTTTTTCGAATTGACGTAAAACAGAATCGCCAACTTGCTCTTCTTTTTGCTTGTATGACTGCTCAACAGCTTCTTCGATACGCTCACGAAGTTTTTCTTCGTACAGCTTATTGTCATCAGCTAACCACTGAGTAATTGGTAGTTCAATTAAGAAGTCTTGTTTTAAACGCTCTTCAAGTCCTGGAATATCCCACATCTCAGCAAGGCTTTGCGGTGCAATGTACTGGTCAATAACACTAGCAAGAACATCACCACGAATTGCAGTAATAGTTTCTGAAATATCGCCTTCTTCAAGTAGCTCGTTGCGTTGAGAGTAAACAACACGACGTTGATCGTTTGCTACATCATCGTACTCAAGCAATTGCTTACGAACATCAAAGTTACGTGCTTCTACTTTACGCTGTGCATTTTCAATCGCACGGTTTACCCATGGATGTTCAATTGCTTCACCGCGTTGCATACCTAGTTTACGCATCATGTTAGTCATGCGTTCACCAGCGAAGATACGCATTAGTGCATCGTCCATCGATAGGTAAAAACGGCTAGAACCAGCGTCACCTTGACGACCAGAACGACCACGTAACTGGTTATCTATACGACGAGATTCGTGACGTTCAGTACCAATGATATGTAAACCGCCAGCATCAATTACCGCATCGTGGCGAATTTTCCAAGCTGCTTTAATTTCAGCAATTTGCTCAGCAGTTGGGTTCTCAAGTTTTTCAACTTCACTGTTCCAGTTACCACCTAACACGATATCGGTACCACGACCGGCCATGTTGGTTGCAATTGTTACCGTACCTGGTAGGCCAGCATCTGAAACGATATCAGCTTCTTGCGCGTGAAATTTAGCATTAAGCACGTTGTGCTTAATTTTTTCTTTGCGTAAATACTGTGATAAATACTCAGAGCTTTCGATTGAAATAGTACCTACAAGCACGGGTTGTCCGCGGTCCTGACAGTCTTTAATATCAATTAAAATAGCTTCGTATTTTTCTTCTTGCGTTAGGTAAACCAAGTCGGCGCGATCATCACGAACCATCGGCTTATTAGTTGGCATAACAACCGTATCTAGGCCGTAGATAGATTGAAACTCAAAAGCTTCAGTATCGGCAGTACCTGTCATACCAGCTAGCGTTTCGTATAAACGGAAGTAGTTTTGGAATGTAATAGACGCTAATGTTTGGTTTTCGTTTTGAATATTTACACCTTCTTTAGCTTCAACAGCTTGGTGTAAACCTTCTGACCAACGACGACCTTCCATTGAACGACCAGTGTGCTCATCGATAATGATTACTTCGTTTTCTTTTACAACGTAATCAACATCTTTTTGGTATAGCTTGTGAGCACGAAGAGCAGCATAAACATGGCTTAGTAGCGTAATGCTAGCTGCTGAATAAAGCGAATCGCCTTCTTCAATTAAGCCGCGCTCAGTAAGTAGCTCTTCTACTTTAATTTGACCACGTTCTGTTAAATGAACTTGCTTAGACTTTTCATCAATAGTGTAATCGCCGTCGCCTTCAATACCTTCTTCGTCTTCTTTTTCTTGAAGCTCAAGTAAAGGAACGATGGTGTTTATTTCAGTGTATAGCTCAGAGCTATCCTCAGCTGGGCCTGAAATAATAAGCGGAGTACGCGCTTCATCAATTAAGATTGAATCCACTTCATCGACTACAGCATAAAATAATGGACGTTGTACACGCTCATCAATGCTAAAGGCCATGTTGTCACGAAGGTAGTCAAAACCAAATTCGTTATTAGTACCGTATGTAATGTCCGCAGTATAAGCTAGCTTCTTCTGCTGTGGCATCATACCTGGAACGTTACAGCCTACAGTAAGGCCTAAAAATTCAAATAACGCACGGTTGGTTTCAGCATCACGCTTAGCAAGGTAGTCATTCACGGTAATTACGTGGACGCCTTTACCTGTTAAGCCGTTTAAGTAAGCGGGTAGGGTCGCTGTTAATGTTTTACCTTCACCGGTACGCATTTCTGCAATGCGACCTTGATGTAAAACCATACCACCTAATAACTGCACGTCGAAATGACGCATGCCATTTACACGCTTTGACGCTTCACGTACCACAGCAAAAGCTTCAGGTAGAATGTCGTCAAGGCTTTGTCCGTTATCGTAACGTTCTCTAAACTCAGCTGTTTTAGCTCTTAAATCTTCATCAGAAAGCGCTTCAAGTTGCGTTTCTAGCGCATTGATTAGCGCGACCGTCTTTCTTAAGTTTTTAATAGTGCGGTCATTGCGACTACCAAAAAGCTTGGTAAATAAATTAGATATCATGATAAAACCGTTACAATGTATTCTTTGTCAGCCGAGTATCGGCCAACCCATTTTTAACAATTGGTAATTAATATATGCTTTTCAGTAACACTTAGAACATATTAATTAGCAATTTTGTATTAAACCGTTCAAAAAGAACTGTTTATTACGTGCGCTACTATACCAGACTCTGCCAAACAACAAACTATCTCAATAAAAAGATCTGTGTATAAAATCGAAAAATTTGATCTGGTTCGTAAAAATAACTTTGTATTACTCAATTACAGTAAAAATAGCAGCGAACTGTAAAGATATGGTGCTAAATAAATTAAAAACAAGGGTTATAGTTGTGCTTAAGTTTTGCACTTAAACACAGCTATAAAATGAGTGTTTTTTATAATTTAAATTGATTAACCGTTTTGTTAAGCGCCGCCGCTAAATCACTTAAATCACGAGCTTCGTCAGCAAGCGTATGCGCATGGTCAGCAGTGCTGTTCACTAGGTTATTAATTGCCGAAAGGCTCGTATTAATATCTTCAGCAACAACTGTTTGCTCTTCAGTTGAGGTGGCTATTTGATGACTTTGGTCTTGTACTTTAGTAACCGACTGCGCAATGTTGTGCAAAGAGCTAAGTACTTCTTTAGTTTGAAGCACTGAACCCTCGGTTTGGTCTTGCCCTTGTTGCATCATCACTGAGGCTTGCTGTGCTATTTGCTGCAAGCGCGAAATCATATTGCGAATATCGTCTGTTGATTCTTGTGTGCGACTTGCTAGTGAGCGTACTTCATCCGCAACAACGGCAAAGCCTCGACCGTGTTCGCCAGCTCGTGCTGCTTCAATAGCGGCATTAAGTGCAAGTAAATTGGTTTGATCGGCAATTGAGTTAATTACATCGACTAATGCACCAATGTTATTGCTTTCCTGTTCAAGGCCTGCAACCACTTTAGATGCTTCACCAATATGTAGCGCAAGTTCAGTCATTACTTTTTGTGCTTGTGTAGAGCGGCTAGCTCCTTCAGCAGTGATTGCTTGTACTTCTTCAGCTGCGTTATTTGTATGTTGTGCATTACGTGATATTTCAAGCACGGTAGTTGCCATTTCAGTCACTGCTGCACTTACACTATCAACTTGTTGCTTTTCTTGCTGAATTTCAGAATTAGTTTGTTCAGAAACACGTCTTAGTTGAGCTGCTGCGTTGCTTAGTTGCTCTGCTTGGGCTGCGGTTTCGAGCATCATGGCGCGTAACTTATCAATAAACGTATTCATGTGATTGGCCAGTTGGCCGACTTCATCTTGGCTATCAATATCAATTTTTTGAGTAAGATCGCCTTCGCCCGACGCTATATCACGCATAATGTGTGTAAGCGTTGTAATGGGTTTTGAAATCATATGGGTAGCCCATAAAATCATGGCTAATATAATAATTAAGATAATAATTACTGCAGTTGTTGTTGCGGTTACTGCTGCATTTACGGGCGCTTCAATCATACTAGTTGGAATAAGTAAGCCTACATACCAATCTATATAAGGCTGCTCTAACTGCAGACGATGGTAAACCACATAAAACTGCTCGCCTTTAAAAGTAACCATTTGGCTGCCTTTAAGGTTATTTCGCATTTGTGTGTTTAACTCTTTAAAGCCTGCGGTATCTGTAAATTGTTGTTCAAGCGCATCGAGCCCTTCTTTACCGTTTGCACCTTCATCTGTAATTGAAAGCTTATGGCCAGTAGCTTTTGAAAAGTGCACCACTTTTTGATTACCATCTAGTAAAAAGCCATAACCTTGTCCGTTAAAGCGAATATTTTCGACCATGTCGTTAATTTTGTTTAATTGTAAATCAACACCACCCATGCCAATGAGTTTACGCTGTGCGTTATAAACAGGTTGTTGTACTACAGCTGATGCTACGCCTGTGGTTAAGTCAACCGAAATAGGCCCTACATAAAGCTTATTAACTTGCATGGCTTCTTGCCACCAACCACGCTTGTAGGCGTAATAAGGCTGGCCGTTATAATGACTTGTGCGCTCATTTTCTTTAAAGTATTCACCAGTGGTTGCTGAAGCAAAAAAGGCAGATAGGATATTTTCATCGTTTGAGCTTAAACGCACAAAATCTTGGTTTACTTCGTTGTAACCAGGCGCACTTTCAAGTGCTTGATCGCGAGTATCCCAATTTTCAAAAAAGTTGATTAAATGCGGGTTATTAACAAAGGTTGATACCATTTTACCGTACATTGCAAAGTAGCTTTGCATTGAAAGTTGCTCGGTCTGTAGATAACTTTGCGCTTCGTTCTCTATATTTTCTCGGGAGAGATTGGCAATATGTTTAACAAAAAATGTTGATGCGATAATTAGTAAAACGGTAATTGTTCCACCAATCAATAATAATATTTTCTTCCGTAATGATAAATTATTTAGCATGAGTGCACGTATTTTTATTATTTATGAAATTATATCTAATCATATATTACTGAAAATCTCTATAAAGTTAGATAAAAAGCACTAATTATGCGTTTAAAATGAAGGGTTATGCAAAAAATGGAAATTAAAGCTAATAAATTAGTAGTATTAGGTGCAGGTTGGTTAGGGCATGCTTTATGCGTAAGTGCACAAAAAGTGGCTTGGCAAGTACAAGGTACACATAGAACGGATGTACATGAGTTCAACTTTGAACGTCAATTTGCACTTGAAAATGGACAATTAGTGCATCAAGTTGATTTACAAGATGCTTATTGGGTTTGTGCTATTCCACCACGCAGCAGGTACAGTGAAAGTAACTATCCTGAAACACTCACCGCAGCGCTTAAGCTTTCAAAAGAGTTAAACGCTAAAGGCTTTTTATTGTGCTCATCTACTGGGGTGTACGATCAAGAACCTGGTGTATACAGCGAAAGCAGTGAAATTTCGTGTACTAACGAGCGACAAATAAAGCTTTATGAAGCAGAAGAGCAGGTACTTGAACAAGATGGAAAAGTACTGCGCTTAGCTGGGTTATTAGGTCCAAATAGAGAACCAGGTCGTTTTGTTGCGGGAAAAGAGCTCAATACATCAAGTGAGCAAGTGGTAAATATGGTGCATCAACAAGATGTAATTAATGCCATTTTTGCGGTTATTGAACACTGGAATACAGGGCAAAGTATTTATAATGTAGTTAACCCTGCGCACCCAACAAAAGCTGAATATTACGCGCTAAAGTGTGCAGAACATGGTGGTGATTTACCACGCTTTACCAGTAATGATAAAGCTGAGCGCAAAGTTATTGGCTCAGCTATTGAGGCGTTAGGTTTTACTTACCAGTATGGTATTTAATATGCTGAAGGTAGGGGACTGCACTTAATAAAGTCGCATAACTTACCCTCACTTAGTAATGTATTGGCAGCTTCTATATCAGGTGCAAAGTAGCGGTCTTTATCGTAATAACTAACATGTTCGCGTAATAATGCTTTGGCGCTTTGCACTTTATTTGATGGTTCAAGCGGCTTTCTAAATTCTAGCCCTTGAACCGACGCTAACCATTCAATAGCTAAAACACCTTGGGTATTATTGGCCATTTCACCCAAGCGCCTTGCTGCAAAGGTTGCCATAGAGACATGATCTTCTTGATTTGCCGATGTTGGCAAGCTATCGACTGACGCGGGGTGTGCTAATGATTTGTTTTCTGAAGCAAGCGCAGCAGCGGTAACTTGAGCAATCATAAACCCTGAGTTTACGCCGCCGTTTTCAACTAAAAATGGCGGTAGTTTAGACAGGTTTGAATCGATAAGTAATGCAATTCGCCTCTCTGCTAATGCACCAATTTCGGCAATAGCAATAGCGAGGTTGTCAGCTGCCATTGCCACTGGCTCTGCATGAAAATTTCCGCCCGATATAATATCGCCTACATCAGCAAACACTAGTGGATTATCGGTTACGCCGTTTGACTCGCATAACAATACTTCTGCGGCTTGGCGTATTTGCGTAAGGCAAGCACCTAATACTTGAGGTTGGCAGCGCAAGCAGTAAGGGTCTTGTACTTTTTCGCAATTAACATGGGAGTCACTAATTTGGGAGTGCGTATCGAGCAGCTCTCTAAACACTTGCGCGGTGTCTATTTGTCCGCGCTGACCACGAATTTCATGAATGCGCGCATCAAACGGAGCACGACTGCCCATTGCGGCTTCTATGCTTATAGAGCCAATAACACAGCTTTGTGTATATAAATCTTCCGCTCTAAACAGGCCTTGTAGTGCAAACGCCGTAGACGCTTGTGTGCCGTTTAATAAAGCTAAGCCTTCTTTTGCTGCAAGGGTAAGGGGCTCAAGCCCTGCTATTTTTAGCCCTTGTGCTGCGCTAATTATTTTTCCTTTATGTCGCATTTGGCCTTCAGCTAATAAAGGTAGACACATATGTGCAAGGGGGGCTAAATCGCCCGATGCTCCCACAGAGCCCTTTTTAGGCACGCATGGATATACTTCGCTACTAAGCAGCTGCATAAAAAATTGGATTACTTGCAGGCGAATACCCGAGTAGCCGCGCGAAAGCGAGTTTGCTTTTAAGGTGATCATTAACCTTACTGTGCTGTCATCCATGTATTCGCCAATGCCTGCAGCGTGTGAAAGAACAATGGAGCGCTGTAATAATTCAAGTTCGTCGTCGGCTATTTTGGTATTAGCTAATAACCCAAAGCCGGTATTAATTCCGTATACGGTACGATGCTCGTTTATTACATTTTGAACGGTTTGTGCGCTTGCTGCTATTTGTGACTCGGCATGCTTTACAAGGCTTAATTTTACCGGCGAATTATTAATTTTTCTCAGTGTGTTTAAATCAAGTGAGCCAGGTGTGAGAGTAAGTTCGAACATGATCATTCCTCGTTTAGCATTGGTAGGTCTAAATTTTGCTCTTTAGCGCAGTTTTTTGCTGTGTCGTAGCCTGCATCAGCATGGCGCATTACGCCCGTTGCGGGGTCGTTCCACAATACGCGAGCAATACGCTCTTTAGCTTCATCTGTTCCGTCTGCAACAATAACCACACCAGAGTGTTGGCTAAAGCCCATACCTACACCGCCGCCATGATGAAGTGACACCCAAGTAGCGCCACTTGCCGTGTTAAGGAGTGCATTGAGTAATGGCCAATCAGATACCGCATCAGAGCCATCTTTCATGCTTTCGGTTTCACGGTTAGGGCTGGCAACGGAGCCAGAGTCGAGGTGGTCACGACCAATAACGATAGGAGCTTTAAGTTCGCCATTTTTAACCATTTCGTTAAAGGCCAGTGCAAGGCGTGCTCTATCTTTTAAACCTACCCAACAAATACGTGCTGGCAGGCCTTGAAATTGAATACGTTCACGCGCCATATCAAGCCAATTATGTAAATGTGCGTCATCAGGAATGAGCTCTTTTACTTTAGCATCGGTTTTATAAATATCTTCAGGATCGCCCGATAAAGCTACCCATCTAAATGGGCCAATACCTTCACAAAATAAAGGACGAATATAGGCGGGTACAAACCCAGGAAAATCAAACGCGTTGGTAACGCCTTCGTCAAACGCCATTTGGCGAATATTATTGCCATAGTCTGTTGTTGCTGCACCCGCTTTTTGCAGCGCCAACATCGCTTTAACTTGAACTGCCATTGATTGTTTAGCCGCTTTTACTACAGCTGTTGGATCTTGCTCACGCATTTTTGCTGCGTGATCCATGGTCCAACCTTGTGGTAAGTAACCATTGAGAGGATCGTGAGCTGATGTTTGATCTGTAACTACATCTGGGGTAATACCTGTTTTAACTAGCGTGCTAAATACATCGGCAGCGTTACCAAGTAAACCCACTGATAGGGCCTCACCTTTAACACATGCATCGGTTATTAATTGCAGTGCATGTTCAAGGCTCGTTGCTTTTACATCAACGTAACCTGTTTTTATACGAAAATCGATTCGGCTTTCATCACATTCAACAACAAGTGCACTAAATCCTGCCATTGTAGCTGCAAGCGGTTGTGCGCCGCCCATACCACCAAGGCCACCCGTTAATACCCATTTGCCTTTAGCACTGCCCGAAAAGTGCTGTTTTGCCATAGCTATAAAGGTTTCGTAGGTACCTTGTACAATGCCTTGCGAGCCAATATAAATCCAAGAGCCTGCCGTCATTTGGCCGTACATCATCAAGCCTTTTTTATCTAGCTCGTTAAAATGTTCCCAATTTGCCCAGTGTGGAACTAGGTTTGAGTTGGCAATAAGTACACGCGGTGCATTACTGTGAGTTTTAAATACACCTACTGGCTTTCCTGATTGTACAAGTAGGGTTTCGTCATTTTCGAGTCTGTCGAGGGTTTCTATAATTTTGTCATAACTTGGCCAATCACGGGCTGCTCGGCCAATACCACCATATACAACAAGTGCGTGAGGATGCTCTGCAACTTCAGGGTCTAAGTTATTCATTAGCATGCGCTTGGCAGCTTCAGTCTGCCAGCTTTTAGCACTTATTTTATCGCCGTGAGGTGCACGTATTACGCGACTTGTGTCGAGTCGGTTGTTCATGTTTTGCTCCTGTTGTATATACAAGGTAATTTATTATAAAAAAAGCGCAGTAAGCGCTATTGTTTGTTATTTTTTAAATGTTAAATGGCCGCCTAAGCGATATTTACTGCCTGGAGATACAAGGCGTGCAAAGCTTACAATGCCATTAACAGACCATGTGCGTCGAATAACTTGTAAGCATGGCTCTTCGTTATATAAATTAAGCCATTGGCACATCTCGCTGTTTGGCATGATGGCCTCTACGGTATGTCTTGCTTGGGTAAGCGGTGCCACACTTGATAGGTATTCATGAGGTGTAAGGGTACTAAAATCTTGTTGTAAGTAACCGGCGGCAAGTGCAGGGTTCACAAAACGCTCTTCTAGCTGCAAAGGACTGTCGTTTTCGCTATGCACCAGTACACTTCTATACACAACACTGTCAATTTCAACACCAAGCGCAATAGCAATAGGCGCTACTGCATTTATTGATTCAAGTATGAGTACGCTACAAGTGTAGTTTCCGTTACGTTCTTTTACTTCATCAGCTATATTTTTAATTTCGAGTAACGATGACTGTGATTTAAATGTAGCTACAAATGTACCTAGCCCTTGGCTGCGCGTTAAAATACCAGCCTCAGTTAATTCACTGAGCGCACGACGGGCTGTCATCCTACTTACACTAAATTGGCTACTTAGCTCGTTTTCAGAAGGAACACGTTGGTTTTCTTGCCATGTACCACTGCGAATCTTATCAACAATGAATTGTTTTATTTGCGCAAATTTGGGGGTTGTCATTAAATTAACGGCTAAATATAAAAATAAACGATATAAATAAGATGACATAATTACCTTGTATATACAAGCTGTGTTGTTAGACTATATTTCAATCACTACACGGCGCAAAAGGGCTGCACATGCAAAGTAATATACAAAGTTATGAGTTAGAAGAAATCGATTTACTTTTAACCGACGCCAACATTGCCACTATGGATAGCAATATAAATGCGCCTTATGGTGCGATCGAAAATGCCGCTATAGCAATCAAAAATGGCAAAGTTGCGTGGATTGGAGAGCAATCAACATTGCCAAGCTTTGATGTGTTTGCAACGCCGACATTAAGTGTAAAAGGACAATGGTTAACACCAGGTCTAATAGATTGTCATACGCACTTAGTATTTGCAGGCTCAAGATCTCAAGAGTTTGAGCTGCGCTTGCAGGGTGTAAGTTATGAGGATATAGCAGCACAAGGCGGTGGCATAGCCAGTACAGTTAAAGCGACGAGAGCAGCCGACCGTGAACAATTGTTTGTTGATGCAAAAGATCGCTTAAATACGTTATTAAAAGAAGGTGTAACCACAGTAGAAATAAAGTCGGGCTATGGGCTAGATACTGAAAATGAAGTGAAAATATTAGAAGTTGCTCGTTTATTAGGTGAACACCATCCTATTGATATCAAAACGACATTTTTAGGTGCTCATGCATTGCCGGCTGAATACAAAGACCGTGCTGATGAATATATTGATTTAGTGTGTACAGACATGCTTGATTGCGTTGTCGCTAATAACCTAGCTGATGCAGTCGATGTATTTTGTGAAAATGTAGGCTTTAGTTATTCGCAAACCAAACGTGTTTTTGAAGCCGCTGCAAAACATAATCTACCGGTAAAGTGTCATGCTGAGCAGTTATCTAATCAACATGGTGCTGAGCTGGTGGCGCAGTTTAATGGTTTATCGGCTGACCACATTGAGTATCTTGATGAGGACGGTGTAAAAGCGATGGCACAAGCAGGTACTGTTGCAGTGTTATTACCCGGTGCGTTTTACTTTTTACGAGAAACAAAGTTCCCACCTATTGAGCTACTTAATCAGTATAAAGTACCTATAGCTATCGCGAGTGACTTTAATCCTGGTACTTCACCGCTGTGCTCAGTGCACTTGATGATGAACATGGCGTGCACATTATTTAGATTAACGCCTGAACAAGCATTAGCAGGTGTTACCGTTAATGCAGCTAAAGCTCTAGGGCTAGAAGATCGTGGTGTTTTAAAGCTCGGTGCAAGAGCCGATATTGCACATTGGCAAATAAGTCATCCATCACAATTAAGTTACCAATTTGGCGTAAATAAACTGTTAAATTTATGGATTTTGGGTAGAATTAATTAGTTTGTATTATTTTTATCCATATATAACCTATTTTTAACTTTTTTAGCGAATACGGATGCCGTTAATTTGAACATAATAACCGACAGTAATTTCCCAATATTTTTTAGTGGTGCACTATTAATGGCAATGATTGCCACTTTATTTGCCGTTAAAAATGCCAGTATTAAATTTAGTTATTTATGCACTGCAGCTGTTGGTTTAGCTATTTTAAGTAGCGGCGCAGCTTGGCTGGCCATTTTACTTGCCTTTGGATTTTGTTTTCATTTATGGCAAGCATTTGAGCGCAATAATTGGAGTATGATAATTACTAGCTCTACGGCTGGGCTTTTATTTGTTGTGTTATTTTCAGCTCATTTATTATTAGAAGTTCCGTTATTTTGGGTTGTGTTAGCAATACTGTTATTGGCCATTGTAGGTTTTTTAAATGATGAAAGCGCCGATGCACAAGTTGTTATAGAGGCAGAACCTGCAGATGACGCATTTATTGAAGAATCTCCGCTTTCGGTTTTTGCAGATAGAAAACAGTTACGCCAAGGTTACTACGCATGGTGCAATAACAAACAAGTAAGCGCCGCATTAGTCGTTATTCGTCTTGAAGGATTTGAGCAAGTTAACCAGCATATTGGACGCGACTTTGGCGATATACTTTTAGCGCAATCGGCTAACAGAATAAAAGAGCTACTTTCAAGTGACGAAATAGTAACTTTAGTAGGGCAAGAAAAGCTAGCCCACTTAGGGGGACTCAACTTTGCATTTATTTGTAGCTTTGCAAATCAAAAGCACTTACATGAGCTGGTTATAGATCAAATACTTAGCGCGACACTTAAGCCGTTTAATGTTGCTAATTGCACTGTAGAGGTTAAGGCTAGGGCGAGTTATGTTGATTGTAATGAGCAAGATAATAACTTTGATAATTTAATATCGTACGCATACTTAGCACTCGATAGCCATCCAGATCGTAGAGTTGTGCCTTACCATCAACAGATGATGATTGAACTGCGAGAGCAACAAGCACGCTTAAAAGAGCTTGCTAACATTGATTTTGCTAGCGAATTAGAGCTTTATTTTCAACCTATTATCTGTAATGAAAGCGGTCAAATTGAGTTTTTAGAATTACTTCTGCGTTGGCAACATCCTAAACAAGGGATTTTATCGGCTAATCGTTTTATTGATGATATTAGAATTGCAGGGCTTGGTTATCCGCTTGCTAAATTTGTAATAGAGCGAGCCGCTGAGCTTGCAATGGCGCTTAGAGTAGAAGGTATTTCTATACCGCTTAGCATTAACGTATTTGGCCCTGAAATGCTAAATGAAGAGTTTGTAGAATTTGTAGATGTTGTTATAAGCGAGCACCATTTAGAAGCAGGCGACTTAATTGTTGAATGTCCTTTGCATATTTTTGCTGGTTTAGATGACAAAGGCAGAGGTATGATCGCAAGGCTTAATAATATTGGCTTGAAAGTGTGTGTTGATGGACTGGGCGATAATCCTGTATTGCTCTCTAAACTGCCTAGTTTAGCGGTTGAATATATTAAGGTTTCACCTTCACTTACGGCTGATTTTAGTAATCAAAATAATATACGTAGTTTAGTTGGCGGAATGGTCGAAATGCATAACCAACAAAAAACAAAAGTGATTTTTGAAGGGGTAGAAACGCTTGAGCAACTTAAGTTTGTAAAAAGCTTAAAAGGTTATGCAGCCCAGGGTTATTACTTTGGTCACCCGCTAAGTAGCATTGGTTTGATGAGCTGGCTAAAAGAGTGGCGACAAGCGCAGCAGCGTTAGGTGTTTTCTTTGGCTTGTAGGTAACTATTTACAAGCGCACTGATTACTTGCCCTACATGCGTAATACCAGTTTCTACTCCATTAGGATGCTGGCTGGGAGCGGCTTCACACAAGTGTAAATACTTAGCGTGGCGGTTACTTGCAGCTAAATGCACAAAGTGCTCGGTGTCGCTTACACTAAATCCACAGCATGTGTACGCACTAACAGGCATGTAAGTAATACTATCTAAGTCAACTTCAATACCCAGTGGTAAATCGTTAAAATTATTCAGTGCGTTTTCAATTGCCTGCGTAAGCGTTACTTTTCGCTTAACGTGTATTGATTGATAGCTATCAAACTTAAAGTCAGCGTCTTTCATTGCATCTATAATTGCTTGATTGTTTTTTAATTCATGCAAGCCAATAACATGGTAATTACTTAGATGTTGCTCGTTATATGCGTAGCGAAACCCATTACCACTATGGCGCCCTTCACATTCTCTAAAGTCTGCATGGGGGTCAAAGTTAATGGCATTAATAGGCGTGTTTTTTGACTTACTTAGCGCACGAATAATTCCCAAGCAATTATTATGACCCCCGCCAATAACTATTGGCTCAAGGCCTGCTTTAAAAATAAGGCTTAATACTGACTCTACGCGTTCATCAAGTTGTTGGCATAAATCTCGTAGTTGAGTTAACTGCTGGGCTTGTTGATTATCGAGCTGGCTACTTTGGGCCATTAAATCATCAGTATCTACTTCACCCAATAAAAGTACTTTTTGAGTGGCAATAAATTGATTGTGAGGTTGGTTTAAAAAGCGTTTTAAAAAAGCCGACCATGCTTCGTTTGCACCGCCATTCCCTAAGTTTGCCTTGGGGCCAATATCTTCGCAAATACCGAGGAGTACGTAGCGAATACCAAATTGAGCAGCGTCAATGAGTGCTTGTTGCAGGTTTACTTGAGTGTCGAGCAAGGCCATTGCTTGCCATGCTTTTTTCTCATTTGCGCGGGTAGAACAAAGTGCTCTAACCGCGCTTTCATCATATACTTTTAAGTGGGAGGTCACGTTATACTTCTACAACTTCCAACTCTAATTCTTCTGCAGATAAAACAATGCCTGTGCTGTCGGCATAAATAAAGTCGTCATCAAAAAATGATACGCCTGCAAAGTTAACACCTATAGCATCTTCGCCAGCACCTTCGCTGTCGGCTGCAACAGGAATAGAAGCAATTGCTTGAATGCCTAAATCAAGCTCTTCAAGCTCATCAACATGGCGTACTGCGCCGTAAACAACAATACCATTCCAGTTGTTTTCAAGGGCTAATTCGGCCAGTTCAATATCGATTAGTGCGCGACGAGTTGAGCCACCACCATCAATAAGAAGTACCAATCCTGTACCATCTTGAGAAAGTAATTCGCGGATCAGTTCATTATTTTCAAAACATTTAACCGTTTTAATGCGGCCACCAAAGCTGTGTCGACCACCAAAGTTGATGAACATTGGTTCTAGCACGTCAACCACGTCAGCAAAGTGGTCGCATAAATCAGAAGTGCTGTAATCCATTATTTTATCCTCAAAAGGTACATTAATTTATAACTCAGTATACCCTCCTTATAAGCAATAACAACGACTTAATCGCAGTAAATTTGGTCAAAACAAGCGTTAGATCATCAATCGCAATAATAGTGTATTAAAAGCGTCACTCAATTGTTATTTACAACACATAAGCTAAATCGGTGTTCATATATTATGCAATAAGGGTAGATGATGGATAATAATATGCTTAAAAAGGTAACTCAGATAGATGAGCAATTATTTTTAACTTTGTTTAATTGCAATTCACCTAGATGGTTTAAAACAATGGCGTTTGGATTATCTAAAAGTGGTGATGGTGGATTGTATGTATTGGTGTGCTTAGCTGTATGGTGGCTTAGTAATAATGAGCAACATCAATTATTGCCAGCAACGATATTAATTGGTTTTGTTATAGAGAGACCTATTTACTTACTGGCCAAAAATAGATTTGCTCGAATTCGTCCATGCGACTGTTTGGTAACAAACGCCTATATAGTTCCCAGTGATAAGTTTAGTTTGCCATCAGGTCACAGTGCAGCTGCTTTTTTAGTCGCTATTATATTAAGCCATTTTTTTCCAGAATATGCATGGCTACTACTTAGTTGGGCAGCCGGTGTGGCTATTTCTCGTGTGGTATTGGGCGTGCACTTTCCTGCAGATATTATTATAGGTTCAACTATTGGTAGTTGTTGTGGCCTATTTGCGTTAGCGATCGTGGTGCCTGCATGAAAATACTGTACGGAGTACAAGGCACTGGTAATGGACATATAACGCGAGCTCGTGTTATGGCAAGTTGTTTTACTAAACTCGGTATTGAGGTTGATTATGTTTTTTCAGGGCGTGCAAATAAAGATTACTTTGATATGCACGAATTTTCAGATTATAAAGCGTTTCGTGGTTTATCGTTTAGTACTGAATGTGGGCAAGTTAAAAATTTAAAAACACTTAAAAATGTACGAGTTTGTAAGCTGGTGAGTGATATAAAATCGCTTGATGTAAAACAGTACGACTTTGTACTTAATGATTTTGAGCCCATTACTGCATGGGCTGCAAAAAAAGCAGACATACCCGTTATTGGCATTAGTCATCAAGCTGCATTTTTGTCAGATAATGTGCCTATGTTTGGTCGTGGTATATTCAGAAAATCGCTCATTAAGCATTACGCACCAGCATCCACTTACTTAGGTGTGCACTGGCAACCATTTGCAAATAACATAATACCGCCTTTTATTGCTCATCATAATCATGAAAACCCTGTTGCAGTAATGAATAAGGTATTGGTGTATTTACCTTTTGAAAACTTAGATAGCGTTGTTGATTATTTAAAAGACTTTCCCGAAAAAGAGTTTTATTGTTATCACCCACATGCCAAAAATCAATCTTTTGGGCATATACATTTGCGAACCCCCTCACGTTCTGATTTTTTAAATGACTTAGCAAATACCAGTGGCGTTATTGGTAATGCAGGGTTTGAGCTTGCCAGTGAAGCGCTAAAGTTAGGTAAAAAGTTACTATTAAAGCCCTTGTATGGGCAGTTTGAGCAAACAGCAAATGCACAAACTTTGTTTGCCATGGGTATGGCGCATGTTATGAACTATTTAAACCCGCAAGCTCTTGATGACTGGAATAGTGCTCCGCAAAATAAGCAAATAAATTACCCAAGCGATCCTGCACCATTAATTAATTGGTTGGTTAAAAAACAATGGAATAATACAGAGTCGTTATACAAAGGCTTATGGAAAAGCGTGAAAAATTAAAGACCTGGCATTATTAATGATTTTTCAGCTTAGTAGGCTCGCTGAAAATTACCAATAAGGTTAAGGAATAAACTTTATTGGTACACTATTTTTGTTTTGTTCGTGCTCAGCCACGCGCGCTAAATACTCATCCCACAATCTATTTTGCTGCTCTTGGAGTTTTGTAAAATACTGCCAACTAAATAATCCGCTGTTATGCGCATCATCAAAATCTAAACGCAGTGCATAGTGCCCAACGGGTACTATGTTTTTAATACTAACTGACTGCTTATTTAAAACCAGTTTCATAGGGCCAGAGCCGTGGCCTTGTACTTCTGCAGAAGGGGAGTGAACGCGTAAAAATTCACAGCTAAAAGTGGCTTGGCTGTCGTCGTCAAAAAAAACGTCTAAGTTTTTACTCACGCTGTGGTAATGCACTTTTGTAACGTGTTTCATTTAATATGTCCCATAAAAAAGCCCCCGTACGGAGGCTTTTAGTATAAAGGGTATCAATTAAAGAATGAAGCGACTTAAGTCTTCATCTTCAACAAGTGCACCTAGATGTTTTTCAACATAAGCGGCGTCAATGACAAGTGACGAACCTGCTTTTTCAGAGGCGTCGTATGAAATTTCTTCCATCAATCTTTCCATCACTGTGTGCAAGCGGCGGGCACCAATGTTTTCGGTCTTCTCGTTAACTTGCCACGCAGCTTTAGCAATACGCTCAATAGCATCATCACTAAACTCAATAGTTACTTGCTCAGTTTTAAGTAGCTCTCGTTGTTGCTCAGTAAGCGATGCATGCGGCTCTGTAAGGATGCGTATAAAGTCATCTGCAGTTAGTGGCTCAAGTTCTACTCGAATCGGTAAACGACCTTGCAGCTCAGGTATCATGTCTGATGGCTTAGACATTTGGAACGCACCTGAGGCAATAAACAACATGTGGTCAGTTTTAACCATGCCATGTTTAGTATTTACCGTTGAGCCTTCAATTAGCGGTAGTAAATCGCGTTGAACGCCTTCGCGGCTCACATCTGGACCTGAGCTGTCACCGCGTTTACAAATTTTGTCTATTTCATCAATAAACACAATACCGTTTTGTTCTACTGCAAAAATAGCCTGTTCTTTTAGCTCTTCAGGGTTTACTAATTTAGCGGCTTCTTCTTCCGTTAATAGTCTGAAGGCTTCTTTAATTTTTAACTTACGTTTAGTACGTTTATCGCCGCCCATGTTTTGAAACATGCTTTGTAACTGGTTGGTCATATCTTCCATACCAGGAGGGGCCATAATTTCTACGTTTGGTTGAGCCTGTGCTAAGTCTATTTCGATTTCTTTATCGTCTAATTGACCTTCACGTAATTTTTTACGGAATGTTTGGCGAGTAGATGAAGTATCGTCGCGTTGGCTTTCGCCATATTGATCTTTAACAGGTGGTAAAAGTGCATCTAAAATACGCTCTTCTGCTGCTTCCTCGGCGCGATGTTTAAACTTTTTAGTTTGTTGCTCACGTGTCATTTTAATTGAAACATCAACGAGATCACGTATGATCGTATCTACTTCTTTACCAACATAACCAACTTCAGTGAACTTAGTCGCTTCTACTTTAATGAATGGTGCGTTAGCAAGTTTTGCTAAACGACGGGCAATTTCTGTTTTACCTACACCTGTTGGACCAATCATTAATATATTTTTTGGTGTTACTTCACTGCGTAAATCTTCATTTAATTGCATGCGGCGCCAGCGATTACGAAGCGCAATAGCGACCGCTTTTTTAGCTTTAGCCTGACCTATAATGTGCTGATCTAGCTCGTGAACAATTTCTCTTGGGGTCATATCAGACATAATAGTTCCTATTATAATTCTTCGATTGTTTGGAAGTTATTAGTAAATACGCAGATGTTGCCTGCAATAGTTAAGCTTTTCTCTACTATTTCACGAGCGCTTAAATCTGTATTTTCTAAAAGGGCGGTTGCAGCTGATTGCGCAAAGTTGCCACCACTACCAATTGCAATTAGGTCGTTTTCTGGCTGAACTACATCACCATTACCGGTAATAATTAAAGAGGCGGTTTCGTCTGCAACAGCGAGTAACGCTTCGAGTTTTCGAAGTGCACGGTCGCTACGCCAATCTTTAGCCATTTCTACTGCGGCTTTAGTTAGGTTACCTTGGTGCATTTCTAATTTACTTTCAAAACGTTCGAAAAGAGTGAAGGCATCAGCAGTACCACCGGCAAAACCAGCGATTACTTTGCCATTATAAAGACGTCGAACTTTACGGGCGTTGCCCTTCATTACGGTGTTACCAAGCGAAACTTGGCCATCGCCGCCAATTACAACTTTGTCGCCGCGGCGAACACTTACGATAGTAGTCATGTTATTCCTCATCATCGAGCTGCAGAGGCAACTCGTAAAAAACGATTATGATGAGGTTATATGGGTGAATGGTTTATTTTCAAGTCCAGCCCCAAATTCCGCAGCCGACTATTTTTACACGTTTAAGTTTGTTTTTATCGCTTTCGGCCTGGCGTTTGGTTTTATAAGGGCCTAAACGTACTTTATACCAAGTACCATTGCTGCCTTCAGCCTGTTTTATTTCAGAAATTAGCCCTGCAAATGCGATTTTAGCTTTTAACGATTCAGCTTGTGCATGAGTTCTGAACGAACCGCACTGCATAACATAAGGACCTTTTTGCTCAAGTTCTTTTACTTCAACTTGAATTTCGTGGTTTCTGATTTCTTTAATAAATTCCGGTGTACGTGGAATAACAACTTCTACTTTTGCGGGTGCTGTTGGGTTAGCTTGTTTTTCGACAAGTTTTGGATCGGCATTACTTTTTATAAACCATAATGTGTAGGCAAAACCACCTACGAGTAAGATGGCTATAACGGCTAAAAGAATAGGAAATGTTTTTTTAGCGGGTACGTTTTTTTTACTGTTTCTGCCTGCAGGCTTTTTATTAATATAATCGTGCTGTGCCATGGTGTTATTTTGGCCTTAACCTAAATCATGTCTATAGGGTCTACGTCTAAGCTCCAGCGTACTTTTTGTGCAAGTTTACTGGTACTTAAATAATCAACCATTTGCGCAAGGTACTGATGTAATATGCGACGATCTTGCGCTTGAATATGCAATTGAAAACGATACATACCTGCGACTCTTTCAAGTGGAGCAGGGATCGGACCAAGCAATTGTATACCAGATACCCCATTCACAGGAACCAAATCCGTCAAAAAATCGACGACTAACTTAATACTATGCCCTTGTGCACGGACAATGGCCATATTTGTAATAGGTGGCAAGTCTGCATCATCGCGCTCACTAAGGGCAAAACGGGCAAAATCTTGGTAACCATTATTAACTAAGTCTTGTAAAAGAGGGTGTTCTGGAAAGTGCGTTTGTAATAACACTTGGCCAGGCTCTCCTGAACGCCCAGCACGACCCGCTACTTGGGTAACTAATTGCGCTAAGTGCTCTGTCGCTCTAAAGTCGCACGAGTATAAGCCGCTATCAACGTCCAAAATTATAACAAGGCTTACATCTGCAAAATGATGGCCTTTGGCAAGCATTTGTGTTCCCACTAAAATACGTGCGCCACCTAGGTTTATTTCATCAAGTGCTTTTTCAAGGCTACCTTTACGACGGGTTGAATCGCGGTCTATGCGAGTAACGGGTGTATCAGGGAATTCGGTTGATAAAAACTCTTCAATTTGCTCCGTGCCTTTACCGTTAGGAAATATTTGCGTACTCCCACAGTCAGGGCATTGGTGAGGGACAGGGTACTGGTCGCCACAGTGATGACAGATCATTTGCCCAATCGCTTTATGAAATGTAGCGCTGGTACTGCATCGTTTACACTCGCTCAACCAACCGCACTCATGGCAAATAAGGGTGGGTGAGAAACCTCGGCGATTTAAAAATACCATAACCTGTTTACCGCGATTTAAGTGCTGACGCATAGTAGCAAGGCTTGCATGTGCAATACCTGCTTGGTCGGGCTGACCTTTCATATCGAGTAACTTAAACTGATTGTCAGTCGCTGTTTGCGCACGCTCGGTTAAACTTAATAGCTGGTATTTGTTATTAATTGCTTTGTGAAGTGTTTCAAGCGCGGGTGTGGCGCTGCCTAATATAAGCGGGATTTTATGCTGAAAAGCTCTGTAAGCGGCTAAATCACGAGCATGGTAACGAAGAGTATCTTGTTGTTTAAATGACGAGTCGTGTTCTTCATCAACAACAATCATACCGAGTTTTAAAAATGGTAGAAAAATACTCGAACGCGTGCCAATAACTATCGCGCAACTGCCTTTTTCGCAAAAACGCCATGTTTGTAAACGTTCGTTGTCGGTAAGTGCTGAGTGCCAAAGCATAATGGGTGTATCAGGAAAGCGGCGGCGAAAACGGTTTACGGTTTGTGGTGTTAGGCCGATTTCGGGCACGAGTACGAGAGCTTGCTCGCTACGTTTGAGTACTTCTTCTAGGCACTGTAAATACACTTCAGTTTTACCGCTGCCCGTTACGCCTTCTAATAAAAAGCTGCTAAAGCCAGTACTTTGATTTATAGCTGTGCAAGCAACCGCTTGTTCTTTATTAAGTACTGGTTTACTACCGACGGTTGGCGCAACGCTTTGCCATTGGTTATCGTGCTCAATAGTTTGTGTTATGAGTTCTTTATCTATTAGGCTATCTATTGTTTTTTTACTAAAGCCCAATGCTTTTAACTCAGTTAATGATGACTTACCTGATTGCGATAACTGCTTTAATAGGTTGAGCTGTGTTTTAGCTTTTAATGACGGTACTTTTGCACCTTTTTCTGTCAGGGCAACCATATTAATACTGGTTTTATCAGGCGATTCACCTTGGCGAAGTACAGCCGGTAGCGCTATATGAATAGTTTCGCCTAAGGGATAACAATAATAGCGGGCAGTAAAGCTAAGGAGCTCTAAGTGCTGGGCACTTAAAATGGGGGTGTCGTCGATGACTTCTATGATGCTTTTTATTTTATTTTCTGGGACGTCGGTACTGCTCTTAATACCCAAAACAACAGCTACTTTTTTTTGATTACCAAAAGGTACCAAAACCCGCATGCCAGGTAGTAAAGGAGTTGATAAGCCACTGAGCTGTTCTTCTATTTTATAATCAAAGGTGCGTGGAAGCGGAACTTTAATAGCAACTTCAACAAAACTCATAACAACTCAACCCGTAAAATTAATGCTGTAATGTACTAAAAATAACGCTAAAAACCTACTAGCAATAGTACTTGAGAGCGAGATTGTTCACTTTTTTGGCAAAAACATAAATAAATACTTGTGTAGGGGGAGGTTGTTGGATAAAATCCGCCACCAACAAATTTGTTTTAACGACGTATGGTGCCAAACTCCGGGTTTGGAGAGCGATGCGGCCTTAACTAGAGGTTCCTATGAAAGAAGGTATTCACCCTAAGTACGAAGTAATTTCTGCAACATGTTCATGCGGAAACCAATTCGAAACTAGCTCAACTCTTTGTAAAGACATTCACTTAGACGTATGTTCTGCGTGTCACCCGTTTTACACTGGTAAGCAAAAAGTTTTAGACACTGGCGGACGTGTTGATCGTTTCAACAAACGCTTCGGTGCACTTGCCAGCAAGAAATAATTATTGCTGTTTAGTTAAAAAAAGCACTTTAGGGTGCTTTTTTTGTGCCTAAAATTTGTTATTTATTATTTTACTTCGTTGATTTTAGCTATACCCCCCTTTTGCATAACTATTTCCTATTCTTATTCTGAGTATGCATAAACCTTTACAGACAAATCGATAGATATTCTCTATATTTTAAATAGTATAATTTTTAACTAGGTTGATAAAAGTAGCTAACGTGGGCTTATCTGTTTTTAAAGTTGAGTAGTAGGCTGTTATTTTAAGTTTATGCTGATACTTTATACATACATTTTATTAATATTTTAATAAGTATAAAAGCACCTCAAAACTTACTTTTTAGGTGAATTTTTATTTATGAAATGTTGATATAATTCTGCAAAGTTACTGAAAAACCTCTTAAAATCAAAGGATATAGCATATAACAGGATAGACCTGATATTGCTTGGAATTTAAAAATAATAAGGGTATCGTACCCCAAGACTCCACCTCTCACTTTAACTTAAATTGCAGGATACCATCGCGTTATGTCTGACTTTCGTGAACAAGCACTACATTATCACTCACATCCCGTACCTGGTAAAATTAGCATTGAGCTAACAAAGCCCGCTGAAACGGTTCATGATCTCGCACTTGCGTATAGCCCAGGTGTTGCCGAACCTGTACGTGAAATTGCTGCAGATCCTGCAAATGCATATAAATATACCGGTAAAGGTAATATGGTTGCGGTTATCACTAACGGTACTGCAATTTTAGGACTTGGTAATTTAGGTCCTTTAGCGTCTAAACCTGTGATGGAAGGTAAAGCGTTATTGTTTAAACGTTTTGCAGGGCTTGATTCTATCGATATTGAAGTTAAGCACAAAACAACAGAAGACTTTATTAATACGGTTGCCAACATTGCCGACACATTCGGCGGTATCAACCTTGAAGATATTAAAGCCCCAGAGTGTTTCGAAATTGAAAAGGCATTGATTGAACGTTGTAGTATTCCGGTTTTTCATGATGATCAACACGGTACTGCAATTGTAACGGCTGCTGGTATGCTCAACGCGCTAGAAGTACAAGGTAAATCAATTGAAGATGCAATTATTGTATGTTTAGGGGCTGGCGCTGCAGCAGTTGCGTGTATGGAGCTGTTAATTAAGTGTGGTGCACTGCGTGAGCACATTTACATGCTGGACCGTAAAGGTGTTATTCATACTCGTCGCGATGACTTAAACGAATACAAACAACTGTTTGCTAACAATACCGATAAACGTACGCTGCAAGATGTAATTGCAGATGCGGATGTATTTGTAGGCGTTTCTGGCCCTAACTTATTAGCGGCTGAAGATTTAAAGCTAATGGCAGCAAAACCGGTTGTGTTTGCGTGTTCAAATCCAGATCCTGAGATTGATCCTGCACTTGCGCACGGCGCACGCAATGATTTAATTATGGCAACAGGGCGCTCTGATTACCCTAACCAAGTTAATAATGTTTTATGCTTCCCGTTTATTTTCCGTGGTGCACTTGATGTACGTGCAAGCGCTATTAACGATGAAATGAAAATTGCTGCAGTAGAGGCTATTCGTAGTATTGCCAAAGAACCTGTACCAGCAGAGGTTTTAAAAGCCGCTGGTGTTGATAAACTAGAATTTGGTGCGCAGTATATTATTCCAAAACCAATGGATCCACGTTTACTACCGCGTATAGCAAGAGCTGTTGCACTTGCTGCTGTTGAGTCGGGTGTAGCACAAATTGATTTACCAGAAAATTATATGCGGTAATACCAATCCGCAATAATACTTAATCAATTTGAGGGATTAAATCTGACGTTAACTACGTTAAAAATTTCTGATATAGAACAACTAAATAACGAAATTTTTGCCTTGTTATCGACACGATTTTCTTCCCTCAAAATAGATCACTTCATTAAGCGAATTGGTATAAATCTATACAGTAGATCTATGCAATAAAATTTAGACATAAAAAAACCTCAGTATTAACTGAGGTTTTTTTTATGTTTTTGTAATATTTATTCTTCGTTTAAAACGGGTACTTCTAGACCCATTTCTTGCATTATTTTTTTAACTTCTTCTGGCACTTTTTCGGCGTTATCTTTACGTAGGTCGTCATCATTTGGTAAAGGTTGGCCAGTAAAAGCATGCAAAAACGCTTCGCATAGCAATTCACTATTTGTAGCATGGCGGAGGTTGTTGATTTGACGACGTGTACGTTCGTCAGTTAATACCTTTAATACATTTAGCGGGATCGAAACGGTGATCTTTTTAACTTGCTCTGATTTTTTCCCGTGTTCTGCGTATGGGTGAATATATTCACCATTCCATTTAGCCATAAGATGTATCGTTGCCTCAGATTATTAATTTCTCACACGGCATAAAAAGCGTGTAAATATGCGTGAAATTCTATCGATTTAAAAAAGATAGTCAAATAATAGATACAGATCTACCTTAATAAGCCTATTGTGAATGTAAATATAGGCGCACTTTAACAAACTTAATTGTACCGTTAGTTATGGCTATCTTTATTTTTAGCCATCTAGAGCTTTAAAATACTTTGACTTATCAAAATGGATAACTTACTCTTTTAGACGTCTAAACATCCAAATTAATCAGGTAACGAATATGAGCGAAGAAAATAAAGCAACCATTGCTGTGCGTAACGGCGTTGATGCTGATAAACATCATGGAGCGGTAGTACCGCCAATCTATTTATCGACTACGTATTCGTTTGCCGACTTTGATACTAAACGCGAGTATGACTATGGTCGTAGCGGCAATCCTAATCGGGATATTTTAGCTGAAACGCTTGCTAAGCTTGAAGGTGGTGCTCGCGGCATAATTACTGCCACAGGCATGGCTGCCGTACATTTAGCTACTCAGCTACTTAACAGTGACGATACGCTAGTAATTCCACATGATTGTTATGGTGGTAGTTATCGTTTATTTACATCGCTGCAAAAACGCGGCTTACTAAAGCTCGAAATACTAGATTTAACAAAACCAGAAAGCCTGCAACAAATTTTAGCAATTAAACCTAAACTCATATGGATAGAAACGCCAAGTAACCCGGTACTTCGTTTAACAGACATTAAAGCGGTTACCGATGTTGCAAAAAAATGCGGTGCATTGGTGGCTGCAGATAACACGTTTTTGTCACCGGCCTTACAAAATCCTATTAAGTTTGGTGTCGATATTGTGGTGCATTCAACGACTAAATACATTAACGGACACTCAGATGTTGTGGGTGGCGCTGTTATTGCCGCAACACAAGAGTTAGGCGATGAGCTTGCTTGGTGGGCTAATAACATTGGTATTACGGGCGCACCTTTTGATAGCTATTTAACGCTACGTGGTTTACGTACTTTAAATGTGCGCCTAAGGCAGCATCAAGAAAATGCACTGGCAATAGCTAAATACCTTGAAAGCTCTGAATTTGTAAGCCAAGTTTATTACCCAGGTCTTAAGTCACATCCTCAACATGAACTAGCTAAAGCACAGCAGCTTGGTTTTGGTGGCATGGTTAGTTTTGATATTAAAGGCGATATAAACGACGCTGCAGCATTTTTAACTAGCCTTAAAACGTTTAGTTTAGCTGAGTCATTAGGTGGCGTAGAGAGCTTAATTTGTCATCCTGCAACCATGACGCACGCAGGCATGGATGCAACAGCACGTTTAGAAGCGGGTGTTGGCGATACGCTTATTCGTATTTCGGTAGGTATTGAAGATATACACGATTTAGTCGCTGATTTTGAGCGAGTGTTTGAACTTGTAAAACCAGGGCAAAATAAAAATGTTGGCCGTGTTGGCAAAGGTGCAGGTACTTCTGGTGGTAACGTTAAATTAAGTGTAGCCCGTCCGGCGCTTTGGTAAGTAATACCAATCCGCAATAATACCTAATCAATTTGAGGGATTAAACCGCACGCTAACTTCGTTAAAAATTCCTGATATACGACTGCATGGATGCAGGAGGTAGAGCAATGCAGGAGCAATTAGTGATAACAACTAAATAACGAAATATTTGCCTTGTTATCGACACGGTTTTCTTACCTCAAAATAGACCACTTAATTAAGCGAATTGGTATAAATATGGTTAATTGTATACATAAATTTGGTGGCTCGAGTTTAAGCTCGAGCGATCGCTATCAAAGTGTAGCAAAAATAATAATTACGCATACTCAACCGGGTGACTGTGTCGTGGTATCGGCTGCGGGTAAGACAACCGATACGCTAGTATTACTTTGGCAAAGTTATCAAAAAGAAGATACTCAAGCAGTAGCCGATATTTTATTGCAGTTAAATAATCATCAAAGTGATTTAATAGAGCAGCTATTAGAAGCCGATTTAAAGCGAATTGCACTTAAAACACTAAGTATCGAGCTTAGCTATATTGCAGAACTTGCTCAGGCTGAGCAGCTAAAAGAGGCTGCGTTACTTGCACATGGCGAACTGTGGTCAGCACGTTTACTAGCCACTTATTTGCAGCAGCTAAATATTGAGGCATGTGCTCAAGATGCTCGCACTCTTTTTACCTTAAGTGATGGCGAATTAATGCATGCAAAAAATGTGCAGCAATGTGGGCAGTTAATTTTACCTAATAAAATAAATGTTGTTACTGGGTTTATTGCCGCTGATATTAAGGGCGAGACAGTAACGCTTGGACGCAATGGTAGTGATTACAGTGCAACACTGCTTGCAAATTATTGTAATGCTAAGCAAGTATGTATTTGGACTGATACGCAAGGAGTGTTTAGTACTGATCCACGTAAAGTGCAAAAAGCGATTAAATACGGCAAAATTTGCCGTGGACAAGCTAATTTACTGGCTCGTTTAGGTAATCCTGTTTTACATGCTAAAACGCTATCGCCTCTTAAAAATACCGATATTAAGCTAGCTGTTCGCAGTAGTTTTGATGTGCAAGCAAGCCCGACCGATATAGTAAAAGAGGGAGCAGCGAAGAAAAAACGTTTTATAACCACCTTACAAAATGTGGACTTATTAATGGTTGAAGGATTAAGTGAGGGAGAGGTTGCAAGTGTTAGTCAGCTTATTCAGCATAGCCTTCATCACTTTAATCACAACGGTGAAGTGTATTTGGTAGTACCGGCAGCACAAACTTATCTGGTTATTAATTATTTTGCGGGTAGGGCAAATATTAGTGAGTCAAATTTAAACGGCTGTGCAATTGTAGCGCCTGAGCAAGACGTTAATATATTAAGCTTACAAGCATTAGATTTATTAAAACTTCACAGTATAAAACCTCGTTTTGTCCATCAAGATACTGAATATGCTTTATTACTTACCGATCAATTTATAGATAGCGATATACAAAGTGCTTTACATGATAAGCTAATTAATAAAGGCCAAGAAATAGCAATTATAGTTGCGGGGCTTGGTAACGTAGGTGATGCTTTTATTAAGCAGTTATCGGCGCAATTTGAGCGTTTATCAGATGACTTTAGCATTAAATTAGTTGCATTAGTACGCTCTCAAGAGATGTTGTTTAATCCAAGTGGAGTTAATCCTCAAACATGGAAAAAACAATGGCAGCTTGAGGCAAAAAAATACCAAAGTAGTGATTTATTAAATGCAATTAGCGAGCTTGATTACGAGCGTAAAGTAGTCATTGATATTACTGCTAGCGAGCAATTTAGCCAGCTTTATACTGGTTTTGTCCAAAGCGATTGTCATTTAATTAGTGCAAATAAATATGCGGGTACAGCGCCTACGCTCTGGTATCAAACTCTTAGAAATAATTTGGCAGAGCGCAACTTACATTGGCGATATAATACAAGTGTCGGCGCTGGTTTGCCTATTAACTTTGCCTTGGCAGATTTGCAAAATAGTGGCGATAAAATAACACGTATAGAAGGCGTATTTTCAGGTACGCTTTCGTGGTTATGTAGTAAATATGATGGTTCTACCGCATTTTCTGAGTTGGTACTAGAAGCACAGAAAATGGGATTCACAGAGCCAGACCCTCGCGAAGATTTATCTGGGCGAGATATGCAGCGTAAGCTACTTATTTTAGCTCGAGAGCTAGGTGTAGAGCTTGAACTTGATGATATTAGCTTGTCGGCATTGATGCCAGATGAACTTACGCTGGGAAATTGGGATGACTTTTTAAATAAAAAAGCACAGCTAGATGCGTTCATTGAAGAGCATGCAGCCGCAGCAAAAGTTAAAAATTCAGTACTTAGGTACACTGGGTTATTAGAAATTACAAACGATAAAGTAATTGCTAAAGTGGGAATCGCGTATGTGCCAAATGGTAATGCGTTAGTGAATTTAACACCGGGCGATAATATTTTTGTAATTAATAGTAAGTGGTACAACGACAACGCATTAGTGATTCAAGGACCTGGGGCAGGCAGGGAAGTAACCGCAGCAGGTATTCATTCAGATTTATATTGGCTTGTTCAAAACTTAAAATAGATTTTATATTTACACGAAATAAAACGGCCGCTTAAATAAGCGGCCGTTTTTGTATTACATACATATTATTAAAATAGTTCTTCTTCAGTTTTTGTGTCTTCTTCAAATATATCGTTAGGCTGAGATAGCACATACTTTGTAGGGGCGGTGCCTTTTTCAAAATATTCAAAGCGACTTGTGTAGTCGTTTTTATGACTCAACAGGCCAGTAGCTAAATCAATGCGGATTGAAACAAGCCCTTCAGGCGGTTCAATTGGCGCTTCAGGTGTTCCCTCAAGTGCGGCTTTCATAAACTCAATCCATGCAGGTTGTGCTGTTTTAGCACCCGATTCAGCGCCTGATATTTGGCTACTATCAAGGTTGTTATTGTAAGTTGAGCGACCAAGAGAGTTGCCAGGGTTATCAAACCCAACCCATACAGAAGTCATCACTTTACTGTTAAAACCACTAAACCAAGTATCTACAGAATCGTTTGTTGTGCCTGTTTTCCCCGAAAGGTCGCGACGTTCCAAGGCTTGCGCGCGCCAACCTGTACCACTCCAACCTGTTTTATGAGCCCAGCTTCCGCCGCCCCAAATACCACTGTGCATTGCATCAGCTATTAAAAATGCATTCTGCTTAGATATAATTCTCGGTGCACACTTTTTTGGTTGATCCACTTCAACGTTACTATTGTGTATTGAGAGTTCATTGTATGTTGGTAAAGACTCTTCGTCACAGGCAAGAGCAGGGTTTGCTTCAAATAATACATTGCCGTAGGCATCTTGAATCTCTGAAATAAAGTAAGGTTCAATTAAGTGACCACCATTGGCAAATGTACTCATACCCCTGGCAAGTTCAAGAGGGGTGATAGAAGCACTACCAAGCGCTAGTGATTCACTGCGATTAATGTCAGCGTTTTTAAAGCCAAATTTCAGTAAGTGATCGGCTGTACGTTGTAATCCTACACCGCGTAGCAAACGCACCGAAATAACATTTTTAGACTGTGCTAAAGCACGGCGAATTCGAATAGGTCCATTGTATACAGCAGGGCTGTTTTTAGGGCGCCATGCTACGCCTTGGCTTTTATCCCATTGGTTTATAGGTGCGTCGTTTAATATAGACGCAAGCGTATAACCTTTTTCAAGTGCTGCTGAGTATATAAACGGTTTTATATTAGAACCAACTTGACGCTTAGCTTGTACCGCGCGGTTGTATTGGCTTTGCTCAAAGCTGTAACCCCCTACAATAGCTCTAATTCTACCGTCCTGTGGATCGAGTGAAACAATGGCACTTGATGCTTCTGGTATTTGGCTTAGTAAGTAGCTGTCATCATCATTTTTACGCACCCATATTTGCATTCCTGGCGTTAAAATATCAGTCGCAGCTTTTGGAGCAAAGCTTTGGCGGTAGCGAGTAATATATTTACGCGCCCATTTTAAGCTATCCCAAGTCAGCGTTGTTTGCTCACCGTTTTTAAGCAGTACCGTTGCTGTTTTATCATTAACGCTAAGCACAGCAGCTGCTTTTAAAGTGCCTAACTCATTTGCGCTCTGTAATTTATTGAGTATTTGCTCTTTGGTTAAAGCCGGTTGTGTTTCAGGATTCCATAAAACATCAGTAGGCCCTCTAAAACCGTGGCGCATATCATAATTATGTAAGTTATTTACAAGTGCGTTTTGCGCTGCTTTTTGAACCTTTGACTCTACTGAGGTGAATATTTTAAAACCTGAGTTATATGCTTTATCAATTCCATAACGCGAAACCATTTCGGCGCGTACCATTTCAGAAATATACGGTGCGTATAAGTTTATTTCTGCACCATGAAAATAAGCGGTTATAGGTTGGCTTGTTGCTTCGTTATATTGTTCTTGTGTTATGTAATCTTCGGTTAGTAAGCGGCCTAAAACAACATTTCGACGTGCTTTTGCACGAGTCGGGTTACGAATTGGATTTAAAGCCGAAGGTGCCTTAGGCAAACCTGCAATCATCGCCATTTGGGCAAGTGTTAAATCTTTTAATTCTTTGCCGTAATATACTTGCGCTGCCGCACCAATACCAAAAGCACGATTACCTAATTCTATTTTATTAAGATAAAGCTCTAAAATTTCGTCTTTTGTTAATACATCTTCGATATGCAGTGCTATAAATATTTCTTTAACTTTACGAATATAGGCTTTTTCGCGTGTCAAAAAGAAATTACGAGCAAGCTGCATGGTAATAGTACTTGCGCCTTGTTTTTTCTCGCCGGTAGATATAAGAACAAGGGCTGAGCGTACAATACCTATAGGGTCTATGCCTATGTGGTCGTAAAAACGATTATCTTCCGTCGCTAAGAACGCATTAATTAACGTTTGAGGAATTTCATCAATAGTCACAGGAATACGGCGTTTTTCACCAAATTGATTGATTAAAAGCCCATCTTTAGTGAAAACTTGCATAGGAGTTTGTAATTGCACGTCTTTTAAAACTTGCACACTGGGGATATCAGGTTTAACGTAGTAATAAAGGCTGACCAAAGTGATCAGACCAATTAACACACAAATGATAAAAAATTGTAAAGTTCGTTTTAATAAAATCACTTATATTTCCCTAAATGGACTCCCAATTGCGAGTTTTGACTGCTAGTATATATTGATTAAAAAATGAATAATATTTTTTCATATAAAAATTATAACTTGTTTATTATTAAAACAAAGGCCAAGTTGAAACATGCTAAGTCAACTATTTCAAAAACCGTCCCCGATGATGGTAGGAATTGATATTGGATCGCACTCTATTAAGGCTGTGCTTTTACGTGAAATTGAAACAGGATTTCGACTAGAAGCACTTGCAATTGAGCCAATGCCAAAAGGCGCAATGAGTGAGCGCACAATTCAAGATATCGAAGCGATTGGTAACGTAATTTCAAAATTAAGAAAAAAATTACCAAAATCATTAAAATCTGCAGCAGTAGCTGTTTCAGGCCAAACAGTCATTACTAAAGTGATCTTCATGGATGTATCGTTAACTGATGCTGAACTTGAATCACAAATTGAAATTGAAGCCGATAGTTTAATCCCATACCCACTTGATGAGGTAAGCCTTGATTTTGAGAGGCTTTCGACGAATGAGGCAGATCCTAGTAAAATGAATGTTTTGCTTTCTGCTGCTCGTACTGAAAGTGTAGAAGCGCGTGTTGGCGCTTTAGAAGCGGCAAACTTAGAAGCTAAAATAGTTGATGTAGAAAGCTATGCATTAAGTCGTGCAATGGATGTTTACTACCAACAGCTACCTAGCGACGCATTTAATAAATGTGTAGCGGTGGTTGATATTGGTGCAGTTTTAATGCTTGTAAGCGTAGTACAAGCAGGTGAGACAATTTATACACGTGATCAGGTTTTTGGCGGCGATCAATATACAAATAGTATTGTGGCTTATTATAATAAAGGCTTTGATGAAGCCGAAATTGGTAAAACATCAGGTGATTTACCACCAAACTATACTTTTGAAGTATTGGCCCCTTTTCAAACCTCGTTACTTCAACAGGTGCGACGTGCAGTACAAATGTTTTTAACAACCAGTGGTAAAGAACAAATTGACTATATTGTATTAACGGGTGGGACATCGATGATAAAAGGTATTGACCGATTGCTCATCGAAGAGCTCGGTATTCACTCTGTCGTAGCTGAGCCTTTTGAGAATATGGAAATTTCACCTAAAGTAGATCGTAATGTGATGCAGCGTCACAAAACACAGTTTGCAATTGCGACTGGGTTGGCATTAAGGAGTTTTTCAACATGCCATATATAAATCTACTGCCTTGGCGCGAATTACAACGCGAAGAATCGAAAAAGAAATTTGTAACTATACTTGTTGGTGTCGTTATAATTTGTTTTGCGAGTATGTATTTATTGAGCTCTTTTTATGGTGCTTTAAAAGATGGGCAAAACTTAAAGAATAACTATCTAAGCTCAGAAATTAGCATGTTAGATAAAAAAATAAGTGAAATAAGAAGCTTAGATAAAAGAAAAGAAAACTTACAGCAGCGTATGAGGCTTATTGAAGAATTACAAAGTAGTCGTAACCTGGGTACGCAAATAATGGATGAAGTTGCCAAAATAGTGCCCGGTGGCGTTTATTTAACAAAACTAGAGCGCAGAGGCAGCCAAATACATGTGTTAGGACGTAGTGAGTCTAATAACCGTTTATCGACAATGCTGCGCGAAGTACAAAGTTCATATTTACTAGAGAATCCTTCAATGCAGGGCATTGTTGCAGGCGATCAATCGTCGCGTTTACTTAGTGATTTTAATATGGAATTTTATGTAAAACCATTTGATAAAATTGGTGAGGTTAGCGATGAACCTTGATTTTAAAGCACTGAGTGAAATTGATTGGAATGAAATAGAGCTCGATAACATTGGCGATTGGCCTATTGCTGTTAAAGCAATTTGTTGTGCGTTTGTTGCTGGGCTTGTATTGTTTTTTAGTTACAGCCTATTAGTTTCTGATGAAATTGATAGCTACCATAGTGCGGTTGCTAAAGAAGTTGAATTACGTACTACTTATCGTACTAAGTATGCTGTAGCGAGTAAGCTTGAAATCTATCGTCAACAAATGGTTGAAATGGAAGATAAGTTTTCACAGCTATTAAAACGTCTACCTACTTCGAACGAAACTCCTGGCTTACTTGATGATTTGTCGTATGTTGGGACAACGAGTGGCCTGACTTTTTTAAAAATAGGCTGGTTGCCTGAGGTTGAAAAAGAATTTTATACCGAGCTGCCGATTAAAATTGAAGTGATCGGTACCTATCATGAGTTTGGTGAGTTTGTAGGTAAAGTGGCTCAGTTACCACGAATTGTAAGCCTACATGATTTTTCTATTTTATCATCGGGCGATAAACAGTTAACATTCAGTGTTGTTGCAAAAACATATCGTTATGAAGAAGGGGTTAAAAAATGAAACTCCTTCGCGTAGTACCTTTAGCAATAGCCTTTGTTTTAGCTGGTTGTAATGATGATACTTCTGAACAAAAAGAATTCATTGATCAAGTTAAGGCAAGTACAACACCAAAAGTAGACTCAATTCCTGAACTTACAAAGTTTGAAATATTTGAATATAGTGCAGGGCAGCTACGTAGTCCGTTTGTAGCGCCTCAGCCTGAAATAATTCAAAATAAATTAACGCAAGTAAAAAACTGTTTGCACCCAGATCAAGAGCGTCGCCGCGAACCGTTAGAAAAATACCCGCTAGATAACTTAGCTATGAAAGGTACAATTGGTTCTAGTGGACAAATATGGGCATTAATAACAGCAGCTGACGCTACTTTGCATCGTGTAACGGTAGGGAATTACCTTGGTAGTTATGATGGAAAAGTAAAAACAGTAAGTAACGACTATATAGAGTTAGTGGAATTAATCCCTGATGGGTCTGGCTGTTGGAAAGAGCGCTTGACTAAATTAGAAATGTTAGAGGCGGCAACAGATGGCGCAAATTAATAATAAAAAAGGTAAAAATAGCATGCATAAGGATGTACTTTGGCTTCATCGTATTTCACGAACATTACTGGCTGCTGTTGCTTTAGTCACTGTAAATTCAGCCGTTGCAGGGCCGTTACTTTATGATGTTCGTTATAATCCATTACTTAAAGGCGAAACTGAGTTACAGCTTGTTTTTGATGAAGAGTTAACGCTTGAGCCAAAAGTTCAGGTGTTTAATAGCCCAGCCAGAATCGAAATGTTTTTTGATACCGCTGAATTAGAAGTTGGTTTAAATGATGTTGCAGTTAATCAAGCCGGGATTAGCAATGTAACCAATGTTCTAACTGATAGTGGTTTAAAAGTAACAGTAAACCTAGATAGATTAAAAATTTATGAAACCGAAGTTCATAATAATTTAGTATCAATACGCGTATCGGACAATCCACTTACAGAATCTGAAAACGAAGATGTAGTGATGGATTCAGGTGATGTAAGCGGAAATTATATTAATCGTATTCAGTCAATTGATTTTAGACGTGGTGAAAAGGGCGAAGCGAAAGTACTGGTATTCTTACAAGATACGCAAGCTGCAATTGAAGTACATGAGAGCGGCGGCAAAATTTATGCAGACTTCCATCATACTGATATTTTAGATGACTTACTTTATGAGCTGGATGTATTAGATTTTGGTACTGTTGTAAGTAATATCGAAACGTTTAAAGAAGAAGGTTTAAGTAGAGTTGTCATTGAACCGAATGCTCAGTTTACATTTACCTATCAGCAAATAGATAATATTTTAACGTTAACAGTAGAAAAAGATGAAACACAAAACGCCTATTTAGATGGTGGCGTTGAGTATCAAGGTCGCCCTATGACCTTAAATTTTCAAGATATTTCTGTACGCGCAGCACTACAAATTATTGCGGGCTACAACGACTTTAACTTAGTAACCAGCGATTCAGTAACGGGTAACATAACGCTGCGCTTAGATGGCGTACCGTGGGATCAAGCGCTTGATGTAGTACTGCGTATTAAAGGGCTAGATAAGCGCATGGATGGCTCTATTTTAATGGTAGCACCTGCAGAAGAACTAGCTGCACGTGAAGCTAAAGATTTAAAAGCTAAACAGCAAGTTGAAGACTTAGAGCCTCTGTACAGTGAATACATTCGATTAAACTATGCTAAGGCCGAAGATTTTGCTGATTTATTAAAAACAGATAGAAACAGCATTATAACAGCCCGTGGTAGTGTATCGGTTGATCAGCGTACAAATACCTTATTAGTAAAAGACACGGTAAAGAGTATAGAAAATATCCGCCGCATGATTGAAACACTCGATATTCCAGTACAGCAGGTTGTAATAGAATCTCGTATGGTAACTGTGCGCGATAACGTTACTGAAGACTTAGGCGTACGCTGGGGCTTTAGTGACCAAGGTAGCAGTGTTGGTATTTCAGGCTCACTTGAAGGCGCAGAAGGCATTTATAACGCGACATCAACTTCAAATGCGCCAAGTATTTCAGATCGATTAAATGTAAATTTACCTACATCAAACCCAGCAGCAAGTATTGGCTTACACATAGCAAAACTGGCTAATGGTACGTTAATTGATTTAGAGCTAAGTGCGCTTGAAAAAGAGAACAAAGGTGAGATCATTGCAAGCCCGCGCATTATTGCAGCAAACCAGCAAAAAGCGCGAATAGAGCAAGGTACTGAAATTCCTTACACTGAGTCAGCTTCAAGTGGTGCTACTACCGTAAGCTTTAAAAAAGCGGTACTGAGTTTAGAAGTAACGCCTCATATAACCCCGGATAATAAAGTAATACTAGACTTAGTGATTACTCAAGATACACGTGGTGATACCGTACAAACGGGTACAGGTGAAGCTGTGTCTATTGATACCCAAGAGATCCAAACACAAGTATTAGTTGAAAATGGCCAAACCGTCGTACTCGGTGGTATTTTCCAGCAGCAAATCATTAATACTACAAGTAAAGTACCAATTTTAGGTGATATTCCTTATGTAGGAAGACTATTTAAAAGCACAAGTGAGTTTAATGAAAAGCGTGAATTGCTTATTTTCGTGACACCAAAAATACAAATTGATTAAAATACAGTGGTTTTATGTTAACCAACGGGTGATTATTTAGATTAATTGCTCGTTATATGGCTTTTTATCCTAATTGACTTGAAATACCCCTGCAATTACTGAGATAATCCCCTCCTTAATTTTGGGGCCAGGTCGTTAGGCGGGGTTTTATTTCAAATTTTAGAGTTTGTTTGTACTAAAAGATATGGCTGAGAAACGTAATATATTTCTAGTTGGCCCCATGGGGGCTGGCAAAAGCACGATTGGTCGTCACATCGCTGACCAATTACACCTTGAATTTGTTGATTCTGATCAAGAAATCGAACGCCGCACAGGTGCAGATATTGCATGGGTATTCGATCTTGAAGGTGAAGAAGGCTTTAGACTTCGAGAAGAGTCTGTTATTGGCGATTTAACCGAGATGCAAGGTATTGTACTTGCTACCGGTGGTGGTTCAGTAATGAGCAAAGAAGTTCGAAACAAGCTTTCGGCTCGAGGTATCGTTGTATACCTAGAGACACCTATAGAAAAGCAAGTTGCACGCACGCAACGCGACAAGCGTCGTCCATTACTGCAATCTGAAGAAGCACCTCGTAACGTATTAGAGCGCTTAGCAGAAGAACGCGAGCCACTATACAAAGAAGTTGCTGATTTTGTTGTACGTACCGATGAGCAAAGCGCTAAAGTTGTTGCTAACCAAATCATCGAGAAATTAGATTTTTAAAAACCAATAATAAGGGAATAACCAAGCATGCTTAAATTAACTGTTAATTTGGACGAGCGAAGTTATCCTATTTATATTGGGGAATCTGCACTTCAAGATAATGGCCGCCTGGTTCACCACATTGGTGATTGTCGGCCTATCATCATTACTAATGACACAATAGCACCTTTATATTTACAAAGGTTACTTGATTCATTAGCTGATCTAAATCCGCTATCTTTTATTATTCCTGACGGTGAGCAATATAAATCACTTGAATGGTTTGAAAAAATATCAGCATTTTTACTACAAAATAACTGTGGCCGAGATACATGCTTAATTGCATTAGGTGGCGGTGTTGTAGGTGATCTAACTGGTTTTGTTGCGGCTTGTTATCAGCGCGGCGTACCGTTTATTCAAATACCAACGACAGTGCTTTCACAGGTTGATTCATCGGTAGGCGGTAAAACGGCAGTAAATCATCCTTTAGGTAAAAATATGATAGGGGCATTTTATCAGCCTCAAGCTGTTTTTATTGATACGCAGACATTACACACCTTACCTGAACGAGAGTTTGCAGCAGGTATGGCTGAAGTAATTAAGTATGGTCTGATTTACGATACCGAACTATTTGCTTATTTAGAGCAAAATGTAGCTAATTTACAGCAACTCGATGAAGCATGTTTACAGCATATTATTTTTAGATGTTGTGAAATAAAAGCGCTTATAGTTGCTCAAGATGAAAAAGAACATGGCCTGCGAGCTTTGTTAAACTTAGGTCATACATTTGCCCATGCAATTGAGGCGCAGATGGGTTATGGCGTTTGGTTACATGGTGAAGCTGTTGCAACGGGAATGGTATTGGCAGCTAAACTTGCGCATACACGCCAAGATTTAAGCGAAGATGAAGTTGAGAGAATTATTAAGCTGCTTGAGCTATATAATTTACCAACAGAAATTCCAAAGCAAATGACTAGCGAGCAGTTTTTAACGCATATGCGTAAAGACAAAAAGAATAAAAAAGGCACTATCCGCTTTATTCTACCTACCCAATTTGGCCAGTGTGCATTAGTTGATAATGTATCTGATGATCAAGTTAGAGACTTAATCGAGCAGTAAATGCAGTCACAAATTTTACCAAGCCGTGCGGCTTTGGTGGATAGAATCGCACTGCAATTTGAGTACGGGCAAAATTTAATTGTTTTACTTGGCACTTCTGGGCTAGGTAAAAGCTATATGCTCGAAACCTTCATTACAGATAAATATAACGACTTTAATAAAGCCTTTGTGCAAGTAAGCGCACAAATGACTGACGCTCAGCTAATGAGTGAGCTATTAGAGCAAAGCTTTAACTCCCCCCTGGTTGATCATAACTTAAGTTTACCTGAAAACTATTACCAATTACTGCAGCAACAACCATGTGGGCCATGCTTATGGGTACTTGATGGCGGTAGACAGTTATCTGAAGAGATGTTGATTGAGCTTGAGTTACTTTCAAAAAACAGCCCAAATACGCTATATATCATAATAGCTTCACAGTCCAAATTAGCTTTAAATAATGCTGTTGAAATTTACTTAGAACCGCTAACGCTTCAAGAAAGCAAGATGTTATTGCAGTGGTATTTTACTGATTTACCTTATGATGAAGACCCTATATTCAGTACTTTTTTAGCTGAGGCTCACGGCAATCCTAGTTTATTGCTTGCTTGGCAACCTAGTGAGCACATAGCCGATATTATCGTTAAAGACAAAGTGTCTTGGCGGTTACATTTATTGATTTTGATGTTGCTGATTATGCTATTAATTATTGGGCTACTTTATAAATCTGATATGACGCAGTGGTGGCAACAGTACTACCAGCAAGAAGAGACCCAGGTAATTAATACAGCAATACCAATAGAGCAAGTAAGTGCGCCGGTTATAAAGAAAAATGACTCAATAATTAACTTAAATGAACTTGAAGTAGTTGAGCCAGATATTAAGCCAGAGCGCGTACATATTAATGATGTGCCTGCCATCATGCAAAGCCTTACCGAACCTGGCAACACCGTTAACGTATTAGACAATGATGTTGATGATAGTGCTAATAATAAAAGCAGTGTATCAAGTGACGTTAAATCTGAAGTTCTTAAAATAAAGAAAGTAGATACCGCAGAGCAAACTCAGGTCAACCAGGATAATATATGGTATATGCAGCAGCCAGATACAAATAGCGTTATTCAATTATTAGCTGTAACTCAGCAGGAAGTGAGTGATAATTTTATTGCTCAATTTAATCTACAGCAGCAAACTCATACGTATCGAACCAAACGAAATAATAAAATGTGGTGGGTTGTCACATTTGGCAGTTTTGAAAGTATAAAAGAAGCAAAATCAGCAATGGATACTTTATCTGCTGGGGTTAGAAAAAATAAACCTTTCTATAAAAAAATTAGTAAAATAAAGCAAGAAATAGCACTCGTTGATCAGTAAAACACACTGCTTTAGTGTAAAATCGCGCAACACCAGATTGAAGTAAAGAGCCAATGCAGCAAAAGAGTAGAGCCTTCCTTAAATGGGCCGGCGGAAAATACAGCCTAGTTGAGAACATTAATGCGCGATTAAACCAAGCTAGCAAGCATGCAGATACGTTGGTTGAACCTTTTGTTGGTGCAGGTTCTGTGTTTTTAAATAGTGACTTTAAACACTATATTCTTAACGATATAAATGCAGACTTAATTAACTTATACAAAGAGCTTAAAAGCTCTCCAGATGAGCTGATTAGTGACGCTAAAAAACTATTTGTTGATCTGAATAATCATGCAGATGCTTATTACGAATATCGTGTGCAGTTTAATCAAAGTCGTGATGTATATGAACGTTCAATATTGTTTTTATACATGAACCGTCATGGCTACAATGGACTCTGTAGGTATAATTTAAAAGGCATTTTTAACGTGCCTTTTGGTAAGTATAAAAAGCCTTACTTTCCTGAAAAAGAAATGTATTTTTTTGCTGAAAAAGCACAAAAAGCTACCTTCACCTGCTTAGATTACGATGACGTTTTTAAGTTAGTACCTAACAATGCTGTTATTTATTGCGACCCACCTTATGTACCATTAAGTAAAACGGCTTCGTTTACCTCTTACGCTAAGGGCGGGTTTAATTTAGATGATCAGGCTAATTTGGCAAATCTGGCTGAGAAGGCGGCGTTTGAAAAAAACACGCCAGTGCTTATATCTAATCACGATACTGTATGGACTCGAAAAATTTATAGCCAAGCGTCACTTGATCAAATACAAGTAAAGCGCACTATCAGCCCCAAAGGTGGCTCTCGTAATAAAGTAGACGAGTTAATGGCTATGTATTTAGCACCCAAGCAACCACTGCATAAATTGCGATAACAAAAGCAATAAATAGTGTAATCGCAATTAAAATAATAGACGTAGGAGAGTGTTGTTTAAAATCAGCTTGGCGTTTATTTTCAGACTGAACACCAAAAAATGCTGCTAGCACACTTTGCAACGCACTAATAAATTGCAGCATTATTTAAAATAAGGGTTTTAAAGAAGGAGTATTTTTAGAATCATCAGAACTAGTAAGTAGTTCTAGCAAATCGAGGTAATGAAACTGAGCACTACGGCTATCGCCAGTTAACCACGAAAACCACGATGACTCTTCTTCAATTTTAATACACGTAGATAATGTGCTGTTAGCACTTACAGTTTGTGTATTATGGCAATTATTAACCGAGCTTAATTCTTGCTCAGAGCTTGAACCAAAGCTAAACGCCCCGATAAGCAGTAATGCCGACGCAATTAATATCCCAGTTTTAAATGCACGCATGGTAAAATCCAATAATTTGTTACTTTTTTAATCATAGCAAATATTGATTAAATATCAAACTTAAAGTTACCTGAAATAGGGGCTATTACGCCATATTACTTGGGTAACATCTTCAATTAAGTTACATTAACGCAATACACTATTTATTGATGGAGTTAATCATGTTTAACCCAGAGCAAAAATATTTAATTGCCCCTTCTATTTTGTCTGCTGACTTTGCAAAGCTAGGCGAAGATGTTGATAAAGTACTCGCTGCAGGTGCAGATGTGGTTCATTTTGATGTAATGGATAATCACTATGTACCTAATCTAACAATTGGCCCAATGGTGTGTAAAGCACTTAGAGATTACGGCGTAACAGCGCCTATCGACGTGCATTTAATGGTTAAGCCTGTAGATAGCCTTATTCCACTGTTTGCAGAGGCAGGTGCATCAATTATTACTTTTCATCCAGAAGCTAGCGAGCACGTTGATCGTACAATACAGCTGATTAAAGATCACGGCTGTAAAGCAGGCTTAGTGTTTAACCCTGCAACAAGTCTAAGTTATTTAGATCATGTTATTGATAAGCTCGATACCATTTTACTTATGTCGGTAAACCCAGGTTTTGGCGGGCAAAGTTTTATCCCTCATACGCTTGAAAAATTACGCCAAACAAAACAGCGTATTATTGAATCAGGTCGAGATATTCGCTTAGAGGTTGATGGTGGTATTAAAGTCGATAACATTGCAGCAGCAGCTCAAGCGGGTGCAGATATGTTTGTTGCAGGTTCTGCTATTTTTAACCAACCAGATTACAAAGTTGTGATTGATCAAATGCGTGAGCAGCTTGGAAGTGTAAAATAATGAAGTACGATATCGCCTTATTTGATTTAGATGGTACCTTGGTTGATAGCGTTTACGATTTATATATAGCCATAAATCTCACATTAACTGACCTAGCATTCCCGATAGTAAGTCAGCGTTTGGTTGAAAGCTGGGTAGGTAATGGTGTTGAAGTCCTCGTTAAACGCGCCTTGAGTGGCGATATGCAAGTGAGTGAACATTTAGATGAATCACTCAGCAGCAAAGCTATTACGCAGTTTTATAAACATTATGAGCAACATGTGGGTGAATATAGTGTGTTGTACCAACATGTAGAAACTGGGCTTGCAGCACTTCGCGGTATGCCCAAAGCATTAGTCACTAATAAGTCTCGTGTGTTTACAGAGAAGTTGCTTGATAAACTAGCACTAGCGAGCCATTTTGATGTGATTATATGTGGTGACGACATGGCAAAAAAACCATCTCCAGAGCCTTTACTATTCGCCTGTAAAACGCTAAATGTTGAACCTAATAAAGCAATAATGATAGGTGATTCTAAAAGCGATATACTTGCAGCTAAAGCCGCTAACATAGACGTAATTGCACTTAATTACGGCTATAACCAAGGTGAAAACCTTGCAGATTATAATCCGCAGTACCTATGCGATAACTTCTTAGATATAATACCTGTTCTAACGCAGCGTTAAATATTATTAATTAAGCTAAATAAAGGAAAATCATGAGTAAACCAGTAGTATTAAGTGGCATGCAGCCAACCGGTGGTATGACAATAGGCAACTATGTTGGCGCTATTAACCAGTGGGTTAAGCTACAGGAAGAATATGATAGCTACTTTATGCTTGCAGATTTGCATGCGATTACGGTACGCCAAGACCCAGAATTACTTCGCGCTCGCGTATTGGACGGAGTTGCACTATATACAGCATGTGGTATCAATCCAGAAAAAGCAGCGCTATTTGTACAATCTCAAGTGCCTGAACATGCTCAACTAGGTTGGGTTTTAAACTGTTATGCGCAAATGGGTGAATTAAATCGTATGACGCAGTTTAAAGATAAGTCAGCAACGCACGCTAATAATATTAACGTGGGTTTATTTGCTTATCCAGCTTTGCAAGCGGCGGATATTTTATTGTATCAAGCAGATAAAGTACCTGTAGGAGATGATCAAAAGCAGCATTTAGAGCTGACTCGCGATATTGCTACGCGCTTTAATAATGTATATGGTGATATTTTTACGCTACCAGAACCGTATATTCCTGAATTTGGTGCTCGCGTAATGAGCCTACAAGATCCACTTAAAAAGATGTCAAAGTCAGATGAAAACCCAAATGGTTTTATCATGATGCTAGACGAGCCTAAAAAGATTGAGAAAAAACTTAAAAAAGCAGTAACAGACTCAGACGAACAAGCGCGTATCTACTTTGATCGCAAAGAAAAGCCAGGCGTATCAAACTTGCTTACTTTATTAAGCGTTGCAACTAAGCGCTCAATTGAAGAGCTAGTGCCAGAATACGAAGATAAAATGTATGGCCATTTGAAGAAAGATACCGCTGATGCTGTTGTAAGTATGATTGAACCTATTCAGGCTCGCTTTAAAGAGATTAGAGAAGATCAAACGCTTCTTAACAACATTATGAAAAAGGGCGCTGAAAAAGCGAGTGCTCGAGCTGAGGTTACATTAAAAGCGGCTTATGATGCGGTTGGATTTATTCCACGTCCATAAGGTAGCTTTACCACTTATGTAAAAATGCCGCTTACTTCAAATAAGCGGCATTTTTTATATAATACTAATTAACATTAAAAAACCAAATATAAATAATAACGACATTGCTTGTTTGTCTGTCTTGTCCATTATTCAGCGTCTTTAGTTGTTATTTTAACGCTCTCTTCAACATCAACTAGAGAAACTTTATAGCCCTTGTTTTCAAGTAAGGTAAGTAAACTATCTTGTCCTGCAAGGTGGCCAACTCCAACAAGTACAAACTCATTTTTGTCGTTGTTAAACATGGCTTCTACTTTTGGTAACCAATCATTATTTCTATCTGTAATGAGTTGTTTATAGCTATTCGGATCATTTTTCTGCATACCTTCAAGTGCCACTTTATTCAGTGTGCCTGTATCACCTTTGCGCCAGGCAGCTAAAAGTCCTTTAAACATATCGCCATAGTTGTGAAGCTCAGCTAAGTTACGTTTAATGAAATCGTTTTCGTTGCCTTGACCCATTGTTTTATAAAGCTCTAACTGAAATTCCATTGTTTCTAAGTAATTTTTTGTTTTGTTATCTTCAGTCGCTTTTTTAGTAAAGTAAGCATCAACCCCTTCACCCATTAAGTTTTGCTTTTGAAGTTCCATCGACATTAAAACAATACTAACCATAGCAGGGCGAAAACCATCTAACTTAGCTAGGTTAGCGCCAAACTCGCTAAGCTTATTTTCAAGTGAAGCTTTAACCTGGGGTTCTAGCTTTTGACTCAACGTTTCGTTATTTGTATACGATAGCGCACCTAACATTTGCATTTGTGCATTGGTGTCGGCTGGGTCAGGTAACGGTGCTTCTAAAATAATTGTATCTGCTTGTTCATAAGCATGGTTAAACTCGGCGGGTAGTGGCATTTCAGCTTTAGGTAGTATGTGAACTGTACCGCCAATAAATAGTGAGTCATTGCCATTACTTACTTGCCATACAGAGCTTTGAGCCTGTGCTGTATTTGCTAAAAGGCTACAACTAAGTAATACGCTAGCAGACACTAATTTTTTTGTGAATTTTTTCATGATCATTCCTTAATATAGCTTTTAATTTGATTTTTTTAGTTCGATAACACATTGCTGAAATATGCAGTTATTGACGATGTTACCTTTGAAAGATTTTTATCAATTTGCGAGTTTATTTTGCTCATTGAAGAGTCAAGCTCAGCTGATATTTTTTCATCTATTGAAGAAAGTAATGTTTGCTTATCAACATTACTTTTTAAAGGCTTAGAAGCGTCTATTTTGATTGTGTTTTGTAGCTCTTGATTAACAGGGTTAATTGCCTCTATGCTTTCACCAATCATGCATTTCTCAAAATTATTTTGAACGGTATCTTGTTTAGCGTCAGCTGCAATAACTGAAGTAGTATTAAAAGCCGTTGCTAGTAGTAAAGCTGGTAGTACTTTTTTCATTGTGTTGTTCATAATTAAACCTTTTATATTTTTTAAATGCAGCCAATTTAGAATGACAAATGATTTTTACTAAGCTGCTTGTTGATGACGGTTTAAAGAATATCGCTGAATTTATTAAGAGTCGCTTATCTAGTTATGAGCAATTAATAGATAAGGTTTTAAATATAAAAAATTGTTAAAATTCAGTGTGTTAGCTTTAAATCTTATAATGCTAATATAAGGTTTAAAATGCTTTTTCTATAAAATAAAGTGTAGATGTGATACGGTTTATAAAAATAAAAATACGTAAAGACTATGAATTATCAAATCGGACCTTGGCAATTTATTAGTAATCGCTGTGTGATTACTTCAAACCATTTAGAAAGGGAATTAGATCCACTTTTAGTAAAGTTATTACTCCACTTTATAGGTAAGCCTCAACAAATCGTTTCCCGGCAAGAGCTTATTGAGAGTGTGTGGCAACAGAGCTTTGTTGATGATAATGCGATTAACCGTGCAATCTCAGAGTTAAGAAAGCAGCTTGCCCACCCAATTGAAAAAGCACCGCTTTTAAAAACGCATTACCGTAAAGGATATAGCCTAACAGTAATACCTGAGCGTTTAACGCAAGCAAACGTTTCGAAAGAGCCTGCAAATATTTTGCCTGACTCACCGGGTATTTCTGCCAAAAATGAAGAAATAGCTAGTGCAACTATTTTGCAACCAGTTCAAAAAAAGAATAGTAAAAAGTTTTTGATTTATTCTTTACTCGTCATTATCTGCCTCTGCTTTTTAGTATGGTTTGGGTTGTTTTTTATTAATACACCTTCTAGTGAAAAGATTAAACAGATCACGGTTAATAAGGTAGCAAGCACGTGGAATATAGGCAGTGAGGTTCACCCTGAGATGTCCTCAGATAAACAATATTTAGCTTATACAAATGTTGAACCTGAAAATGACGTAATGCATGCATTTGTAAAGCGACTATCTGATCAAAGGGAAGTTGAAATTACCTATCCTGGCTTTCAAGTATCCATTTTATCGTGGCAGTTAAATCAGCGCTCTGTGTTGTTACAAGCTACCAACTTAAAGCAGCAAAAGTGTGAAATGGTACTCGTTGATTTAAGCCAGTTTCCTGTTATAGGAGAGGCTACTTTAATTAAAAAGTGTGACCTTAGATACACTGGTTATGCGCAAGTAGACGAAAGTGGTGAGCATATTTATTACACCGAATATAAAAATGAGCATGAGGGTTCAGGTTTATATAAATATGATTTAGAACTTAAGAAAGAATTCATAGTGATTCCACCACCAGGCGTCATGTATGGCGTAATCATGCCTCGTTTATCTCATTCTGGTAGTAAAATAGCATATGTACTTAGTCAAAAGGGTAAGCCTTTTTCTGTATTTAGCTACAATTTTGAGACCCATGAAACCAAGCGGTTATTTAAAGCAAAGAAAAGCATAATTAGCTTCGCGTTTGACTGGCTTGCAGACGATAAAGGCGTGATTGTTTTTGAAGACTCTGAGCTTTCAACCATTGTGTTTGATGAAAATAATATCATTAAACGCACACTAACGGTTACCCCAGCAATTTCACCTTATTATATTGCAGTTCAATCTGCTAATAGCCTTTTTTACTCAGCAAATAAAACACAAGCATTTTCGTTAATTAAAGCGACTAATCTTTTTAGCGATGTTCCTGAGTATGAAGCACTCTACAAAAGTGATGAAGACGACTACAACATTGTAGAAGTCATTAATGAGAAAGGGCCAGCGCATATTTTTGTATCCGAGCGCTCTGGCAGCAGTCAGTTGTGGTTATCTCAAAATGGACTTACAAAGCAACTTAGTAACTTTACTTATGAAGGGAAATCTAACTTTGCTATTGGCGGACTAAGAGTATCGAGTAAGCAAGATCGTGTTTTATTAAGAATTAATAATGATATTGCATTTTTTGACGTTATGTTGAACAAGCTCTATACCATAGCTGAGTTTAAAGGGCAGAAAATACTAAACTATGTATGGTCTAAAAATAATGAAAGTATAATTTATTTAGAGCGAAGTGGTTCAGAAAATCTATTTGCTCAGTTTAATTTATTAACGCGAGACACAACTATATTAGAGGGTGTTAAAGCTAACAAATTAATTTCAGACGTTGACGGCACTAATTATGCGATTACAAATAATCAGTTAATTAAACTATCAGATAAACAGAATTGGGAATTGCCTAAAGACGCGCGACAAGCGCAACTTTTTGCCATTAATGGTAATTACCTTTATTACTCAGATGCTATTTCAAGAGTTGCTCGGCTTAATTTAGAAGATAAAACAGTACAAGATGTACATGTAGATTTTAAACCCATCGCATTTTTTATTAGTGATAACAATCAGATTTTCTTTACAGAATCAAAATATAAAGATATGCAAATAATACAGATAAGTTGGAACGACTAGGGCGTGTCTATCTTTTTAGATTAAGTTTACGTTGTTTTTCTCTAATAACATTTTCGATTGTTATGTTGATAAAAGAAAAATTAGAACAAAAAAATAGCGAGAAGTAACTCTTCTCGCTATTTTTAATCAAATGTAATCTCGGCAGTTAAATAACTTTAATGCCGATTGATTTGCTATAGCTAGACCTCTATTTACTTAATAGAGGTTTTAGGTAATGCCCAGTATGTGAACGCTCACATTCAGCAACTTCTTCTGGCGTACCAGCAATCAGT
>NZ_JADYXB010000003.1:0-229582 GCF_015864485.1 Pseudoalteromonas sp. SWN166
CAGTAAGACCTTTACCAGCTTGAAGTTCAGCTAATGCTTTGTTGAAATCGAAAGATTGAGTCATGTGTCACTCCTGTTTTCTTAATAATACTGAAATGACACAGATTTCTAAACACTACCAGCCCACCAGCATGTTGATGGCGCTAAATAGTATAGTCGTCACCTCGCCTTTTCATTTCACTAATAACCAACTCAACCATTTGTTGCTTTACTGCCGCTTGCTCTGATTTTAGCTCTCCAAGTTGCAGCTCTAGCATGTCTATTTGCTCTTGTTGTTGCGTGTTTTTATATTGTTTTGCACCTAGATGCTCTGCATCTAAAGTTAAACTCGCATCACTTTTATTCGGCTCACTTGCAGAAGTATTTATAGTTAAACTACGTTGTACGGGACTTTGTTTAAGCTTGCTAATTTGTTCTTGCAGCGCAATAACTCGCCCAGTAAAGTGCTTGTATACTTTTTCTAGATTTTTATATTGATTGCTAAACGTAGCGTTATCTTCACTATATTCTTGCGCTTTGGTATCTAGAAACTTAGATAACACATATTTTGGCTCTTCTTCATTCTCTTCCTCGCTATTTTCTCCACTCGCTTTTTCAACAGATAGTTTATCTGATTGCGCTAAAGGTTGAGTATTTGGGTTGTGTACTTGGTATGGAATGGGAGTCGGTGAAATCTTCATTATTTTATCCCTAAAATAGCTTTGTAACTATTATAGGTATCGACCTCGTATTAAAATCCTTAAGTAAATTTTATTGTTAGCTAAAAGCAAAAAGCCCCACTTTATTAAAGTAGGGCTTATACCAATTTATTAAACTAACTCGTTACTTAGTGCTCTGGCTATCTTGCGAGAGTGCAATAAGAGCAAGGGCTGCATTTAGGCGAGTATTTAAATTATTATAAATAGTCATGGCAAACACACCGATAATACAAACTATTAAACCCATTTGTAGGTTAACGCTCATCTCTAGTAAAAAAACAGCTGCAATTAGTAAGCATAGCGCTAATGCATAAATAATAGATTGAAAGGTAAAGTTAATATCACCCTTGGCTATTTTAAGTAATTCATCTTTATTCATAATTTACTTCCTTGTTATTTGATCACTAAGACTCAATTGCCAGTAACTCTACTTCAAAAATAAGTACTGAGGCAGGAGGAATACTCCCTACACGTTTTTCGCCGTACGCTAATTGATGCGGTACGTATAACGTGTATTTGTCGCCGGGACTCATAAGCTGTAAGCCTTCAGTCCAGCCTTTAATAACTTGGTGTAAACCAAAGCTAATCGGTGTTTTACGCTCTACTGAGCTGTCAAACACAGTGCCGTCGATTAGCGTGCCATGGTAATGCACGTTAACCATACTTTTTGGGGTTGGTGTGTTTTCACTATCGCTTTTATGGATTACTTTATACTGTAGGCCAGATGCGGTTTCGACCACGCCCTCTACTTTTGCGTTAGCCGCTAAGTAATCTGCACCTATTTGTGCATTTATGCCTGCTTGTTGTTTTGCTTTTTTACTATTTTGAAATATTAAAAAACAAAAAATGGCGATAACCACCGCCAAAATTATATTGATCATCATTAACCTTTTTCGTTGTTTTACTTTTCGTTATCTGGCTCTTCGTCTTTTTCGTCGTCATCATCGCCATTAACTATGTCGGCAATTTCTTTAAGACGAGCAAGCGCAATGCCATTTACTGAGTTTTCTGGATACTGGTCATCAATAATATCGCCAGCTTCTATATCCATTAATAAGTTAAGCGCTTGGTCTACGGTTTCTACTGCGTAAATATTAAATTTACCCGCTTCAACCGCATTAAGTATTTCGTCATCAAGCACTAAGTTAACTTGGTTTGATTTAGGAATAATAACGCCTTGCGAACCTGTTAAACCACGCATTTTACACAGTTTAAAAAAGCCTTCTATTTTTTCGTTTACGCCACCAATGGCTTGAACATCACCATGTTGGTTTATAGAGCCTGTAAGCGCAATTGATTGGCTAATAGGTAGGCTTGTAATAGACGAAATAAGCGCACACAGCTCTGCTAAAGATGCGCTATCGCCATCTATGTAACCATAGCTTTGCTCAATGGCAATATTAGCGCTAAGCGTTAAGCTAAAGTGCTGCGCATATTTATTACCTAAATAACCGGTAAGCAACATAACACCTTTTGAGTGAATTGCTTTACCAAGCTCAGCTTCGCGTTCAACATCTATTACGCCATCGGCGCCAGCATAAACCGTTGCCGTAATACGCGCAGGGGTACCAAATGAGGTATCGCCAATGTGTAATACGGTTAAGCCATTTACTTTACCAATGGCTTGGCCGTCGGTTGCAATAAGTGTGTGGCCTTCTTTTATATCACTGAGCATATTTTCGCTAATTTGGCCGGTACGGTATTGCTTGCCTTCAATGGCTTCGTCAATATGGTGCGCGTCAATAACGGCTAATTTGTCTTGTTTTGCGTAGTAACTCGCTTCTGCAATAAGTTCAAGTACATCAGCAAAACGCGCTGATAATTTATTTTGATGCTCAGCTTGGCGGTAACTAAATTTAAGTAAACGCACCATAGCAGCCTGCGTTGCAGTGCACTTTAATGTTTGCTCGCAATACTCGGTTACTTTAGTAATAAACTGGTATTGCAATTTATCGCTACTTGGCAAGTAGTAATCAAAGTCGGCTAATACTCTAAATAGTTCTGCAAATTCTTCATCGTATTCACCTATGGTGTAGTACAACTCGCGCGAACCTAATAAAATAATTTTAACATCAAGCGGTATAAGCTGCGGGCGAAGTGTAAAGCTAGTCCCTACTGTGCTGTCTTGGTACGGTAAATCGTTTTTAATTTGATGTGTTTTTAACGCGAGTTTTAAACCATCCCACACTTGTGGGTTTGCCATGATTTTTTCAGCGTCCATAATTAAATAACCCCCATTAGCACGATGCAATGCACCAGCCTGAATTGAGCGATAACAGGTAATTAAAGAGCCTTGCGATGTTGAATACTCAATTTTGCCAAATATATTGCCAAACGTTGGGTTGGGCTCGTACACAACCGGTGCTGCGTCGTCCTCTTTAAACTCAACTAAAATGTTAGGTGCAAAAAAGTCGGTAAGCATGCCTTTGCGATCAAAGTCTTCTTTGCTTTCTTCACTTTCATCTTCGTCATCTAGCCATTCAAGTACCGCGTCTATAATTTCAACGCGTATATCTTTTAAATAGCGCAGTACACCAATATGCGTGGCATATTTATGTTCTAAGTCTTTTAAAAGTGGTTTAGTGGCTTGCTCTGCAGTCGATTTTTTAAGGTTGCGTTGTTTTTCTTTTGATTCGCGTTTCCAACGTGGCAGTTCTATTAATGCTTCTATTAATGCATCTTCTAGCTTTTCAATTTTTTCAAAAAACTCTTCACGTAACGTTTCTTCAAGTTCGCCAAATTCGCTGTCGCTTAATTGTTTACCATCTACAAGTGGTGCAAACCCGACTGAATTTTTTTCTTCAACTAATGCAACGCTTTGCTCAAACGCCGCAATTTCTACTGCGGTAATAGCACTGTCGTAGGCGTCGTTAAATTCACGGTCGATTGATTTTTTCTTACGTTGGTACGCTGGGTTGTCAAATGCAGCTGGAAAGGTGTCGAGCACTTCATCTAAAAATGAATCTATATCGTCACTAAGTTGCTTGCTTTGCCCTGGTTGCATAAACAGCGCAATGGGCTCTCTGTGATCATCGTAATTATTTACGTATAACCATTCGTTTGGCGTTGAGCGGTCTTTTGCGTGTTGCTTAAGTTTATCTTTAACAAGCGTAAAGCGCCCGTGAGCAGCCTCGCCCATTACATAAACGTTGTAACCCGGCAGTTCCATCCCTAATGAAAAATCTAAAGCACTTTGGGCGCGTTGTTGGCCTATAAACGTAAGTTGCTCTGGGTATGGATTGCTCATGCACGTGTTTACGTGATTAGTAGAAATACTCGGTGCGAGCTTTGAAACAGATAGTGGCAGCAATTTTTTCGTCATTCTAACTTCTTTTTTTACCAGCATATTCGCTGGCCTTTGGGCGTATTAAGTGGCCCGCAGCCACTTAATACTTATATTTAAGGGTGCAGTGCCTTACGACTAAAATAGATTCCATCACATTCAATACACGGTGTAATTTGTGTAGCGTGATAAACATCGTAACTATGGGTGCAATTCTTACATACTAATGTGCCCATGGCTATCCATTCGCCTGCGTGATACACACCATTGTGCTTAAAATCTTGACTTAAAGATTGCCACTCAAGCTGGGTTTTATCTTCTATATGCGAAAGTTCAAACCAAAGAGACTCTTTAAGCTCTTGCCATGCAAGCGAATTATAGTGTGATTCGTTCTCTACTATATGTTCAATATCATTCTTTAAATAGCTTTTATAGAGCTCATATCTTTCTTGACTTAAATCTTTAAGCGCCTGCTCAGATTCAACAAACCCAGAAACCACATCTTTTAAACCATGCTCTTTTACATCTTTTATCCAATGGGTAAAACTGCTAAGCCATGTTTTGTAATCAGTCATTTTTTACTCCTTCAAAATTGCTGTTAAATCAGTCTGTAACTTATGTCTTTAGCTAACCACACTATAAAAAAGCAGGTTAACCTGCACTGAAAGTTACAATTTAATAAAAGCATGTTTTTGACGCTGTGAATAGTGTTTTATTTGGGGTATCCTAACGGCAATTTTTTATTAGTTTGCAAGAAGTCTGGAACCATAGATGCAAGAGCAATATAACCCGCAAGATATAGAGTCAAAAGTACAAAGCTACTGGGAAGAAAACCAGGTATTTAAAGTCACTGAAGATGAGAGCAAAGAAAAGTATTACTGCCTTTCTATGTTCCCTTATCCGAGTGGTCGACTGCATATGGGTCATGTGCGTAACTACACCATTGGTGATGTTGTTTCTCGTTTCCAGCGCCTGCAAGGCAAAAACGTAATGCAACCTATGGGTTGGGATGCGTTTGGGTTACCTGCAGAAAACGCTGCTATTAAAAACAAAACAGCACCCGCTAAGTGGACTTACGAAAATATTGATTACATGCGTACCCAACTTAAGCAATTAGGTTTTGGTTATGACTGGGATCGCGAAATTGCGACGTGTCATCCAGAATACTACAAGTGGGAGCAGTGGTTTTTCACTAAGCTTTATGAAAAAGGCCTAGTGTATAAAAAAATGTCGACGGTTAACTGGGATCCAGTGGATCAAACCGTACTCGCTAACGAGCAAGTTATTGACGGTCGCGGTTGGCGTTCGGGTGCTGTAGTTGAGCAAAAAGAAATTCCACAGTGGTTTATTAAAATTACTGACTACGCACAAGAGCTACTTGACGATTTAGACAAGTTAGAAGATTGGCCAGAGCAAGTTAAAACAATGCAGCGTAACTGGATTGGCCGCTCTGAAGGGTGTGATATTGAATTTAAACGCACCGATAACGACGAAACATTTAGCGTATACACAACTCGTCCAGATACCTTTATGGGTGTTACGTATGTTGCTGTTGCCGGTGGCCACCCTATTGCACAAGAAGCCGCTAAAAATAGCGATGCTATTGCAATGTTTGTTGAAGAATGCAAAAACACCAAAGTTGCCGAAGCAGACATGGCAACAATGGAGAAAAAAGGCATAGCAACAGGCTTTTACGCCACTCACCCATTAACGGGCGAGCAAGTACCAATTTGGGTTGCTAACTTTGTATTAATGCATTATGGCTCAGGCGCTGTAATGGCAGTACCTGCACACGATCAACGCGATTTTGAGTTTGCAACGGCGTACGGCCTAGATATAAAACAAGTTATTGCACCTGCTGAGGGTTCAGACCTTGAAGTAAACCTAAAAGAAGAAGCGTTTACTGATAAAGGCGTACTTGTAAATTCGGGTGAATTTAACGGCCTTGATTTTGAAGCTGGTTTTAAAGCGATTGCCGACAAATTAGAAGCACTAGGCGTTGGTGAGCGTAAAGTAAACTTCCGCCTGCGTGACTGGGGTGTTAGCCGTCAGCGTTATTGGGGTTCTCCAATTCCAATGCTTAGCGATGAAGATGGTAAAGAACTTGCCGCAACAGAAGATATGCTACCCGTTCGACTACCAGAAGATGTGGTAATGAACGGTGTAACTTCACCACTTAAAGCAGACCCAGAGTGGGCTAAAACAACCGTAAATGGCGCACCTGCGTTTCACGAAACTGATACGTTTGACACCTTTATGGAATCGTCTTGGTACTACGCACGCTACTGTAGCCCACGCTACGACGAAGGCATGCTAGATCCAGCGGCTGCTAACTACTGGTTACCAGTAAACCAATACATTGGTGGTATTGAGCATGCAATTTTACACTTATTGTACTCGCGCTTTTTCCATAAATTATTACGTGACTTTGGTTTAGTAAATTCAGACGAGCCGTTTGACCGCTTACTTTGTCAAGGTATGGTACTTGCTGAAACATTTTATCGTAAAGATGAAAAAGGCGGCGACATTTGGATTTCGCCAACTGATGTAAACACCGAAACCGACGATAAAGGCCGTGTAACTAAAGCATGGCACAAAGAAGATGGTGAACCGGTATTCTCATCAGGTATGAGCAAAATGTCTAAGTCTAAAAACAACGGTATAGACCCACAACATGTAATTGCCCAGTATGGTGCAGATACAGTGCGTTTATTCATGATGTTTACAGCACCACCAGAGCAAACGCTTGAATGGTCAGACTCGGGCGTAGAAGGCGCACACCGTTTCTTAAAGCGTGTATGGAAATACGCGGTAGACGTTAAAACAGTAGGTTACCAAGCACTTGATAAATCAGCGCTAACTAACCCACAAAAAGTATTACGTCGCGACTTACACAAAGCCATTGCTAAAGTGACTGATGATGTTGAACGTCGTCAAACCTTTAACACCGCTATTGCCGCTATTATGGAGCTTTCTAATAAGTTATTAAAAGCACCACTGAGCGACAAACAAGATGTAGCGATTGCTAATGAAGCACTTGAAGCATTAATTATTATGCTTGCACCAATTACTCCGCATTTATCACATGAGCTTTGGAAAGAGCTTGGTAAAGAAGGCGAGATTTTAGATGCTGCGTGGCCAAAAGTTGACGAGTCGGCTCTTGTAGAAGATGAAAAATTAATCATCGTGCAAGTAAATGGCAAACTTCGCGCTAAGTTAACCGTGGCAGCTGGTGCAACTCAAGAGCAAGTAGAAGCCCTTGCGTTTGCTGAATCTAACGTCACTAAATTTACAGATGGCTCAACTATTCGTAAAATTATTTACGTACCAGGCAAACTACTTAACGTGGTAGCTAACTAATATGGCTGCATTTAACGCCATTAAAAATGGACTAGCCTTAGTGCTAGTCTGTTTTTTGTTATCAAGCTGTGGCTTTCATTTAAAAAAAGCCTCTAGCTTGCCTGATAACTTAAAACAGCTAACACTTGTAGGCGATGACGAAAAATCGACTTTATTTACTGAGCTTAAAAAAGAACTTAAAGCGAGTAATGTAAAGCTAGTATCGTCAGCTAAAGATAAAGCTCAATTGTATTTACGTAAAGAAACTATCGAACGCCAAACACTTTCGTTGTTTCAAAATGGTCAGGTTGCTGAATACGAGCTCGCTTATGGCGTATCGTATGTAGTTAAACGACCAGGTGAAAAAGCGATAGAAAAACGCTTTGAACTGTACCGTAATTACCAAGACGATCCGGATCATGCATTAGCAAAAGCAAAAGAGCTTGAGCTACTCATTAGCGAGATTCGTGAGCAAGCCAGTCGTCGTATTGTTAGAGAGCTGTCGCAACTATAATGCGCTGCTACGCTAATCAATTACCGAGTGAACTAAGTAAAGGGCTAAAGCCTTTTTATTTAGTGTTTGGGGAAGAGCCTTTTCAAGAAACGCAATGCGTACAGCAAATTCGTGACGTTGCTAAGCAGCAAGGGTTTGATGAGGTAATTAAGTTTACTTTAATGCAAGGGTTCGATTGGCAAGAAATTATAGCCCAGTATCAAAGCATGTCGCTGTTTAGTGCGCGCACTATTATTGAGCTTGATTTGAACCAACAAAAGCCAGGCGTTATAGGCAGCAACACCTTTAAAAAAGTAGTTGAGCTGGTTAATCCCGATACTATTTTAATTGTTAAAGGCGCTAAAGCCAGCCAAGAAGTACAACGTGGTGCATGGTTTAAAGCCCTTGATAAACTAGGCGTATTTGTTCCTTGTTACCCGCTTACAGGCACGCATGTAAAACGATGGCTTGACGATCAATGCCAACGTTTATCGCTCAATGTACAAAACGACGCCAAAGTAAGCTTAATTAATGCCACTGAAGGTAACTTATTAGCGTGTTTTCAGGAGCTTGAAAAACTCTCACTACTGCACGGCAATACTTTAATTACTCAGCAATTAGTAATGCAAGGGCTTTTAAATCAAGCCAAGTTTGATATTTTTGATTTAAGTGATGCACTATTAAATGGTCACGCTAAACAAGCTATAAAAGTATTAAACAAACTTGCGAGCGATAACACCGAAGTGGTGAGCATTTTGTGGGCAATTACCAAAGAGCTTAATACACTAATAAGTGTGCAACTTGGTTTACTAAATGGCGAGCCTATCGCTAATTTATTTAAACAAAAGGCTATTTGGAAAAACCAACAAGGCCCAGTTCAAAATGCTATTAACCGGTTAAACATGCACACACTAGAGCAAATAAATAGTGATGTAGCGTTGTTTGATGCCAGTTATAAGCAAGGTAAGTTAATAGCACCTTACCAAGCGCTTGCACATATTTGCATTAAATTTTGCCAGCCGCTTAACATTCCTATGCCGTGCCACACGGCTAATTAATAAATAGCTAATGGGTGTTAAATGATCGCAATTTTTGGTGGTACCTTTGACCCAGTCCATTTAGGCCATATAAATATGGCGCAGCAATGCGTTAATGCGTTTAATTTAGATACGCTTTATTTTATGCCGTGTGCACTCCCTGCTCACAAAGCAGCGCCGGGTATTAGTACGCAGCATCGAATTAATATGCTAAACGCAGCTATTGCACCTTATCCTCATTTTGAACTCGATTTAAGAGAACTTAACCGAACAGGTCCATCGTACTCGTTACTGAGCTTGCAAGAACTTCGTAAAGAGCACCCCACTACACCTATTTTATTTTTAATTGGTATGGACTCATTTAACAATCTGGATAAATGGTTTGAGTGGCAAGCAATAACGCAACTTTGTCATATTGTGGTCTACCAGCGCCCTGCTCAACATTGCACTGTTAATGGCGAGCTAAAAAGCTATATGCAGCACGCAAATGTAGACGAAGCAGCAACACTTAAACAGTCACTTGCCGGTAAACTTTATTTTTTACCCGGTGAAATGCTCGATGCGGCCTCAAGTACTATTCGCAAGCAGCTAAAAATAAGTAATAAAAAGAATGAACTATTGCCCGATGCAGTGAGTCATTACATACAAATGCATCAGCTCTATCAAATTGATGCTTAAAAACTCCTAGCGTGTTAAAATGCGCGCCATTAAATTTTTAAATTGAGACAAAACCTTGGATTCAAAACAACTACTCGCCTTTGCAATGGATAAAATTGACGATATGAAAGCGCGTGACATCGTTCATATTGACGTAACTAAGACATCAGATATCACAGATTACATGGTAATTTGTTCTGGTACTTCTAAACGTCACGTACAGTCAATTGCTGATCACTTAGCAAAAGAAGCGCGTCATGCAGATTCAGAACCACTAGGTTATGAAGGTGAAGGCGACGGCGAATGGGCACTGGTTGATTTAGGTGATGTGGTTGTACACGTGATGCAAAGCGAAGCACGTATCTATTACGATCTAGAAAAACTGTGGGGCTAAACGCTCACTTATTTTAGACAATGCTTGGAAGTAATACGTGAAAATACAAATGATTGCTGTTGGTACCAAAATGCCAGCATGGGTAGAAACGGGATTTGCAGAATATCAGCGCCGTTTCCCTAAAGATATGGCCCTTGAGTTAATTGAAATTCAAGCCGGAAAACGTGGTAAAAACGCAGATATAAAGCGTATTTTACACATTGAAGGTGAAAAAACATTAGCGGCTATTCCAAAAGGCAATCGTATTGTAACGTTAGAGGTAACAGGGAAAGCGCTGGATACTCACCAACTTGCTAAAAATATGGAAAAATGGCAACTCGACGGCCGCGATGTAAGTTTACTTATTGGCGGACCTGAAGGACTTGCTCCAGAGTGCATTGCAGCTTCTGAGCAAAAATGGTCGTTATCTAATTTAACATTGCCGCACCCTTTGGTGCGTATAATTGTTGCAGAGAGCCTTTACCGAGGCTGGAGCTTAAATAACAACCATCCTTATCATCGCGAGTAACCCCTTGCCATGCTAAAACATAGACCCACTATTCGTGACCACTCCGCAGAAGCAAACTTATTTGCTAGGCGAGCATTCGTGGGTTTTGTTTTTGTATTAGGATTAGTCGCTGTATTACTTTCTAATCTTTATACTATTCAGGTAGAAGATCACCAAGACTACCAAACCCGCTCCAACGATAACCGCATTAAAGTTATTCCTATTGCACCCAACCGTGGTTTAATTTACGACCGTAACGGTGTGCTACTTGCTGAAAACAAACCTGTTTACAACCTTGAAGTCATCCCCGAAGAGGTAGATGACCTTGACGAATCGCTTGATCAAATAAGTAAAATAATTGCGATTACAGAGCAAGATAAACAAGACTTTTTAAAAGATATAAAACACACCCGTCGTTTTAAATCACAAGTATTAAAAGCCCGCTTAGACGAAACAGAAGTGGCGAAATTTTCGGTTAATCAGCATAAATTTCCTGGTTTTAGTATTGAGGCACGTCTGGCTCGCTACTACCCATTTGGCGACACGCTAACGCATGCGCTTGGATATGTTGCCAAGCTTAATAGAAAAGAGCTAAACCAATTAGAACAAGAAGATCGTGCAACCAATTACCGTGCTACATATGATATTGGCAAGCTCGGATTAGAAAAATACTATGAAGAGACATTGCACGGTAAAGTGGGCTCACAACGGGTAGAAGTTAATAACCGTGGCCGTGTAATTCGCACTCTAAGCATGACCCAGCCACAACCTGGTAGCGATTTAGTACTTACCTTAGACATTGGCTTGCAACAAATTGCACAGCATGGGCTTAAAGATATGCGTGGCGCTGTTGTAGTTATGGATGCAAAAGATGGTGGCGTGCTGGCACTTTATTCAAACCCAAGTTACGACCCAAATTTATTTGTACACGGCATTAGCAGCAAAAATTATAAAGCGTTACTTAACCAAGACCGTCCGTTAATAAACCGTACTACGCAAGGTCGTTATGCGCCTGCCTCTACGGTAAAGCCCTTAATGGCTGTATTAGCGCTTGAAGAAAATATAGTAAATGAATCAACATCAATGTGGGATCCTGGCTTTTTTCAAATTCCAAACGTTGAACACAAATGGCGAGACTGGAAACGGTGGGGTCATGGTCATGTTGATGTATACAAAGCGATTGAAGAGTCTTGCGATACTTACTTTTACGATGCGGCTTATCGATTAGGCATAACTAAAATAAGCGACTTTATGGCGCGTTTTGGTTATGGCGATTTATCTGGTATTGATATTCACGAAGAAACCACCGCTATTCTACCTTCAAAAGAATGGAAAGAAGGTCGCTTTAAAGAGTCTTGGTGGCGCGGCGATACTATTTCGGTAGGTATTGGACAGGGTTATTGGACTGCTACACCAATTCAAATTGCAAACGCAACTAACATATTGGTTAATCGTGGTATTAATCACCCGCCTCATTTAGTGCAAGTGGTTAAAAAAGATAGCGATGTAACGCAAATAAATAACGAAGAAAAACCCCCTGTTATTTTAAAAGATCCACGTCATTGGCAGGTATCGTTAGATGCTATGCATAACACGGTCCGAAAAATATCTGGTACAGCGCACAAAGCATTTAAAGGCACTAACTACGATTCGGCGGGTAAAACCGGTACCGCGCAAGTAGTAAGTATTGCACAAGGTGAACGTTACGATGCTAAATCGCTTAAAGAGCGCCAACGTGACAACACTATTTATGTAGGGTTTGCACCTTATAACGATCCAAAAATTGTGGTTTCTGTTGTATTAGAAAACAACCACGGCGGTATTCAAATTGCTCGCCAACTTATGGATTATTACTTTGCAGCCAATCCAGTTAATCTTGCAAGGAACGATACACCATGACCGACTTGCACGATAAACGCTCTATTTGGATGCGCATGCACCTAGACCTACCACTGCTTATCGCATTACTTATCATGATGGCTGGTAGCATAATGGTTGTATACAGCGCCAGCGGGCAAGACTCTTCAATGATGATTAGGCACATGACCCGTATGGGCGGTGCGATTGTTGCTATGGTTATTTTAGCCCAGTTTTCGCCTGCCACACTAAAGCGTTTAGTAATCCCACTTTATTGCGTTGGTTTATTAATGCTAGTGGGTGTACTTTTGTTTGGTGTAAGTTCAAAAGGCGCACAGCGCTGGCTTGATTTAGGCGTTACACGGTTTCAACCTGCTGAACTAATGAAATTAGCAGTACCGATGATGGTTGCTTGGTATATAGGGCGTAATCACCTACCTCCTCGTCCATTGCACTTAATTATTGGTTTTATGATTGTAATGCTCCCTACATTATTAATTAAAGAACAGCCCGATTTAGGTACCGCCATACTTATTGCTAGTTCAGGTATATTTGTATTGTTTTTGTCGGGCTTAAGTTGGCGTTTAATCGGCTTTTTAAGCTCTATTGTAGCGCTTGCCGCATGGCCATTTTGGCACTACGGTATGCACGATTATCAAAAGCAGCGTGTACTCACCTTTTTAGACCCTGAGAGCGATCCGCTCGGTTCGGGTTATCATATTATTCAATCTAAAATTGCTATTGGATCAGGCGGTATAGAAGGTAAAGGCTGGCTGCTTGGTACGCAATCGCAATTAGAATTTTTGCCAGAGCGCCACACCGACTTTATATTTTCGGTTTTAAGCGAAGAATTTGGTTTATTTGGCGTATGTGTTTTACTAAGCCTGTATTTGTTTATTATTGGCCGTGGTTTATACATTGCTGTTAATGCACAAGATGCATTTGGTAAATTGCTCGCAGGCGCACTCACCCTCACCTTTTTTGTGTACGTATTTGTAAACATAGGCATGGTGTCGGGTTTATTACCTGTTGTAGGCGTACCTTTACCACTGATTAGTTATGGTGGTACATCGATGGTGACGTTAATGGCAGGATTTGGCATTATTATGTCAATTGCGACAGATAAAAGGATGCTTTTAAAATAATGCGACACACTAATCAGCTTATATTTACTACATTATTAATTTTACTTTTAAGTGCTTGTAGTAGCGGATCAAGTAGCCGTTATAGTATGCGTCATGATGCAGCGCCATTAAGAGCCCCAACTACACTTGAGATGCAAGACGCTATAGTAACCGAAACCACTAAAAGTGCTAGCGCTAGCCGCCCATACACAGTGCTTGGTAAAAGCTATTCCCCGATGCTTGATGAAACAGGTTATTCTGAGGAAGGTATTGCCTCGTGGTATGGTCGTAAGTTTCATGGTTATCACACCTCAAATGGTGAAACCTACGATATGTTTGCCATGACCGCAGCGCATAAAACACTGCCATTACCTAGCTTTGTTAAAGTAACCAATACCGCAAATGGTAAATCGGTAATAGTGCGCGTAAACGACCGGGGCCCGTTTCATGACGATAGAGTGATTGACCTTTCGTACGCAGCCGCTTATAAGCTTGGTTATTACACTCATGGTACAGCAAAGGTTAAGCTAGAGGCCGTTACGCTTGCTGGCTCTGCTGTAAATCAAACCTATATTCAAGTAGCTGCAGGTAGTACACTAACAAACATTGAAGCGCTAGCAAGCACGTTAAGAAGTCAGTATAAATTACCAACAAATATCGTTCAAAAGGACGCTATTTATAGATTGCACCTCGGCCCTATTAAAGATGCCCAGCATGCAAAAGAAGTATTACAAAAATTAAAACAAGATCAATTTCAAAACGCGTTCTTGCTATACACTCAGTAAGACTAATACCCAAACTACCCCAGGATGCTCGCATCTCAGGGTAGTTTGGGTATAAAATGGCGTAACGCGAATCTTTAACTTTAACCATTAATGAGTATGATGAAATCTATTAAACATAAAATCCTCAAAGGTGTATGCGGCCTAGTTTGTACAGCCGCCGTATTCTCAGCCAGCGCCCAAATTATTCCGGCACCACCTCAAGTTAATGCAAAAGGTTATTTTTTAGTCGACTTTACAACTGGTAAAGTAATTGCTGAAGGTGAAGCTGACACACAGCTAGCACCTGCAAGTTTAACTAAAATGATGACCAGTTATGTAATTGGTACTGAAATTAAAGCCGGTAACATTGCCAATACCGATATGGTAACGGTAAGCGAAAAAGCATGGGCTAAAAACTTCCCAGAATCTTCTAAAATGTTTATTGAAGTAGGTAAGCAAATTAGTGTTGATCAGCTTAACCACGGTATTATTATTCAATCTGGTAATGATGCATGTGTTGCAATGGCTGAGCATATTGCTGGAAGCGAAAGCGCATTTGCTGATTTAATGAATGCACATGCTGCTAAATTAGGTATGAGCAACAGCCACTTTATCAACAGCCACGGCCTTGATACTGACGAGCACTTCACAACTCCGCGCGATATGGCGACACTTGGTGCTGCACTTATTCGTGATGTACCCGATGAATACGCACTTTATAAGCAAAAGTCATTTACTTATAACGGCATTAAGCAATATAACCGTAACTCATTATTGTGGGACGAAAGCTTAGATGTTGACGGTATTAAAACTGGCCATACATCAGAAGCAGGCTACAGCCTAGTTACCTCAGCAACTAAAAACGATATGCGTTTAATTGCTGTTGTTATGGGTACTACCAGCGAACGTGCTCGTAAAGTAGAAAGTAAAAAGCTACTTAACTATGGTTTTCGTTTTTATGAAACAATTACTCCGTACAAAGCAGGCGATAGCTTTGCAGAACAACGTATTTGGATGGGTAACAAAGAAAATGTATCTTTAGGTATTTTAGAAGATACACCGATTACTATCCCACGTGGTCAGCATAAAAACCTTAAAGCTAACTTTGAGCTAGATAACACGCTTGAAGCACCACTTGCTAAAGGTACTAAAGTAGGTACGTTATTCTTACAACTAGAGGGCGAAGATATTGCTCAATACCCGCTAGTAACACTTGAAGAAGTGGAAGAAGGCAGCTTCTTTAGCAAAATTTATGATTACTTACGTTTACAGATAATGCAGTAATTTACAGTTGCCCTACTAACGTGGGTAACTAATTTAAACGTCTCCACTGTGAGGCGTTTTTTTTTGCTTGAAAAATGTTAGAATGCGCCCCATATAAGCAAGACTGCTAATTGCCTATCTGTATTAAGCTTCGAGCTTGCATAGAGTCCACACTTTTGTATGAGGAGTCACCGTCGTGGTTCAACCTGTTAAAGATACTAAATTTGATGAGTACCTAGAGTACCCTTGCCCATTTACATTCAGAATAATGGGTTTAGCTAATGTAAACTTAACTGATCAAATTTTAGCTAAGTTACAACCAATAGCACCTGGCGATTACGCCCCTAAAGTAAAACCAAGCAGTAAAGGTAATTACGAGTCAGTAAGCCTTATAGCAACAGTTACTAGTGGCAAACACATTGAAGAAATTTACAACGTGATCAGCAATATTGATGACGTACGCCACATGCTTTAATCCATAGTTGAGATTTGTTGTGAACGAAAACACTTTGATCGTACGCCAACTGGGTCGCCAGCGTTATATGCCAATTTGGCAAAAAATGCAGGACTTTACCGACACCCGTGATGAAAATACGCCAGATGAAATTTGGCTTGTAGAGCACGAGAGTGTATTCACCCAAGGTCAAGCTGGTAAGGACGAACACTTACTTGCTCCTGGCGACATTGAGGTGATTAAAGTTGACCGTGGCGGGCAAGTAACTTATCACGGCCCTGGCCAGCAAATGATGTATGTATTATTTAATCTACGTCGTTTAAAAATTGGTGTACGTGAACTAGTTACGTGGCTTGAAGAGTGCATTATTGAATCACTCGCCGAATACGGTATCAAGGCGTATGCTAAAGCTGATGCACCAGGTGTTTACGTTAACGACAGCAAAATTGCATCTCTTGGGTTAAGAGTTCGTCGTGGTTGCTCGTTTCATGGCTTAGCATTAAATGTTAATATGGACCTAAGTCCATTTTTACGCATTAACCCATGTGGTTATGCGGGCATGAATATGGTGCAAACTAAAGAATTAGATGGTCCTCAAAACCTAGAAAGTGCGGGTGAAGGATTGGTGAAACACATGATCAATAAGCTTAATGCAACACAGGTTAAGCATACTGAAGGGTTTGAAAACGAATGAATAAACCAGTCAAAATGGAACCAGGTGTAAAACTACGCGACGCAGAAAAAATGGCGTTGATCCCAGTAAAAGTTTTACCTACAGAAAAAACTGAAATGTTACGTAAGCCAGAATGGTTAAAAATTCGCTTACCTAAATCTACCGATCGCATTGACGGCATTAAAAAAGCGCTACGTAAACATGGCTTACACTCGGTATGTGAAGAGGCTTCGTGCCCTAACCTATCAGAATGTTTTAACCACGGTACAGCTACTTTTATGATTTTAGGTGCAATATGTACTCGCCGTTGCCCATTTTGTGATGTTGCCCATGGTCGCCCATTAAAACCTGATGCCACTGAACCTGAAAAGCTAGCACTTACGATTAAAGATATGAAGCTAAGCTACGTTGTAATCACTTCGGTTGACCGTGATGATTTACGTGATGGTGGTGCACAACACTTTGCTGATTGTATTCGCGAAATTCGTAAGCACAATCCAACAATCACTATCGAAATTTTAGTACCAGATTTTCGCGGTCGTATGGACCGTGCACTAGAGATATTAATCGAGACGCCACCTGATGTGTTTAACCACAATCTTGAAACTGCGCCACGTTTATACAAACTAGCTCGTCCAGGTGCTGACTACAAATGGTCATTAGAATTACTTCGTCGCTTCAAAGAAGCTCACCCAGAAGTTAAAACTAAATCAGGCTTAATGGTAGGTTTAGGTGAAGAGATTAGCGAAATTGAAGAAGTACTTCGCGATTTACGTGCGCATAACGTTGACATGCTAACTGTAGGCCAATACCTACAACCTTCTAAGCATCACTTACCGGTTAAGCGCTACGTGCCACCAGTAGAGTTTGATGGCTTAAAAGCGTATGCAGACGAAATTGGCTTTACTCACGCGGCTTCAGGCCCGTTTGTACGCTCAAGCTACCACGCAGATCAACAAGCCGCTGGTAAAGAAGTGAAATAAATAAACTTAAGTATTAAACTACTTTTATAGTAAAAAATGCCGTTAGTTAATAAATTAAACTAACGGCATTTTTGTATGTGATAAATTTTTTTTACCATTTATCAAATAAAATTAGGTTAAACCCATCTAAGTTGAGATAATTAGTACTGACATAATTATTTAGGTTCATTATGAAACTATTAGTTCGTAACTTGTCTCGTGCTACCACAGAGCATGAGCTTCGTACTTTATTTGCAGAGCACGGTAAAGTGACTACCTGTAACTTAGTACTTGATAAAGAAACTGGCCAATCTAAAGGTTTTGCCTTTTTAGAAATGCCAAACGACATAGAAAGTAAAAGCGCTATTAAAGCACTTAACCAATCTACTGTTGATAAAAGTAAGATCCGCGTAAAACTTGCAGACGCTTAAAGCTAACTGCAACTTATGCTAAAAAACCAGCTAATGCTGGTTTTTTGCTTTTAGTGCACAGTATTGTATTTAGGCTTTATATTTAGCTAAAAACAAACTAACAGTTTGCTCTATTACTTTATTATTTTGCTGCTCTTCTGCTTTTTCAAACCCATAAAGCAACGGATAAAATACAAAAGACTTTAACTGATACACAAACTGTTTTGCTGCAATGTTTAAGTCATCAACTTTTAAAGTATTAGCCTTAGTAGCCTCTTTTAAAAAACCTTCAAAGTAGCTCATACATCCCATTGTATTATTGCTCAAAGATTTAGCTAGCTGTGGCTCTTGTAGCATTTGCATAAAAGCTATTTTAGCAATGCGTAAAAAATCGGGGGAAGTGAGCATCCCTACTTCTTGCTCTGCAATAGCGCTAAGTTGCTGCTCAATAGGCTTGTTTTTATCAAAGGGAATAATATCACCATGATTAATTTTAGCCAGCATCGTTGATAATATAGCCTGAAACAGTTCGTCTTTAGTCATAAAATGGTTATACACAGTACGCTTTGATGCACCCGCTTTAGCAGCAATTTGATCCATACTGGTATGCTCTACACCATTTTCATAAAATAATTGCTCTGCAGCTTCTAATATATCTATGCGTTTTTTTTCTGATAATTTCATAATGGGATCTTCAATTACTTATACATGTATTTTAACCAAACAATAAAAAAATGCACTAAGTAGTTTACTTTTTATATAAACAATGAAAAACTACACTCACTAGTTTACTTTAAGGTTTAACGATGACATTTTTTAAATGGTTAGTTGTGATCATCGCCGTCATTATTTGTAGAGTGTATAGCGTGAATAAAAGTTTAGTTGCTCATGGGTTAGAAAATACAGCTAATATTAAGCATTTTGACAATGGTAAGTTTCACAACGATGCCAAAGTTGAGCCGACTACATTGAAAAAACACTGGGACTAATAGCGCGCTATATTAAAGAAAAACGTACCAATATTAGCCCTTCTAGTCCGGTGCCTATGCACTCATTAACAAAAGATATGCTAGATAAATTAAGCAATAATACCATTCACGTAGTTAAATTAGGGCACTCTACGGTGCTATTAAAAGTGCATGGTGAATACTGGCTACTTGATCCCGTATTTAGTGAGCGCGCTTCGCCATTTTCGTTTTTAGGACCAAAACGCTTTTCGCCCACTCCAATTAGCATTACTGATCTACCTGAGATAGATAGAGTGCTTATATCGCATAATCATTACGACCACCTTGATAAAGCAGCTGTAAAACAACTAGCTGCAAAAACAAAACAGTTTTATGTTCCTTTAGGTGTTGAAACTGATTTACAAAAATGGGGGATTGAACCAAGTAAAATATCTTCATTTAATTGGTGGCAAGAACAAGAAACTGAGCATGCATTAGTTGCCTTTACACCTACTCAGCATTTTTCTGGCCGAGGTATTAGTGATACAAATAATACCTTGTGGGGGTCGTGGGTTATTAAATCAAAGGAACAAAACCTCTTTTTCAGTGGTGACTCAGGCTACTTTGCTGGCTTTAAAGAAATAGGTAACAAGTACGGGCCATTTGATTTAACGCTTATTGAAACCGGTGCTTATGATAAAGACTGGGCCGATATTCATATGACGCCGGAAGAGTCTGTTAAGGCGCACTTGGACTTGCAAGGTAAAATCATGGTGCCCATTCATAATGGTACATTTGATTTAGCGTTTCATACCTGGATAGACCCACTTGAGCGAGTGACAGCAGCAAGTACAGCCAATAACGTTGCATTAAGTACACCACAGTTTGGTCAAATATTTACAATAAATGATGCCCCCATACACGATAAGTGGTGGTTGCAATCATTTAAATAAAACTAAGCGGCTATTAAGCCGCTTTTTTTATAGTAATTGTGCCTAGTACAACAAAGGCTGCAGCTAAGGCAAAAAACATTGCTTGCTCAGCTAATAATGCTGCAGCACAAAATGCAATCCCACTAGCTATAAATAAATACCCACTTTTTTTACATTGGCTCATTATATGCTCCTTTAGGTTGTTCGTTATTTATACACCTTATAAAACTAATCTGCAATTGCGTGAAAAGTTTTCGATAAAAATTCGACATCGCTGCGGTGCTTCCTTTATATTGAAAGCCTAATTAAATAACAATATGAAGACTATGGCATCGACTCTTTTAAAAGGCGCAAGCTTAAGCTTGCTAGTTACCTTATTTGGCTGCTCAGACCCTGTTGATGAGCAAACCAACCTTGAAAACACACCTGGTGTAAGCCTTAGCAATATTAAACAACATATTAAAACGCTAGCCTCGGATGACTTTGAAGGCCGCGGCCCGCTTACTCATGGCGAAGTAAAAACAGTAGGCTACTTAAGCGAGCAATATAAAGCGCTGGGTTTAACCGGAGCTTATAAGGGTAAATACTTACAGCCTGTAAAAATGGCAATGGTGACGGCTAATCAGGATATGCAGTTAAAGGTAGGTGATTTAAGCTTTGAATCAGGTAAAGACTTCACTGCACGTACCGAGCAACTTCAGCCATTAATTGATGTACGTAACTCTGACGTTGTATTCGTTGGCTATGGTATTAATGCGCCAGAATATAAGTGGAATGATTATAAAAATATTGATGTAACGGGTAAAACAGTGGTTGTGCTAGTTAACGACCCAGGCTTTGCGACTCAAAATGATGCCTTATTTACTGGCAATGCAATGACCTACTACGGTCGCTGGACTTATAAATATGAAGAAGCGGCTCGCCAAGGTGCAAAGGCTGTATTTATTGTCCACGAAACAGCACCCGCAGCGTACCCTTGGGGCGTAGTTGAAAGCTCAAACACGGGTACTAAATACACGTTAATGGATAACAACTTAAACGCATCAAAATTACCGGTTATGGGCTGGCTAACACTTGATGCGACCGAGCAAATGTTTAATGCTGCAAAGCTAAACTATCAAGATTTAAAGCAAGCAGCATTAAGTGATGACTTTAAAGCGACGCCTCTTAACTTAAAAGCAAACCTAGTTTTTAAAAACGAAATATCCCATGCAAAATCGCATAACGTCGTTGCACAAATTACAGGTAGCGAATCACCTGACGAGTACGTGGTTATAAGCGCACATTGGGATCATTTTGGTACGAAGCAAACCGACACTGGTCCTAAAATTTACAATGGCGCAGTAGATAATGCTTCTGGCACAGCAGCAACTCTTGAAATTGCACGCATCATGAGCGAAATGAACAAGCAAAAACCATTTAAACGCTCAATTATTTTTGCTAACTTTACAGCAGAAGAAACGGGATTAATTGGTTCTGAAGAGTTTGCATCGGGCGCGGTTGTACCAACAAAAAAAATGGTCGGTTTATTAAATATTGATGGCATGAACGTGCTTGATGGTACTGACTACATTTTACAATACGGTAAAGACTTATCGACAATGGAAAACTATTTAGCGAAGGCTGCAAAATCACAAGGCCGTGTTGTTAAAATGGATCCTCGCCCGCAAAATGGCTTGTTTTTTAGATCTGATCATTTCTCGCTTTCTAAGCAAGGCGTGCCTAGTTTATTATTTATGAGCCTGGGCGATACCGACCCTGAGTACATTGCGCATAAATACCATAAAGAAGCAGACGACTACTCTGCTGATTGGTCGCTAGAGGGAGTTAAGCAAGATATAGATCTTATTGTTGATATAGCCGCTCAACTTGCAAACAATGGCGATTGGCCAAAGTGGACTAGCGAGTCTGACTTTAAAGCTAAGCGCGCACAAGATAAGTAGTAATAGCTATTACTGAGTAATATAAAACCCTCCTAGTTGGAGGGTTTTTGCTTTATACGAGCTTGCATTAATAACGTTTCGGCCTTTGCACCTAAATAAACATAAATAGCCAGTGCAATTAAAAGCCCTACCACTGCCAGCATCATCGCTATTGCAGGCATTAAATATTCCGCCTGCCCAAGTGCTGCCTTAAACATGGTTAACAGCGCCTCAATTGATATAGCAATCAGCACTGTAGATATAAACCGTGTGATGGTACGCCGCGTAGATGAATGCCTAAAAATATCCTTATGCATAAGGATTTCTTCTTCAAGTATTGTTTTACCTAAATCGAATACTGCTAATGCCAAGGTGATATAAATAATAATGCTAAAGGGCTCTAGCGGATCTGAGGAGGTATCTACATGGGTTAATAAAGCGTATATATCGCCAAATACAATGTTTAATAAAAACAGCACTAAGCTAAATAAACACGCAACTATAATTCCGTACCCCGCTTTAAAATAAGGAGACATATTGGCTCGTGCTGTATCCCCCATTATAAACTCAATAAGCTGCGTTAAACTCACATCAACGACCAAGTAATGTTGATTATTAATTGGTTTTTTGAGCTCTTTTATTGCAGATATACATAAATGGTTAGTCGCTATAGAAATGTAGGGATCAGTAAAGCACACTTTATCACTTGCTTTAGCGTTCAAAAAATAGGGTCGCTCACTTAAATCTTGCTGATTACCACTCGCCCCTAACTTTTTTATATAGGCGCGTTTAAAGCAGACATTATTACCCTGCTGTAAACCTTCTGCATTTAAGCAATACTGTAATTCTAAAAATGGATATTGCTTAATAAGATAGCGTGTATCACGCTCTTTGGTCAGTCCATCTTCAATGCTCATTAAAATAGATTCAAGCAAACTGTGTATCACGTGCTCGTACTCATGGTAGCGCTCAACACTACTGATATAACTCATTCTTGCCATACATTTATACTCATAAATTCGCTTTATAAGTAGCTAAGCAAGTTTAAAACCAAGTATTAAACTAAAATAAAATCATTAACTTACAGATTTAATAAATTAAAGGCTGCACTGTTTTGGTGAAAAATAGCTTACTAATATTTTTAATGCACAAAAAAAGCAGCTAAGTATTAAATACTTAGCTGCTTTGTGAGTATGACTGGTAAGGCTTTACGACTAACTTAAATATAGAGCCTGTTATTGAACCTTTGAAAACTCTTCTTTAGATAACTCGCCATTTCCATCTGTATCTAATTGATCAAATAACTGTACTAGTTGCGAGTTTACTTCTGCTTCTGATTTGCTAATTACGCCGTCGCCATCAGTATCAAAAGAATCAAAATCTACCGCAGCAAACGCCGCTGAAGAAGAAGCTAGGGCTACAAGTGGTAGGGCGTGTTGATCTTTGGTGGGTGAATTTGCAGCAGTCTGTTTGGTTTTTAGGCAAGGCAGAGCCTATGTAGTGTGGTTATTCCCCATAAATAGGCGATAACGCAGCATAAATACCAAACATGCGCTGCCCTTTGGGTTCTTTCTAGGGACTATTAACTCTTTGTTGCTCGGTTTTTACTTAGCCCACTAGGTTACAAACCTCGCGCCGCGATTTAATCGTTCCTAGATTGAACAAATTTCAATCCACAAAGATCAATACGCCCTAAAGTTTTGTGTAATGTTTTCATAAGCGTTTCCTTAGGCTTTGTGCCTGATAAGAGAGAGGTAAGAAGTCCTTTTCAAAGATCCTTTAGGAGTAAAGTTTGAATAAATTAATATTCAAAAAAATCATTTTCTGTCGGACCACCACTACTTTGAACATTCAGCTCGTCAAATTGCTCTATCACTTGCGCCGATTTTTCAGAGCGATTAATTAAAGCATTGCCGCCTGTATCAAGTGTTTCAAAGTCTGTGTTTGCAAATACAACTGACGAGGAAACAATAGCTATGAGCACAAATATTGATTGTAGCTTTTTCATAATTTAATCCTTCAAAAGTATGCGGTGTCCTAAATAAATTTGCTCAATAGTGTTCTCTAGTCACTTCCTGGTTATTCTTTTTAGTAGGCTCCCTTGCCTACTTAGGTTGTCTTTGGCAACTCAGAATTTAGATAACATCACAGAGCATTAACTGCTTAAGGCTTTAATTTTAGGCCTTAGAAAACTCATCTTCAGATAGCTCACCATCTTGGTTTGTATCGAGTTCTTCAAATTTGCTTAAAAGCTCAGCATCTACTGAAGCTTCGGCTTGGCTGATTGCGCCATTACCATCTACGTCTAGCGTATCAAAATCTGTTGCTGCAAAAGCCGCTGATGAAGAAGCTAGCGCCATTAGTACTAATGTTGATTGAAATGTTTTCATAATAGTATTCCTTCATTGGGTTGTTGCGATTAAGGCCTTTGGCTTTCATCACGTTTTGCTTAATACACTCTTGGTATTACAACTTCGATGCCACTTTTTATTTGTTATTTAAAAACAATGGGTTAAACAATATAAAGCGAGAGAAGCTAAATTTGGGGAGATGCTTTTGTTGCTTTTTAGCAACAGTCATTTAACTAAAAAAAATAAGCCAATATAAATCAATAAGTTAACTTTAATTAAAAAGACACACTTTAGCTAAAAAGCCAGTGACGGGAGCATTTAGGTTCGTCTTCAAAATAAACTGAATATGAACATGGAAATTACATAGGATTTATTCAAGTTTATTAAAAAATAAACTTATTTAAAATTAGATAGTTATATTTTTTTGAGGTATTTTATAAAAATTGTGAAGTGATATTTTGAAATTAACTGTTTTGTTGCCAAATGGCGAATTCATCTAGAAAGGTTGCAATGTGAAAGCTAAGTTATAGCATTGAGTTCATAACTTAATGCGCCGTAAAATATAGGTTCGCTTGAGTTAAGCAAACCTACATCGTGTGCCAGCCATCTGCAAAAGTACCGCTAAAAGTGCCACTATTTGAGGGAGGTAAATTATATAGATTTAAACTACTTCCACCCTTGTAGCCACTTTTGGTTGTCTTTTAAATCTCGCCAACTAATTGGATATTGATTTTTTGACATAACAGCCTCGGTAATACACTCAATTACATTGCCGTCTTCATCAAATTCCACCTCAACAATAATAAAGTGCTTTTCTTTATTTATAGCAGGTGTTGCGGTCCATTTACTATTCAATAATTTTTTAGGGTTTAATTTATTCATTTAATATAGCGACTCCTGCTAATATCACAGCTTATATAAAGCAACTATACGACCCCAACACCTACTTAGTTCAGGTTACTGCGCAACTAGCTTACCTTTGTACATTTGCATTTGGCAATGAAAGTCATATTCACCAGCTTCAAGCGCAGGTAGTTTAACTGTATTACCATCACCCATTGCCAGAGCTTTACTTATATCAAGCTGTGGAAATATCACTGTTTCGGCGCACGGTGCGCTGTCTTTTCTATCAAAGGTAAGTACAACCTCTTTGTTGGCAGCCACTTGAATATGGCCAGGCTTATAGATACCGTTATCAACGACTATCGTTACTTTATTGTCATCACTTTGTGTTTGCTCTGGTTTGTATAGCCAAAACCAATAAATAATTGCGGCTATTAACAGTGCACCACCTATATTAATCATCAACATAATGTACTCCTTAGCTTAAATTACGATTTATTTGGTTTGAAAAAACGTAAGCGATTAGCGTTACTTACCACAGTAAGCGATGAAAGTGCCATAGCAGCTCCTGCTACAACGGGGTTAAGTAATATGCCAAAAAATGGATACAACACGCCGGCTGCAATCGGAATACCCGCCACGTTATAAATAAAGGCACCAAATAGGTTTTGTTTAATATTTGAAATAGTTGCATTACTCACGGCAATTGCATCAGCAAGGCCATGTAACGAGCCACGCATTAAGGTAATGTCTGCACTTTCTATTGCTACATCAGTACCTGTACCAATTGCAAAGCCTACATCGGCTTGCGCAAGTGCGGGAGCATCGTTAATACCGTCACCAGTCATACCCACTATTTCACCATTGGCTTGGCGTTTTGTTACTTCGTTTACTTTGTCATCGGGCATTACTTCTGCAATAAAGTCATCAATACCAACTTGCTTAGCAACAGCTTGTGCAGTGGCTTTGTTGTCACCAGTTAGCATAACTAGGTGGATACCTTTATTTTGCAGGCGTTTAATCGCTTCTACTGAATCCTCTTTAATAGGATCTGCTACAGCAATAATAGCGTGGAGCTTATTATTACTTGCAAAATACATGGGCGTTTTAGCATCACTGGCAAGTGTTTGAGCTTGCTCGGTTGCATCATCAACACTCACATTGTATTTATCCATTAGCGCTTTGTTGCCAAATAACAATGTTTGCCCGTCAACACTGCCAGTTACGCCTTTACCTGTAATGGCATCAAAGTCGGTAACTTTACTCAGTGTTAAGCCATGCTTTTTAGCGTATGCCGTAATTGCTTCAGCCAGTGGATGCTCTGAGCTACTTTCAAGGCTTGCAACACATTGCATTACTGTATTTTCGTCGCTGTTGTTAAATGTAACCACATCGGTAACTTGCGGTGTGCCTTGAGTAATAGTGCCTGTTTTATCTAAAATCATGGTGGTGATTTTAGATGTAGTTTGCAGCGACTCGCCATTTCGAATTAATATTCCCGACTCAGCGGCTTTACCAATACCCACCATAACCGACATAGGGGTTGCGAGTCCCAGCGCACAAGGACAAGCAATAATAAGTACCGTGGTTACAGCAACAACGGCATAAGCAATTGATGGCTCAGGTCCAAAGTTTAACCATGCAAGGCCAGCAAGTACTGCTATAATCATGACTGTTGGTACAAATATCCCTGATATAACATCAGCTAAGCGCCCTATTGATGGCTTAGAGTTTTGTGCACGCTTTACCATATTGATAATATTGGCAAGTGTGGTTTCGCTACCAATGTGCGTGGCTTTAAATAATAAAGTGCCACTTTTATTAATACTTCCGGCAACGACTTTGTCGCCCGTTTTTTTGCGGGCAGGCATTGGCTCACCAGTAAGCATTGACTCATCAACCGTACTGCTGCCTTCAATAACGTCGCCATCTACAGGGATTTTTTCACCCGGGCGAACACGTACTTCATCATTTTTTACAACATCACTAATGTCGATGTCTTGCTCTTGATCATCGCGTATTACGCGTGCAGTTTTTGGTTGCAGACCAATTAAGCGTTTAATTGCCTGTGAGGTTCGCCCACGTGCTTTTACTTCAAAAGCGAGCCCTAAACTAATTAAACCGATGATCATCGATGACGCTTCAAAATATACGTGTCTTGCGACTTCTGGTAATAAATTTGGTGCGATTACTACAAACATCGAATACAACCACGCAGTACCTGTACCAAGCGCTATTAATGTATCCATATTTGCCGCATGGTTTTTAAATGCTTGCCATGCGCCGTTGTAAAATTGTTTACCTGATATAGCCATAACTACAAGCGTGACTATACCCACTAAAAACCACGCTATTCGTTGTGTGTCGGTGGTTACACTCATGTCAAAAATAAGCCCGTATATCATTAACGGTGTACCGACTCCTAACGCTAATATCATATTACGCATTAGCTTTTTGTAATGTGCCTCGTCTGACTTTGCTTTTTCATCAAGTGCATCTTGATCAGATTCGTTACTCATTGGCTTAGCTGAATAACCAATGTTTTCGACTGCTTTAATAAGCGTGCTTTCGTCGGCTTTACCTTCTACACGTACAGTACGCTCAGCAAAGTTCATTTCTACGCTTTGCGCACCTTGAACACTATTGAGGGCTTTTTCAATTTTGGCCACACAACTGCCACAATTAGCACCTTCAATAATAAAGTTTTGCGCGGTGTCTTTTGTATTAGTCGTCATTACGCTGCTCCTTATTTGCAGAATCGTTTATTGGATCAACAAAAGATTCTATTAAACTACACACGTCACTGGTATTTGCACCATCGGCTGATGTATCCCATTGCTCCAGAGCTGCATGCATTCTGTTTCGTAATTTTAATGTTTCTTGAAATAGTGCTTCGGTTTCTTCTAGGCGTTTAGTAATGAGTTTACGCGTTAACGGACAAGGACAATTCCCCTGCTCTGACTCGCCTATAATCTGTTGAATATCTTTGAGTGAAAAACCAAGTTGACGAGAGCTAATAATAAACTTTAAACGTTGCTGGTCTCGCTTTGTATATTCTTGATAGCCATTTTCTTCACTGCGTATTGGATTAAGTAACCCAACACGCGTGTAATGACGAACAGTATCGGCAGTCACGCCCATTAACTTGGCGAGTTGTTTAACATACATAATTTAGCTCCGTCATGTTTCAGTAGTTTCATAATAAACCTAGGTGCAACACATAGGTCAATGACTATTTCAAAACTAATAAAATAATGACACAAATATAGTTAACTTGAGCTGATATCAGGCGTGTACTATTTGGAGGGGGTGTAATTCAGGAAAGAAGCGCCTAAATAAGGCGCATTAATCTTAGGGCGTGCGGATCATTGGTGGTTTAATTTACAGCGACATGTTTAATATTCAGGCAAGTCAGAGCCTGTGTAGTGTGGTAATTACCCATAAATAGGCGATAACGCAGGAGCAGTTACCGAGCCCACTAGGTTACAAACCTCGCGCCGCAAGTTAATCTTCCTTGGATTGAACAAATTCAATCCACAAAGATCTACATGTCCTAGTTTGATTCGCTACGGCTTTGCTTTAATTCGTCACTTAGTTGCTGCGCTAAAGCTTGTATTTTAGGCATTGCATCTTGCATTAAGCTTTGTGACATTTGCATAGATTCTTGCATTACAACTGGCATTTTTGCGAGTATTTTTTGCCCAGTATCTGTTTTATAAAAGGCTAACATATCGGCAATTTCTTGTTCATTAAAATGTTTGTCGTACACGTTAACCATCATTGGCTGCATTTTAGCCCAGCTCATTTGCGTTTTTAATACTGCTGTCATATCTGCGTAGTATTTATCAAAAATTGGCTGCTCAGAAGGTTTAACACCCATTTGATCAGACATGCCTTTCATCATGCCTTCAACTTGACCATACATAGAATCAACCATAGCATCCATGTTCATTACATTAATTAGTTCATCTATTTTTTGCTGCTTAGCCGCTTCATCTGCGTATAAACTGCTAGAAAAAATCAGTAACGATAAAAGTAATGCCTTACCCATAATAGTATCCTTTAATATAAATAATTATTTTATAGTCACACGATTAATCAGTATTGTAAAGGGTACAAGCAATGACTAAAAAAGCCGAATAAAATGAATTTATTCGGCTTTTTATAAGTTTACTACGTGTTAATCGTCTTCTACATTATCCAAGCCTTTAGTGCCTTCTTTAGCTTTAAGCTTATAATGTATTGCGGACTTTATTAGCATGTAGCCACTAATAGGTGCCGTAATTAATAAAAATATAGTGATCAGTATTTCTTTAACACTTAGACCGTGCCCTGAATTAGCAAAATAAACCATAGCCGCAATTAACATGCTTGCCATACCAAGCGTGGTAGCTTTAGTTGGCCCGTGTAAACGCATAAAAAAGTCGGGTAACTTAACTAAGCCTATGGAGCCAATTAAAATAAACACGCCACCAAACAATAATAATATTGATACAACCCATTCGCTGATCATGCTTTCACCTTATTCAATTATATCGCCGCGCAGTAAATACTTACATACTGCAACTGTACTTATAAAACCTAGCATAGCAATAAGCAGTGCTGCTTCAAAATAAAGCCCAGTGTCCATACTAATGCTGTACAAAATAATCAAGGCGATTACATTTATGTACATTGTATCGAGCGCTAAAACACGATCTGGCACTGATGGGCCAATAATAAGTCGCCATAAATTAAGTAATAGCGATAATCCAATCATCGAAAAAACAATGAGTAATACAGTGTCTAACATTGAAATATCTCCTTTAGTGGAGCTTCGTAGCGTTGCTTTATTTGCTTAATAAGTGCTTCTTCATCTTTTAAATCGAGCACATGTATCAATAAATAGCGTTGAGTTGGTTCCTCCCCTTCCGCGAGTGATTCTGGAATAGGGTAAACCTCGGCGCTAACCGTACCAGGTGTTAATGATACACAGCTAGCGAGTATTGTAATTGGCATATCATGCATTAAATCTATAGGGACTTTTACAAATGCAGGTCGTAACTTTTTTGCAGGCCCCATTATTAATAAAGCAACTTGTAAATTAGCCACAACAATATCGTAAAGCACTATAATTAACTGTTTGAATGCTAAGCCAGGCTTTAAAATAAGTGGCTGAGGGTCGCGTAGCGAAAAACTTAGTAGCGGTATAAATATGGCAAAAAAAGTTGCCAGCACTAAATGCCCTGCTGATACGCTATTATTTAGTAACAGCCATATTACAAATAAAAATACACTTCTAAACGGTGTAGGTAACCAACGATAACGGGCTTGTAATCTCATTACGCACCTCCTCTAATTACAGCGTTAATACCACCGCTTATATCGTGCAGTTGCGTAGCTGCATCAAGCATGTATTCGCTTATTGGACCGCCGAAAATAACTAATAATGGCGAGCAAGCCAGTAATCCAATAATGACTATTACTTGCAGTGGATGCGCATTTACTCCATCTGAATTTTCATTTTTTCTGTCTTTACGTTCCCAAAACAAGCTAGTACCCGCGCGCGAAAGCGCAATGAGTAATACAAAGCTCATAATTAAATAAACAGGCCAAAACAACTGGGCTTGCTCACTATTTAAAGTGGTTTTAAGAATCCATATTTTGCCTATAAAACCCGATAAAGGCGGCATGCCAGCTACGGTTAACGCAGCAATAATAAAACATCCTCCCAACAGGAATGGCTGATTAACCATGCGTCCGCCAACGAGTCTGTCGGCAGCTTTACCTCGCTGAGTTGCAATTAAATCGGCCAATAAAAAGAGCGCCGCACATACAAGCGTTGAATGTACTAAATAGTATAAAAGCGCAGCTGTTGCATTTATGTTTTGTAGTGCGACAAGAGCAACCAAAGTTCCTACCGATACTACAACCAAATTTGCGGTGAGCTTACGTAAGTCTTGCGCTGCCACAACGCCGATAGCGCCTACAATAATGGTCGCAATTGCTAAGCCCCATAACCAAGGCTGGGCCATGTGCTCAAGCAAACCCGCTTGCTCACCAAATATTACGGTATATACACGTAACATGGCATAAACGCCTACCTTAGTCATAATTGCAAACAGCGCAGCGACAACAGGTTTTGCGCTTGCATAAGTATTTGGCAACCATAAGTGCAGTGGTAATAGTGCGCTCTTAAGTGCAAATACAACTAACAGTAATAAACCACCTGCTTTAGCTAAATATACGTCGTCACCTGTTAGTAATGAGACTTTTTGAGCCATATCTGCAATATTTAATGTACCAAGTACACCGTATAAAATACCCAAGCCAATTAAAAATACGCTTGAACCAACTAAGTTTAATATTACATATTGCAGCGCCGCGCGTGTATTTTGTTTATCGCCCGCATGCATAAGTAATGAATAAGACGCTATAAGTAATACTTCAAAAAATACAAATACGTTAAATAAATCACCGGTCAAAAAAGCGCCGTTAACGCCTAACACTAAAAAGTGAACAAGTGGGTGAAAAAAGTTCCCCTTAGCATCATCACCAGCACAGCTATATAAAATAACACCTAGGCCAAGTAACGATGTAAGTGCAACCAAAAGCGTAGAAAGCATGTCGGCTACAAGCACAATACCAAATGGTGCTGACCAGTTACCGATGGCATAAACGTTAATACCCGTATTATGTACGTGTATTAAAAGAAGTAAGCTAATAGCAAATGTGATAATTGCCATAATGGACGACGCAATACGACGAATATGTAAACTTTTTCCACATGGTGGTAGCAGTAAAATAACGGCTGCTAGCATAGGCAGTAAAATAGGGAGAGAAGCTAAATGTTGAATCATTTTTGCTCCTTACTTTCAGCTGCACTTTTTACTAAATGGCCGTCAACATGGTCACTGCCTAAATCGGCGCGCCCACGTATTGCTAAAATAACCACAAAGGCGGTCATTGCAAAGCCAATCACTATTGCAGTAAGTACTAAGGCTTGTGGCAAAGGATCGGCATAATCTGTACCAGTACCCAATACCACCGCTTTATTTATAGTAAGACGACCCGCTGAAAACAAAAATAAGTTAACAGCGTATGAAATCATAGTAAGCCCAAGTACAACAGGAAACGTACGAGCTCTTAGCAGTAAAAATATACCGCAACTGACCAATACTCCAACGCAAGATGCGTACAATAATTCCATTAAATATTTACCTCTTTTTTCTGGGTATCTGCTGTCATATTACCTAAACTTGCTAAAATCATTAACGTAGCACCTACCACGGTTAGGTAAACACCTAGGTCAAATACAATGGCGCTGGCAAGCTCTGTTTTACCTATAAATGGAATATCAAAATAATCAAACCATGTGGTTAAAAATGGCTTATCAAAGAACCAACTTCCTACCCCAGTAAATAGTGCGATACCAATACCTGACGCAATAATTTTTCGATAGTTAACACCAAAACGTTCGCTGATCCACGCCGAACCATGTGCCATATATTGTAAAATAAAGGCAATAGACGTCACCAAGCCTGCTATAAAGCCACCGCCCGGAAGGTTGTGCCCACGTAAGAAAATATAAGCCGATACCAACAATGCAAGTGGTAATAAGCTGTGTGAAATACTGGCTAACAAAATAGGATGGCGCTCTCGTGCCCAAGGTCTGCCCTCTCCATCACTGGCTGGCATAAATAGTGGGATTCTCGAAAGTACTTTAAATATACCCAGTGCAGCAATACCTAAAACGGTAATTTCTCCAAGCGTATCAAAGCCTCTAAAATCAACCAAAATAACGTTAACCACATTGGTACCACCACCGCCTGTTTTAGCGTTAGCAATAAAGAAGTCAGAAATTGAATCAAGCGGGCGAGTAAGCAATGCATAGCAAATACTTGCAATAACAACACCTAATGTTGAGGCAATGCCTAAGTCGCGCAATATACGTAATGAGCTTGACTCTTTTGGGGTGTGTTGCGGCAAAAAGAATAGTGCCAACATAAGTAAAATAACGGTAGCAACTTCTACTGTTAACTGAGTAAGGGCTAAATCAGGGGCCGAAAAACGTGTAAACGCCACCGATACCATTAACCCCACTATTGAAATCATTAGTAGCGCGACGACTCGCGAACGATGCCAAATAACGGTAGCTATTGCACCTATTATTAATAAACCTGCGCCAATTGCATTGTGAACATCTACCGGTGTGCGCGGCATAGTACCTGCCAGTTCTCGCATTTCAAATAATGGCCAACCTGCACACAGTAATACAACGCCTAACATAATAACTAAGTAACGTTGTAGAGAGCCATTTTCAATGTGACTGATTCTTGATTGGCACCACGCGACCATCGATAAAACAGCGCGCTCAAAGGTTTTTTTAGCATTGAGTGGCGGTAACGAAGCTTGGAACTGAAATAAATATCGACGATTAATATAAATAAACAAACCGCCTGCCACAGCCATGGCACTCATCAGTAGCGGTAAGTTAAAGCCATGCCATAAAGCCACTACATAATCGGGCATTGCTTTGCCTAATACAGCTGAAGATGCTGCAGATAAAATACCGCCGACAATAAAGTGCGGGAACATACCCACAAGCAAACAAATTACAACGAGGATTTCTATCGGTACACGCATGTAACGCGGAGGTTCATGAGGAGTACGCGGTAAATCAATTGGGTCGCCATTAAAAAATACATCATGGATAAAGCGCGCAGAATACGCGACCGAAAATGCACCCGCAATCGTAGCTAATACCGGTATTAACCATGACATAGAGCCCAGCACTTGCTGATGTAATGTTTCTGCAAAAAACATTTCTTTAGATAAAAAGCCGTTAAGTAAAGGCACACCTGCCATTGATGCAGCCGCGACCATTGCAAGTGTGGCCGTATAAGGTAAAAATCGCCACATACCGTTAAGTTTGCGCATGTCTCGGGTGCCTGTTTCATGGTCAATAATACCCACAGCCATAAATAGCGACGCTTTAAAGGTTGCATGGTTAATTATATGAAAAATAGCGGCAACAGTCGCAAGCTCAGTATCAAGCCCTAATAATAGCGTTATTAAACCTAAGTGACTTATTGTTGAATAGGCTAGCAGCCCTTTTAAATCGTGTTTAAATAAGGCTATATAAGCACCAAACAACAATGTAGCTAAACCCGTTAATCCAACAAGAATAAACCACGTATCGGTGCCTGCTAGTGCAGGATAAAAGCGCGCTAATAAAAATATACCGGCTTTTACCATAGTCGCAGAGTGTAAATACGCACTCACTGGCGTAGGTGCTGCCATTGCATGTGGTAGCCAAAAGTGGAACGGAAATTGTGCTGACTTTGTAAACGCACCGAGTAATACAAGTACCAAGGCAAGTTCGTATAAATCGTGAGATTGAATTATTGCTTTGCTTGCTAAAATTACATCTAAGTCGTAACTACCAACAATATCACCTAGGAGCATCAAGCCTGCAAGTAATGCTAAGCCGCCTGCCCCGGTAACCGCCAGAGCCATACGCGCGCCCTTGCGTGCTTCTGACTTATGCCACCAAAAACTAATTAATAAAAATGAGCTGATGCTAGTTAATTCCCAAAACAACCAAAGTTGAATAACGTTGTTAGACATAACGATGCCGAGCATTGCGGTCATAAACAACATTAAATAACTATATAACTTAGCCATTGAGTCGTTAGCACTGAGGTAGTAACGCGTGTAGAGGATGACAAGCAAGCCTATGCCTAAAATCATAAACATAAACAATAAACTGAGGCCATCTAAGCGCAAGGATAAATCGAGCCCTAATGACGGGATCCATGATAAAGAGTAACGAATGGTTTCGCCCGCTAAAACTGCAGGTGCATGGTATAAAGTAATACCCAAAGCAATCAAAGGAGCAACAGCCGTTAGGCCTGCGCTTTGATTACGAGATAACTTACCGGTGCATGCAGAAATAACACTGCCAATTAAGGATAACAGGGGTATCCAGAGCAAAGTCATAGTGTAGGGCCTTTTATAATTATAAGTTTATCAGGGCATCCCTATTTTGGTAACTAGGGGATGCTTTTACTGCCTGTTTTTAAACGACATTAATGACTATAGTTATACTGAAAAACACTGATTTTGTCTATAAAAAGCGACTCCACATGGCTGATTTTCATACAACTTCAAACATTTTATTTAGCTCATAAGAACAATTAATTAATACTGATAACACTTAATTTAGTGTAGCCTTATTTGCAAATATAAGCGCGCTGGGATGGCGATAAGGATTACCATTGGTCATATCTAAATGCTTCAACCAAAGCTTCCTATACTGCACCGAGAGCCCTAGCTGCTGATACTGCATAATAGACCACTTTTCACTAGGCTTATAAGCAATACCACCTAGCTGACAACTCTTTGCTCTATACCAACCGGCTGGCGGCGACTCACCATGGGAAACAAATAAGTTAGGTGCAACAAAACCACTTTGTGCACACAGCCATGCTTGTTTAGTTTTAGGCAATGCATATTCATCTTCAAAACCGTTAAAGTGCATTAGCTCATGCAAAAATACACTGTAATTTGCTTTTGAGTTTATTAACATTGTTCCCTTAGTAACATTAGCCGTTCCCTGCTTGGGCATCATCACTATAAAATCAAAACCTTCCGGTAGCTGATCATTGAGTTTAGATGATTGCCAATCACATTTTGCTACCTGATTAACATTACTTTTGCACTCAAGTGTACCCGCTACGTAAACTGGTTTTGAAAAGCAAAAAATATTTTCGCGAGGCTCTGGTTGTTTGTTATAAGCATTAATAAACTCAGTAAGTTTATATAAGCCACTACGATGGTCGCTCATTGCCAACACGTTGAACATACATTGCGTATTAGGCTTACTTATATTTTTTAAAGATGAAAAACCAAGATCATGAATAAACGCGGTAGATATTTTACTCTGAGGTGCTTTTAATTGAAGTTTCAGATGGTTTAGCACATCCCCTGCTGGTAATTTATTTTTACTAGCGAGTAGTTTTAGATCGCTCCAACGTGATTGTTCAAACAACTTTGCTGCTAATATTTTACGCTCTGAAATTGTTAACTCATTTATACCAGAGAGCCAAAATTGTTTTGCAGTATCACTCTGATCTTTTTTAATAAGCCTAAGAGAATACATATATTGTGCTGAAGAAATTTGATTGCGAGCGAGTACAGCTAAAGAGGTATTTGGTAACTGCTCTAAATGAGCTGAGAAATAAACGGGTGAATTCCAGTAACTTTGTAGCACATTGGCTTTTGCATTTAAAACATGCCAAAAGCCAATAGCGCCAAGATGATTACTCGAGCCTGTAATTAACAAACAACAAAGTAATACACCTACTAATTTAAAACGCTTAACTTGCGTCAACACCTTCCATCAACTCAAGTTCTAAACGCGCATATTTGTATTCAATAAACTCGTGCACGTTAGTCGCAAGCGCAAGCCTAAAATAATCGGATGCTAAATAAAGCTCACCCGCTGCTTGATGCATTTTAGCTAAGTAAAAATAAGCTTCACATAAACGCTGCGCATATTCTTGCTCAGTTCTAACACCATCACTAATGCCTGATAAAAACGCATGCTCAGTCATATCGCCCGTATAAAGAGAGATTAACTGATACGCCCATTGCGATTCATCAAGTGCCGTTGCATTCGTTTTAAGTGACTCAATTGCTGCTACTTTATCTTCTTGTGCACTTGCTAAATAAACCCATAAAACGCGGTATGGATCATTTGGAGAGCGCGCTAAAAATTCATCAAAGTCGTTTTTAGCAAGGCTTGGTCTATCACCGTAATAAAGGGCTATACCTCTATTTAAATAAGCATATTCATGCTCTTCATCAAGCTCTAGTGCTGAATCAAAAAACTCATAGGCTTTTTCGAACTGCTGCATTAGCGTGTGTTGAATACCTAAAAAATTATACACTTCGGCTAAGTCAGGTTTGAGTTTTACTGCACGATTAAAATCAATACGCGAAAGAGTAGTCATACCTAGGCTATCAAAAAGTACACCTCGGTCGTAATAAAGCTTAGCTTGTTGTTCTTCGCTCAAGTCGGCTCTGTTTAATAATTCAGAGTAACGAGCAATAGCAATTTCACTTCTAAAGTCAGAAGCTAACGGTGCTATAAAAGGCACATTAACAATCGGGGTTGGTTCTGATTCTGTTGTAGTTTGACAAGCGCTTAAAGACAAAATAGCAAAAGATGCCAAAGCTAAATGTTTGAGTATCATTAAAATCCTTAATACCAAGATATATCGCGATTAATATAAGACAGACCTTGTCTAATAAGGTTTCATTAAAGCATAAAAAAAGGGGCTAAACAGCCCCTTTTTTACTATCTAGCTAATATAACTAGATTAATAAGTTAGCAATTACGCGTCAGTTGGCGCGTCAGCTGCAGGTGCTGCTGATTCCATTGCTTCTTTAATACTTAGACGTACACGGCCTTGGCGATCTACTTCTAGTACTTTAACTTTAACTTCTTGACCTTCAGAAAGGTGATCTGCAACGTTGTTAACGCGCTCAGTACTAATTTGAGAAATATGTACTAGACCATCTTTACCAGGAAGAATGTTTACAAACGCACCAAAATCTACGATACGTACAACTTTACCTTCGTAGATGGTACCTACTTCAAGCTCAGCTGTTAATTGCTCAATACGGCTAATTGCATTAGCTGCACTTTCGCCATCTGTAGCGGCAATCTTAATTGTACCGTCATCACCGATTTCAATCGTTGTACCTGTTTCTTCAGTAAGCTGACGAATAGTTGCGCCACCTTTACCGATAACTTCAGCGATTTTCTTCTGTGGGATCTTCATTGTGTAGATACGAGGAGCAAACATTGATAGCTCTTCAGAAGGAGCTGAAATCGCTTCGTCCATCACTTCTAAGATATGTAAACGTGCAGCTTTTGCTTGTTTAAGCGCAATTTGCATGATTTCTTGAGTGATACCTTCGATTTTGATATCCATTTGAAGTGCAGTAATACCAGCAGCAGTACCCGCAACTTTAAAGTCCATGTCACCTAAGTGATCTTCATCACCTAAGATGTCAGAAAGAACAACGAATTTATCGTCTTCTTTAACTAGACCCATCGCGATACCCGCAACAGACGCTTTAATTGGAACGCCAGCATTCATAAGTGCAAGTGAAGTACCACACACAGAAGCCATTGAAGATGAACCGTTTGATTCAGTAATTTCAGATACTACACGGATTGAATATGGGAATTCAGTCAGTGTTGGCATTACAGCAGCAATACCACGTTTAGCAAGGTTACCATGGCCGATTTCACGACGCTTAGGAGAACCAACAAAACCAGTTTCACCTACACAGAATGGAGGGAAGTTGTAGTTAAGCATAAAGTGGTTTTTATGAGTACCCGTTAAATCGTCGATTAACTGTGAATCACGTTCTGTACCAAGTGTAGCTGTTACTAACGCTTGAGTTTCGCCACGAGTAAAGATAGCAGAACCGTGAGTACGCGGTAATACGCCAGTCATTACGTCTAGTGCACGAATCATATCTGGTTCACGACCATCGATACGTTTTTCGCCAGAAGCGATACGGCCACGAACGATTTTCTTCTCAAGTGAACCGAAGATTTTACCAATTTCTTGCTTATCTAAAGACTCGCCTTCAGCAAGTTCAGCTGTTAATACTGTAACAACTTCATCTTTAGCTACGCCAAGTGCTTCTTTACGCGCTACTTTATCAGTAATTAAGTAAGCTGCGCCTACTTTATCAGCAGCAATTGCTGCTACTTTATCTTCAAGTGCTACGTTTTTAGCTGGTGCAGTCCAATCCCAAGTAGGCTTGCCTGCTTCTGCTTTAAATTCTTCAATTGCAGTGATGATCGCTTGAGATTGCTCATGACCATATACAACAGCGCCAAGCATTACGTCTTCTGCAAGTACGTTAGCTTCTGATTCAACCATAAGTACAGCTTTATCAGTACCAGCTACCACTAAATCAAGTTGGCTTTCTTCAAGCTCTTTTAATGTAGGGTTAAGTACGTATTCGCCGTTGATGTAACCAACGCGAGATGCACCAATTGGACCACTGAACGGGATACCAGAGATAGCAAGTGCTGCTGAAGTACCGATCATCGCAACCATATCAGGTTGGATTTCAGGGTTAACAGAAACAACAGTAGCAATAACTTGTACTTCGTTTACAAAACCGCTTGGGAAAAGTGGACGAATTGGACGGTCAATAAGACGTGCAATAAGTGTTTCGCCATCGTTAGGACGACCTTCACGCTTTAAGAAACCACCTGGGATACGACCAGCAGCGTACATACGCTCTTGGTAGTTAACTGTTAGTGGGAAAAAGTCTTGGCCAGGTTGTGCTTCACGCTTACCAACAACAGTTACTAAAACTGAAGTGTCGCCAATGCTTGCAAGTACAGCGCCGTCAGCTTGACGAGCGATTGCACCAGTTTCTAGAGTCACTGTATGTTGACCTAGTTTGAATTCTTTAATAATTGCTTGCACTTAAAATATTCCTTAAATGTATTCTAATAAGTTGTCATCAAAGTACCAATTACAGTACATAATTGTATTCAGTTGGAAATCAATTAAGTACTACAATTGGCAATGATGTGAATAAGCATAGATAAACCTTTTTACCTACGCGCATAGTATATACCAAAGCTGCTTCAAAATGCGAGTCTAGGGTGTGTTGATCTTTGTGGATTGAAATTTGTTCAACCTAGCCACTAGATTTAAGCGGGGCTAATTAGCGGATAAATACAACAGCTACTGGTAGGCTATGAAATGGGGGTTATACCAATCTGCTTATGTATGGGGTCTATTTAACGTTAAGGAAATTACGCTAGAACTAGGCAAAAATTTTTGTATCTAGTTGTTCTAAATAAAAAATTTTTAACAACGTTGTAGTGCAATTTAATTCGTTAAATTGATCAAAGATTTATGCAGGTTGGTATTAAATTGCAATTCAATAGGTTTAAGAATTTTCTTAATTTAAAAACACAAATTTCAGGCACAAAAAAAGGAGCTAAAAAGCTCCTTTTTCTATAATCTAGTTCTTAGCGACGTAGGCCAAGTTCTTTGATTAACGCAGTATAACTAGTGATGTCTTTACCTTTAAGGTAATCAAGTAGTTTACGGCGAGTGCTTACTTTACGAAGCAGACCACGACGTGAGTGGAAGTCATGCTTGTGATCAGCAAAGTGACCTTGAAGCTTGTTGATATCATAAGTAAGTAATGCTACTTGTACTTCTGATGAACCTGTATCGCCTTCTGCACGTGCAAATTTAGCAATGATATCGATTTTTTCTTGATTGCTTAGTGACATAGTAACTCCAAAAATTAAATTTAAAAGGTGTCTTAGCCGATCACTAATTCAGCCAAAACGATTAAGCGGGCGTATTCTACCAACTGTGGGAATAACTACAAGTTAATTATCCCCATCTACAACTAATAAGCCACTACTAGGCACATTAGTTGCTTATTCAGGCTTTACGTAATCGTCTTGCTGACTAGCAAGACCGCGTTTAACCTTTAAATGACCGTTTGAGTTACGCTCACCAGTACCAATAAACACACCATCTGCAACTACTTTAATAGCCCCATCAGGTAAAGTGATTGGTAATTCTACAGCTTGCCCGTGACTAAAAATTCCCCCTTGTTCTTTTGTAATTTCAACAACGGGTAAATCAGTTAAAGCAGTATCAATTGGTAGCAATAGCGAGTCTAAATAAGTTGAAGGCGCGAGCTCTTCTTCTTTCGCTTTAGCAAGCAGCGCTTCAATCTCATCAAGCGAGACCATTTTATCTGCCGGATACTGACCAACAGCGGTTCTGTGAAGCATAATAACGTGTGCGCCACAGCCTAGGTTTTCGCCTAAATCATCAACGATTGTACGAATGTAGGTCCCTTTAGATACATGGGCCGTCATTTGTAATACGTTACTTTGTTCATCAAATTCATCAAACGATAAGCTAAACACGTTTATTTTTCTGCATTTACGAGGCACTTCAATACCTTCGCGCGCATATTTATATAACGGTCTACCTTGGTACTTAAGTGCCGAGTACATTGACGGATATTGATCAGACTCACCAACAAAAGCAGCAATTTCTTTTGTTAGCTGTTCGCGCGTTACGTTCACTTCTTTAGTGCTAACAATTTCGCCATCAGAATCTGATGTTGTTGTACGTTCACCCAGCTGTGCTCGAACGATATAGGTTTTATCTGTATCGAGTAAAAACTGAGTAAACTTAGTCGCTTCACCAAAACAAATTGGTAGCATACCTGTAGCAAGTGGATCTAAAGCACCTGTATGCCCAGCTTTTTGCGCAAAATAAACACTCTTTGCTTGCTGTAATGCTTTATTTGATGAAATGCCTTCAGGTTTGTTTAACAACAAAATACCGTCAACTGCACGGCCTTTAGTGCGCTTTGCCATCTATATCAGTGCCTTCTTCGCTATCTGTATCGTCTACGTGCTCAGTACCTTCTTCGCTATCTAAAACATCAGCAGCATCAACACTTTCTACGTCTTCATCAACATGCTTTGCGTTATCTTCGCGGATAATAGAATCCACTAAGTTAGAAATACGCATACCTTCCATTAATGAGTTATCAACTACAAACTTTAACTCAGGCATTATACGTGCACGAATACGCTTACCAAGTAACGAGCGAATATAGCCCGTTGCTTCATTAAGTACTTTTGCGCTTTGCTTTGCTGCGTCTTCATCTTGTGTGTTAAACACCGTGATGAAAATTTTGGCATAAGATAAATCGCGCGATACTTCTACCGCTGACACTGTCACCATACCTAAGCGTGGATCTTTAATTTCGCGTTGCAAAATTACAGCTATTTCTTTCTGAATTTGCTGTGCAACACGATCAGTGCGAGAAAATTCTCTCATTATACTTGTCCTAAAATAATAACTTATTGAATTTTAATAATAAGTTAACTAAATAATGGATATGCAAATGGGGGCTAAGCCCCCATTTAAAATCTTAGCGTAGAGCGTGTAGAACGTTCGGGCGTTAACCTTAAGCGTTCAATACACCCTAGTAACAATTATAGAGTACGTTGTACTTCAACTGTTTCAAATACTTCGATTTGGTCACCAACACGTACGTCATTGTAGTTCTTAACGCCGATACCACATTCCATGCCGTTACGAACATCAGCAACATCGTCTTTAAAGCGACGAAGTGACTCAAGTTCACCTTCATAGATAACCACGTTTTCACGTAGTACACGGATTGGAGCGCTACGTTTAATAACACCTTCAGTAACCATACAACCAGCGATTGCGCCAATTTTTGGAGACTTGAATACGTCACGTACTTGAGCAAGACCAATGATTTCTTGTTTAAACTCTGGCGCTAGCATACCTGACATTGCTTGTTTAACTTCATCAATCAAGCTGTAGATTACGCTGTAGTAACGTAGGTCTAAGTTCTCAGTCTCGATAACTTTACGAGCTGAAGCATCCGCACGAACGTTAAAGCCAACTACAATTGCGTTAGACGCTGCAGCTAGTGTTGCATCAGTTTCGGTAATACCACCAACACCTGAACCAACAATCTTCACTTTTACTTCATCAGTAGAAAGTTTAGTTAGTGAATCAGAGATTGCTTCGATAGAACCTTGAACGTCAGCTTTAAGTACCACGTTAACTTCAGAAACATCGCCTTCAGTCATGTTAGTAAACATGTTTTCAAGCTTAGCTTTTTGCTGACGTGCTAGTTTAACATCGCGGAACTTACCTTGGCGGTATAAAGCAACTTCACGCGCTTTACGTTCATCTTTAACTACAGTCGCTTCGTCGCCCGCAGCTGGAATACCAGAAAGACCTAAAATCTCAACTGGAATAGATGGACCAGCAGACTTAATGTCTTTACCGTTTTCATCGCGCATTGCACGAACACGGCCGTACTCAAGACCACATAATACAATGTCACCTTGGTTAAGCGTACCAGATTGAACAAGTACTGATGCTACTGGACCACGGCCTTTATCAAGACGAGATTCAATAACAACACCAGCCGCCATACCTTCAGTCGGTGCAGAAAGCTCTAGAAGCTCAGATTGGTTCAATACTGCTTCAAGAAGGTCGTCAATACCTAAGCCAGTTTTAGCTGAGATATGAACGTACTGCGTATCGCCGCCCCATTCTTCTGGAATAACGTCTAGTACAGCAAGTTCGTTTTTAACGCGATCTGGATCTGCGCCTTCTTTATCCATTTTGTTTACAGCAATGATTAAAGGAACGCCAGCTGCACGTGCATGCTGTACCGCTTCTTTAGTTTGTGGCATAACGCCATCATCTGCTGCAACCACTAGGATTACGATATCAGTCGCTTTAGCACCACGAGCACGCATTGATGTAAATGCAGCATGTCCTGGAGTATCTAAGAACGTAATCATATTGCCGTTTACATCAACATGGTATGCACCAATATGCTGTGTAATACCACCGGCTTCGCCAGAAGCAACCTTCGCAGAACGAATGTAATCTAGCGTTGATGTTTTACCATGGTCAACGTGACCCATTACTGTTACTACTGGAGCACGAGGCTCTGACTTACCATCTTCATGGCGGTCATTAAGTACTGTTTGCTCTAATTCGTTTTCTTTAACAATGATAACTTTGTGACCCATTTCTTCTGCAACTAGTTGTGCAGCTTCTTGGTCAATCACTTGGTTAATAGTAACCATGTCACCCATTTTCATCATTGTTTTAACAACTTCAGCGCCTTTAACGGCCATGCGTGATGCAAGCTCGGCTACTGTAATTGTTTCGCTAATACGCACTTCATTTTTAACATCAACAGTTGGTTTTTGGAAACCATGTTGTAATGATGCTGGCGCTTTTAGCTTAGACTTGTTACGGCCTCTTGACGCTGCAAATTTATCTTTTGCTGGCGCTTTTTTCTTTTTCTTAGCACGGCGTGTACCTTGCTCATCACGAGCATCGGCAACATCTTCTGCTTCACGTGCATAAGTAGAAGTCGTAAGATGGTGATCCGCTGTTTCTTCGCGTTTCTTACGTTCTTCTTCTTCTTTCTTCCAGCGTGCTGAGTTCTCTTCAGCTAGCTTTCTTGCTTCTTCTGCTTGACGTTTCGCTTCTTCTTCAGCTTTCTTCAATGCGGCCTCTTCTGCTTCTTTTTGCAGACGCTCAGCTTCTATGCGATCTTTCTCAGACTTAGCACTTTGCTCTGGGGTCATCTGCTTTTGTTTCGCTTTACGCTCTGCATCAGCTTTGCGTTTAGCTTCTTCTTTGGCTTTACGGTCAGCGTCTTCTTTCGCTTTGCGTTCTGCCTCTTGTTTCGCTTTTAATTCTGCGGCTTCTTGGTCAGCTTTTTGCTGCTCTTCAAGGCGCACTTTTTCTTCAGCAGCTAAGCGAGCTTGCTCTTGCTCTTGTTCCATTGCGCTTTTCTTCACGTAAGTACGTGTTTTGCGAACTTCAACTTGAACATCTTTTGCTTTACCCGTAGAGCCAGTCACACTTAGCGTGCTTTTGCTCTTACGTTGTAAAGTCATGCGCGCAGGGCCATCTGAACCTGTACCGCCATGATGCTTACTTAAATGATCAAGTAACGTTGCTTTTTCAGCTTCTGTTACATTATCAGTTGCTTGCTTAGTGATACCTGCTTGTGAAAACTGCTGTAGCAATTTATCAACAGTCGTACCTATATCGCCGGCTAGTTTTTCAACATTTACTTCTGCCATAGTGTGTAATACCTCCGTTAATAAATTACTCGTCTGCAAACCAACAAATGTTTCGTGCAGCCATAATCAGTTCACCCGCTTTTTCAGATGAAACTTCTGTGATATCAACTAATTCGTCAATACCTTGTTCTGCCAAGTCTTCAAGTGTAACAACACCCTTGCTTGCCATCACAAATGCTAAGTGACGCTCTAAGCCTTCAAGCGCAAGTAAGTCTTCAGCTGGCTCTGCGCCATCTAAGCTTTCTTCCGTTTTAAGTGCTTTAGTTGTCAATGCATCTTTTGCGCGTGAACGCAGTAAATCTACAGTCTCTTCATCAAGACCATCAATTTCTAAAAATTCAGACGCTGGTACATACGCCACTTCTTCAAGTGTCGAGAAACCTTCGTTAATAAGTAATGATGCAAACTCATCATCAATTTCTAAATTTTCAGTGAATAAGTTAAGTAACTTATCAGATTCAGCTTCATTTTTAGTACGCATGTCTTCAACAGTCATTACGTTTAGTTCCCAGCCAGTTAACTGGCTTGCTAAACGAACGTTTTGACCATTACGACCAATTGCTTGCGCTAGGTTATCAGCTTCTACAGCGATATCCATTGAGTGAGTGTCTTCATCCATTACGATTGAAGCAACTTCTGCTGGCGCCATTGCGTTAATAACAAATTGTGCTGGGTTGTCATCGTAAAGTACGATATCAACACGCTCACCGCCAAGTTCTGACGATACAGCCTGAACTCGTGCGCCACGCATACCAACACATGCACCAATTGGGTCAATGCGTTTGTCGTTAGATTTAACAGCAATTTTAGCGCGTGAACCTGGATCACGTGCTGCGGCACGTAACTCAATCATCTCTTCGCCGATTTCTGGCACCTCAATGCGGAATAATTCCATTAGCATTTCAGGTTTAGAGCGCGTTACAAATAATTGTGCACCGCGTGCTTCAGGCTTAACTTCATATAAAAGACCACGAATACGGTCACCCGGGCGGAAGTTTTCACGTGGTAACATGTCATCACGGTAAATTACTGCTTCTGCGTTATTGCCTAAATCAAGAACAATAGAGTCACGCGTTGCTTTTTTAACTACACCTGTTACTAACTCGCCTACTTGATCTTTGTATGCATCAACAACTAAAGCACGCTCAGCTTCACGTACTTTTTGTACGATAACTTGCTTAGCCATTTGTGTTGTAATACGGTCAAATTTGATTGAGTCGATTTGTTCTTCAACATAATCACCCATTTGCAAATCAGGTTCTTCAACCTGTGCTGCTTCTAGAGTGATTTCGCTGTATGGATTCTCTAAAGAACCATCTTCTAATACAGCGGCAATCTGCCAACGACGGAACGTATCGTAATCACCGGTTTTACGGTCAATTGCTACACGTACTTCAATTTCGCCATCGTGTTTTTTCTTTGTCGCTGTCGCTAGAGCGAACTCTAGAGCTTCAAAAATCTTTTCTTTTGGAACCGCTTTCTCATTGGAAACGGCTTCAGCAACCAATAATATCTCTTTTGCCATGGGTAATGCCTCGCTTGCCCTATTCCTTCGCACTCGAATTTAAAACTTCGCGATTAAATTCGCACGTTCGATGTTACTAAGCATGATCAGATGCTCTTCACCATCGCTAGATAGTGTGATCATATCGTTGCTAACTGCTACTAAGTCGCCTTTAAAATTACGACGACCATCCTGTGGAAGTTTAGTACGCACGCGTACTTCCTCTCCTTGCGCCTGCTCGTAGTGATCTTGTTTGAATAATAGACGATCAACACCAGGAGACGACACTTCCAAATCATATTCATTTGTAATTGGGTCTTCGACGTCTAAAATCGCACTAATTTGGCGACTTGCATCCGCACAGTTATCAACTGAGATCCCATCCTCATGAGCAATATATACTCTTAAGGTAGAATGGCGACCCGCTTGCACAAATTCAAGACCATGCAACTCAAAGCCTAACATTTCTACCGCAGGCGTTAACATGGTTACTAAATCTTGTTCAAGTTTTGTCACGAAAATCCTCCATACAAACAAAAAAAGGGCTTATAGCCCTAAAATACTAAGTTTAAATTTTAATTTGATGACAATTGCCACAAATCGTAAGGTGCAGATACAACAACGCCCCGAACCAAGCGGGGCGTCACACCAATAAAGCATAAAACTGTGTGGCCTAGGGCCAAGCTTGGTTGCGAGTCAGTAAACTGACCTAATTAAACTACATAGCCTAAAACGCAAAACGCGCATTACTTAGAATGCGCGATATAAATTAGTAAGGTAATACTTACTAGTAGAATTGGTTGCGGGAGCCGGATTTGAACCGACGACCTTCGGGTTATGAGCCCGACGAGCTACCAGACTGCTCCATCCCGCGCCAATAGATATCAAACCTTAAATTTAATATCGCTGTTAGCTGTTTTACAACATACTAAACAATGGCCGCTATTATAAGGACGTGTGGGGTAATTAGCAACTATAATACGCAATTAGTTTATAAAATTTCCAATTCGTCAAGATGCTAATTTAATGTATATGTAAGTAACATAAGTAATCAGTCAACTTTATAAAATACCCATATTTAAGTCATAAAATATAATAACTTATTGCATCGGACGAAAATCAAACAAGCCGAACCTGAATAACTTTAATATGCTTAAAATATGTTTCAGATGCTTACTGTTTACTAGAAAATAAATTGATATAACTAAAACCCATACTTTAACACTAAATAAACGTGCAGAATTTCAACTGCCCGCTATAATCAATTTTATCCTACTTGATAATAATAGTTATTATTCACTGCAGCGAGATAGAAATGAAGCAACAACAATCAGCATTGTTAAATAACTTAACAATTATTAAGCCAAATTTTCATGCGTTTACGGCTCGATTTCATAGCAAATTGGCTGAATCTAGTATTGAGATGAATTATCCAACGGCCTTGCAGTTTAACGAAAAGAGTTTCACTCTCTTTTGTGTGTTAGAGCGAATTGTTAAGCATTTAGATAAACCAGCATCGGTAGCTCCTTTTTTAGCACATCATTTAATGTACCTAAAAAAAAGCAGTGTTTCACAAAGTGACATTGTACTTTTATCTGACGCGTTTTACGAAACCCTTAAGGAACATCTTGGTAGGCACTTTACTCCTGAGAGCCAGCTCGCTTGGAAAAAAGCCCTTAGATATTTTGAAAGTTTTGCCAGTAGTACTCTATTTGATGTGTCTAATGTCATTTCGTTACAGCAAAGAATGCAACAAAAGCAAAGTAATAAAATTTAAATATACAATTTTTAGGGGTGGCGACTTAACTTACTTAACTTCCCCCTAAATTAAACTCATTTGAACACCATGGTCTAACACGCCTTTATTGCCTTGATAATCGGTTAAGCCTTTTTGCTCTATTCACCCGTAGTTAAATAGTAAAACGATCCTTTAATTAAATATATCCGTATAAAAAAATTTGGCTTTACTATGACTCATCACAAAACACTCAGACTAATACTAGGCGATCAGCTAAATCCATCTCATTCATGGTACAAGCAAAAAGACGACGATACGCTTTATCTCATTGCAGAGCTAAAACAAGAAACTGACTACGTCAAACATCACGTTCAAAAACTGTGTGCATTTTTTAATGCCATGGAAAACTTTGCTATCGCATTAAAAACGGCAGGTTTTAATGTTTTGCATTTAACACTTGATGATACCGTTGATGACAAAAACCTAATTGAATTACTTAAGCGAATCGCCAATAAATACCAGTGCGATACTATTGAATACCAATACCCTGATGAGTTTAGGCTTAAATCTCAATTAGCTCAGTTTGAAAGTGAAAGTTCGTTTAATGTGATTGCCACAGACACAGAACATTTTTTATTACCGTTCACCGATATAAAAACGCGCTTTACAAAAAACAAGCATGTAACAATGGAACACTTTTATCGTGCTATGCGTAAACAATTTCATATATTAATTGATGACGAAAAGCCAACAGGTGGCAAATGGAATTTTGATAGTAACAATCGTAATAAGTTTTCTAAAACCGACTTAGCAAATATCCCAAAACCAAAACTATTAAATAATGATGTAAGTAGTATTATTACCCGCTTAGATAGGCATAATGTAGCTTACTTGGGTGAGCTAGATGGGCAAATATTACAATGGTCAACAACGCGTAAACAGGCAATTGAAGTACTCGAATACTTTTGTGAACACTTACTTAGTCGCTTTGGTCACTTTCAAGATGCGATGACAGATCAAAGTAAAAATAATACCAGCCTGTACCATAGCCGATTATCGTTTGCCTTAAATGCCAAAATACTCCACCCGTTATATGTAATTAAACGTGTAATAAAAGAATACGAACAAAGACCTGATGAAATTTCACTCTCGCAAGTAGAAGGATTTACTAGACAAATACTAGGCTGGAGAGAGTATGTTCGTGCTATTTACTGGGTAAATATGCCCGACTACGCAACTAAAAACCAACTACAAGCTAAAAATAAATTACCATCTTATTTTTGGAACAGTTCTACTAAAATGAATTGCCTTAGCCACTCGCTTAAGCAAAGCCTTGAAACTGCTTATGCTCATCATATTCAGCGATTAATGGTTATTGGTAATTTTTGTATGCTCACGGGAATCAATCCTGATGAAGTGGATGAATGGTATTTAGGTGTTTACATAGATGCTATTGAATGGGTAGAAATGCCCAACACCCGTGGTATGAGTCAGTTTGCCGATGATGGAATAATTGCAACAAAGCCTTATGCAGCAAGTGGTAACTACATTAATAAAATGAGCGATTACTGCAAAAGCTGTCAGTACGATGTTAAACAAAAAGTAGGTGATAAAGCTTGCCCGCTCAATAGCTTATATTGGCATTTTATGGATAGACACAGAGATAAGCTAGAAAAGAACCCACGCATTGGTATGGTTTATAGAAACTGGGATAAACAAGATAAAGCACTTCAAGAACAAACGCTGCAACAAGCAACCTACTACCTTGATAATTTAGAAGCTCTTTAAACAAAAAACCGCCTCATGTGAGGCGGTTAAATAATCAGGGGAAACTAATGTTAAATAGGTTTACTTACCTTCTAGTAAGTTACCACTACCAATTTCTATTTTTCGTGGTTTAAGTGCTTCTGGAATTTCACGCTGTAACTCTATGCTTAGCAAGCCGTTAGCTAAATCTGCACCAAGTACTTTTACATGATCTCCAAGCTGGAATTTTCGTTCAAAGTTACGCTCTGCTATACCTTGATGAATAAACTTACGTTCGTTATTTTCATCTTTGTTAGCCTTAATACCTGCAACTTTTAATGTGTTGTTTTCTGACTCAATGGTCAATTCACTATCGCTAAAACCTGCTACGGCCATAGTGATTCTGTATTTGTCTTTATCGAGTGCTTCTATATTATAAGGAGGAAAACTCGGCTGCTTGTCTGTATTAGCTGCCGCATCCATAAGTGATGCTAAATGTTCGAAGCCGATAAATGAACGATAAAGTGGTGATAAGTCTACTGTACGCATAATAATACCCTCATATTTAAGCGATATTTTGCATGTGCTTTTCCATTGAACAAGCTCAAGCAAAGTTTAATTAATAATATAAATTTCAATTGTTTAAGTTTAATTTAGGACCCATCAGGCGTCCTACTTAACTATATATGGACGGTAAAATTGTTTTCAAGAGATTAATTTAAAAAAATTAAAAATAAATAAAAAAGGCACTGAAAAGTGCCTTGTTTGAAACCATGTAAAACGAATGTTATTTAATAAATGTGCCTCGGATCGGATAGTCGTTTTCTCTTGAAAACTTAATCCCACCTAGCAGTTGCTCTAAATCAGGACGAACAAACGGGCTGTTTGATATATCGACCATTTGAAGCTGATTTTTTTCATTAAGTACAAAAATCCCTGGCTCAGCAAATGGATGGTCAGTTTCTGCATCACTGCGAGGCTCGCTAATATGTAGCCCTAAATCTGTCATTTGTTCGATTGTTAAACCATAGTAAATTGGGAAGTTAATATCTATTTTTTCAAGATGTTTATTAAGCTGCTCATGGCTATCACCACTTACTGCAACCACTTCAACACCAGCATCTTTAAAGTCTTTATGAACTTTAGCAAGCTCGTTGAGTTGCGCAGTACACTTAGGGCAGTGCTGGCCTCGATAAACAACAATCATTTTCCACGCAGAGTCACTTATTCTGTCGACTAAATCTATCTTTTTCTCATCAACATCACTCACTACTAGTGATGGCATAATATCCGCAGGTTTTAAACTAGTGTTACTCATTGCGATCTCCTTTTACTGTTTCAGATTAAAAATTAATTTGCTCTTACCCATAGAGCTTAGGGTAACTTTCATTAATTCAACCTGAAAAATGTAATTAAAAATCTATTACAACTTTAAGACCATCCTTTTATTTTTCTATAAATGGTGGATGCACTTACCCCTAAATAAGCAGCAGCAAGAGGAATGTTGTCTTCACAGCTTTTAATTGCATTTTCAATAGCCCTTTTTTCAACTTGCCACAAAGGTTCTATATCGTGAACAGACATAGGAGATAATTGGACACTCTGCTCGTTTGTATTGTGAATTGACTTAGTTGAGCTTGAATGCTTTACAGCGCCTAATCCAAATGAATTTGGTAGCATGTCCTTTTCAATTATATCGCCATCATTAATAACGACTGTGTTTTCAATTACATTTTGTAGTTCGCGAATATTTCCTGGCCAATCGTAATTACAAAAAAGCGCCTTAACTTCATCAGAAAAGCCAATAAAGTGCTTTGCATTACTATCGCTTTTTTGTTTTAAAATATACTCAGCGAGCAGTAATATATCGTTTCCGCGCTCTCTTAATGGAGGTAATTTTACGGGAATAACATTTAAACGATAATATAAATCTTCTCTAAAGCGCCCTTCAGCAACCTCTATTATTGGGTTTCTGTTTGTTGCACAGACTAAGCGAACATCGCTGTGTAATACTTCACTACTGCCAACTTTGCTAAATATGCCTGTTTGTAAAAAGCGTAACAATTTAGCTTGTAAGTTAAGTTCCATTTCACATAATTCGTCTAAAAATAACGTGCCGCCGTTGGCCACTTCAACTGCGCCCTTTCGATCGCTTAACGCACCACTAAACGCACCTTTAACATGACCAAAAAATTCTGATTCAAATAACTCAGCAGGAATTGCTGCACAGTTTATAGCAATAAAAGGTCCTTTATTTCGCGGGCTTGCATCATGGAGGGTCTGCGCACACACTTCTTTACCAGTACCACTTTCACCTGTAATAAATACACATGCTTTACTTCTAGCGGCACTATCAAGCAATCTAAAAACGGTTTTCATTGCGAGAGATTCACCAACAAAATCTTGGCTTTTATCTCTGTTTTTAACCAATGGCTGTACTTTAACTTGCTCTTTTGGTGTTAACGCACTTTCTACTGAGCTAATGAGTCGCTGACTTGTGAAGGGTTTTTCTAAAAAATCAAAGCCTCCTAAACGCATTGCTTCTACTGCTATATCAATAGAACTATTAGAGGTGATCATTACTACATTAGCAGGATTTTTTTGTTTATTTACAAATTGTAAAACCTCCAGCCCACTTATATCTGGCAAGCAAACATCTTGTACTATTACCGCCGGCATTTTTTCTTTAATACCGACCAAGGCAGAATAACCATCAGTAAAATGCTTACATTCAAAACCTGCCTGTTCAAGCTGACTTGCATACAAAGCACCACTGGCGATGCTATCTTCAACAATATAAACAAGACCTTTATCCATTACATCTGACACGGCTTTCTCCTAAATAGCGATACTATTACTCATTATTTGATATGCATCTCGGGTTTTATCCAAGTTGTGCTTAATAACAAGCGCTGCGTGCAAGTTTTCTTCTGTGGTTGATGGTGGTGAATCATGTAATTGTGTTGCTAATGCAGCTAAAGGAGACGCTCCATATAAAGCGGCTGAGTTTTTTAGAACATGCATTACTTCTTTAATTTTTATAATATTTTCACTGCTAATTGCCGTATCTAATTGGTTAGCCATAGTGACTAATTCGTCAATAAATAAGTTAATTAATCGAGCTAACACGGTTGTCCCAACATCCTTTTCGAGTTGAGTTAATACATTTAGCTCGGTAATACTTTTATCGACAAACTGCTCTGATATAGGCATAAACCACCTTTGTGTAAGTTAAAGCTTCGTACATTAATAAAATGTAGGAATTGTAGTTTAAGAGTAATTTGTTTTTTGCATTTTGCAAATCAAAATGAATATAAACAATTACAGAGCCCAAGTATCAATACTTTTTGATAATGTTTGCGGCCTATCAAGCAAGTAGCCCTGAGCAATATCGCAACCAAGTTGTTCTAATATTTGTAACTGCTCGTTCTCTTCAATACCTTCAGCTACCGTTTGTAAACCCAACCGCTGAGCCATGGCAATAATTGCACTACATAGCGTAAAGTCTTCATTATTAGTTGAAATACCACTTACAAAACTACGATCAATTTTTAAACCATCAATATTAAACTGACGAAGTAAACCTAAAGATGCATACCCAGTACCAAAATCATCTATCCACACTTTTACGCCTTCTTTATGGAAGTTTTCAAATGCCTTAGCTATTTTATCAGGACTATGAATGAGTGCAGTTTCCGTTAGTTCTACTTTAATAGCCTCTGGCGGTATTTGGTACTTTTCGAGTAAAGACATTACTTTTGAAAACACATCGCCATCTAAAATTTGTACCGGTGAAATATTTAATGAAACAGCAATATCTGTCATACCAAACTGTCGCATATGTTTTAAATCAGACAAACACTGTTCAAAAATCCAGTCACCTAACTCTAAAATCATTCCCGATTGCTCTACATGAGGTATAAATTCATCAGGACCTACAATACCAAAGTTTGGTGATTGACACCTTACTAGCGACTCAAAGCCGACCAACTTTCCTGTCCCTAGTGATACAAGCGGTTGATAAACCATTTTAAAATAATTATTTTGCATCGCATCAGACATGATTCTCTCTAACTCATGCCATCTTGCGAGATTGACTGGACTTTCCGATTCTAGATATTTAAATGCATTCATGGTTTGCTCCGATTTTCACCCTTAGTGACTTATACATTTAAGAGCAAGTTATAGACCATTTAAAAAGCTAAAGAATAAAAATAAAAACCATTAAATTCAGTATGTTAAATTTATTTTTTTGAAATTTTAAATTGTTTCATTTTATTTGCATTTTGCAATTCAGTTTGCAATGCACCTAAATTAATAAGTGAGCGTTTACTAAACCTAAAAAGCTTAGAAATCAGCAAACAATTATTGGCAAAAAGTTAGAGTTAGTAATTAAAGGTGAGCATAAAGGGGAGGTTTTATAAAACTGATTAGATTACCCATGACCTAAGTTGGAAGGCGTTCAGATAATTTTAAAGCTAGTTTTAAAAAGTTAATAATTGTGGTAGAAAACAAAAAAACGCAGGCAACAATAAATAGTTACCTGCGCAAAAGTCTCTAGTTTGAAAGGGTGTCGTTATTTTCGTTTTTAAGGGCTGTTACATGTTGTGCATAGTTAGTATTTTGCGAGTCAAACGTGTTACTCATTGACTGTGCATTTTCAACATCAGCTTGTGTAAAAGTAATCGGCTGAATATTTGTTAACGGCTCTACAGAATCGCTACCGCGTAAAACTGTAATGCCTATTACTAAAGTAGCTACAAGCAAAATAGACAAAACCATGATTTCAGGTGTAAGCACCCAATTATTACTTTTAGGCTGTTGTTTGGCTTTTGTATTTGTTTGCATATTGCACCCCTTAAAATTTAACTAAATTCGTCTTGATTTGGTATTTAATATATTGCGAAAGCCGTGCCAACTAGGCAAAAACAAACGGAAAATAAAATAGACAATAAAATCAGAACATTAAAACAAATTGAAAATTAAATTTAGAATAAAAAAGCAATACGTAACATTATATTTTTATTTTGAATTGCAATTTGCGAATCAAATTGAAAAACCATAATAAAAACACTCATTAAATACTAAAAAATAAATTTAACTTACTCCTAAAATACTAGGTCAATTTCTCCGTTTATCAAGTTTTATGCAACATAAATCTACTTTTATATTGCTTAACTCAACATTTCCCACGCTTGCGCTAAACGAGTGAGCTTTAAATACTTAGATTCAATAGCCAGTTTTGGTGCATATTTATCAAGTAATAAATAAAGTGTTTCACTTACAATTGGCTTAGCTAAATAATCATTCATCCCCGCTTCTATAAATCGCTCTTTATCACCATGAATCGCATTTGCTGTGAGTGCTATTATTGGGGTTACTATACCTAGCTGCCTAATTGCTTTGGTCGCAGAGATCCCGTCGAGTATTGGCATTTGGATATCCATAAAAATAATATCAATTTTATTGTTTTTAGCCTTGCCTATTGCCTCTTGCCCATCACTAGCTATATGTACCTGGCATCCTTTTTGTTCTAAAAACTGCCTAATTACAATTTGATTATTTGTATTATCTTCAGCAACCAATATGGTGGTTCCGTTCAACTGAGTTAACCCTGAGGGGCTTTCTAAAACCTCTTTTTGTTCACGATTGGTAAATATAATATCCAAATGAAACAGCTGCTCTTCCAGCAAACTAATTGCTCGCGGTACATGCGATACTTTAAAAGGGCCATTTAACCTAAGCTCTCTGTCGTTAAGATTTTGCGGTAATAAGCTTTCTCCATGTAAGTCTATAATGAATAAACACGGTGAATTAAGGGAGTTATATGTACTTATACGCACGCGCGTTTGGACTAACATTTGAGGGTCAGTTAATATAATCGCATCTGGAAAATCATTATATTCTGGTATATCTGGACATATTTCATAGTGCTCAAAAGCGATAGAAAATCGAGTTACCGTGTGCTCTAACGCTGTTTTTAGAATTTGGTTACTTCCTACTATCCATACTTTTGGTTTTTTACTTCGAGCTGCAAATCCCTCTCTTAAAATTGAGTCAGTTGTGTCTATTTGTAGTGGGTAGTTAACTACAAACTCACTCCCTTTGTTAAGCTCAGAACTAACCGAAATATCTCCACCTACTACATCACAAATCTGCTTACATATAGCTAGCCCTAAGCCACTACCACCGTGTTTTCGGGTAATTGAATTATCGGATTGGATGAAAGGCATAAACATGCTTTCGATCTTATTTTTTGCTATTCCCATTCCTGTGTCTTTCACAGATAAATGAAGATTTAAATTATTACCTTTATTGTGAGTACATCTAACCGTAACCGTTATTACGCCCTGCTGCGTAAACTTAATTGCATTGGCTAATAAATTAATAGCTATTTGCCTTATACGCGCATGATCGCCAATTACTTGAGTGGGAACATCTGGATATAAATCAAAAATAACCTCAAGCCCTTTCTGTAAAGCACTTTGAGTAATAATATCTATTGCTTCTTCAATACACGTATCAATACTAAATGGTTGATTATCGAGCGTTATAGCTTGTGCTTCAAAACGCGAATATGTTAATACGTCGTCAAGCACACTCAGCAACGCATCCGAACTCGTTTTAATCATTTGTGTGTAGCGCATTTGCTCAGACGTTAAACCTGTATGATGTAAAATATCTGCAGATCCAATCACAGCATTTAATGGCGTGCGAATTTCATGGCTAATATTTGCCATAAATCGACTTTTTGACTCAGCTAGTGTTTCAGCCTGATGTTTAGCTTCAAGTAATGTTTGTTCACTTTCTATACGCTCTTGTATATCAACCAGTGTTGCTGCAATTGACAATAAATCACTTTCGTAGCGACCAACAATGGGAGTTAGTGTAATTTCAACCCAGTTATTTATACCTTCGGCATTAATTAAACGTATATCGAAGCGACGTATGTCGCGCTTACCTTGTTTATAATCAAGCAGCGTATTGCTGACTTTCTCTACATCTTCTTTTGCTATAAATTTAATTATAGGTAATCCGAGGCTCTCATCTACTTTAGTATGTAATACATGCTGCCACGCTTGATTTATAAATAATAAATTACCGAGTGTATCCAGGCGTAAAACAATATCGGGAATATTATCAACTACAGAATGGTAATTATATTCTATCTCAGCCATTGCTTGCTCAGCTTTAACTCGCTGAGTAATATTAGTTTCTATGGCAATAAAGTGCATCACCTGCCCTGCATCATCTCGCACTGGGCTTGCATCAATAGCAACCCAATAAACATTACCATTTTTATCGTAATTTATAGTTTCTACTTGAAAAGGAAGCCCATTTTTTATTGCATGAGACATAACCTTACAACTTTCTTTACATGTTTTCGGGCCCTGTAATAACTCACCTGGTGTAGTACCTATAACTTCATCACAGGTGTAACCTGTAAGTACTTCAAAACTATTATTAACCCACTCAATCACACCAAATTTATCTGTAATAATAACTAAGTTGTTTGTATGACTCGCAACAAGGGATAAACGTTTAGCATATTTTTGCTGCTGCGTTAGCAAAAATTGAGAGTCTTTATGACGCTGAATATCATAGAGTGATCCTATAAAACCGCTTTTATCATCATAAACTAATCTCAGCTCAAACCAATTTACGAGCCCACTACTATTTTTTATTTGTATTTCTACACTTGGAGCCTGCTTTCCTTCAAGCAAACAACAACTGTATGCAACAAAATGCATAATATCATCGCAATTCATTAACTTAGTTATATTAGAACCGATTAACGAATCGTTTGAGTAACCTAGTTTTTTCTCCCAAGCCTCATTAATATAAGTAAGGTTTAAATGTTTATCGCATTCAAAAATACACTCATCTAAAATAGCTAACAACTTTGCCTGACGTCGATTACTATTGGAGAGTTTTTCAACAAGTGCATATTGGATTTGCACTTGTAGTTCATCATTATTATTCATGCTCTCTCCAATGCTTTATAAAAGTATTGCTATCACAAACTCGCGCATAAAGAGGGAAAACCTCTTCACAGTAAAATGTTTGTTCAAAAGGAGTGCGGCTCGAGGTGCAGTCGCTTAAAATAGTGACATTAAAACCAAACTCAACAGCCGTTCGCGCAGTTGAATCAATACAGATAGAAGTCACTGTACCTGCTAAAATTATATTAGTGACGCTATGTTTTTTAAGCTTTTCAGCTAAGGCTGTATGTGTAAAAGCATTTAAACCTCTTTTTCCTGGCACCACCTCTATAACATTACTAAAAGGGTCTAGCTGCTCAATTGTTTGAGCACCGTATGAACCTGCTTTAAATGCACCTACATCTGCAATGACTTTTAATATACCAATCGGATTTTTAAGCTCGCTGTAGCTTTGCGTAAAATGAATAGGCGTATTAACAACTAAAGCAAACTGCTCTGCAAAAGAGGTTAATAAGGAGAGTGTATTTTCTACCACGCCGGTAATTCTTGATGACTCTTCAACCACCTCATACAGGACGCCTTTTGGAGAAAAGTAATCGTTTTGAAAACCAATCAGAATAAGCGCAGTTTTAGAGAAATCAGGCATCGTTATTCCTTATTAATCAATTTAAGACGCTAACTGCCAAGGTTTAATAAATTTTTCGAGTACTGCTTTTGTCACTGGCTTTTGTAAATAGTGAGTAATACCTTTTTCGAATAACTCTGCTATTTGTTCATCGCCGGTTAGCCCCGTTAAAATAACTTTTGGTGTGTTGTTATTAGGTGTGTTTTGACTCACTAATTGCTGCGCTACGTCACTGCCAAACATTCCTGGCATGCGCTCATCTAAGAGTAGTAAGTCAAATGATTCATTTTGGGCGAGCGTTAATGCACTCGCTCCATTTTCTGCACATGTTACTAAGCAACCCAACATTTCAAGCATTACTTTTGTAGCAATTTGACTCGGTAAACTGTCATCCGCAACCAATACAGATAAACGTGTTTGCGTATTAAATGCAGCCAAAATAGTAATTAAGTCAGTATCAAAAAACGGCCAGCCTAATATTTTTTTAGAGAGTTTATGATTCTGGCTAAGCTCACTAATGTCGTTAATAGTGCACAGCTTTATGTGTGTATTTAAGCTGTCACTATTTAATCTATCAGTTAGCGCGTCACCACTAAGATGACGTAAATCTTCTAGCTGCACCGATTCCCTAAAATTACTATTAAACAATTTAAAATTTAAACCAAAGCGGTCATGAGTATTAGCCGACATTTTTAAGCAGCTTTTAAGTAACGCCTCACAATCAGTTAAAACGTCTACATTTTGACTAATATCAAGCGCTAAACTAACAGATTCTTTTGTTGCTAAAAGTCCGTGAAAATCAAGTGTGTTTACTTGCTCAGAATCATCAATTTGGCAATGAAAACTAACTCCTTGGATATTTGCTTCGAGCGTGAGTAAAAAACTCTCTTTTACAGAAGCCAACGCCGGGATAAGAAACTCTTCGCATTGCGCGATCATTTGTTCAGGCGGAATTTGCAAACAGACGTAATTACAATGCAACTTATTAATTAAGGTAATAGAAAAAGTTCGATTTTGGGTTTCACAATATTTACCTATTACTCCTTGGATAATTTCTAAAACGTGACTATTAATATTCATAAAGTACTCTCGTTAACCCAATGTATAGCTCTACATCATCAAGTTATGTGCCATAAATTAATTTTTGTAAACACACTTGCATTCATAGACTTAAGTATTAGGGTAATAACTTTTTAGTTTGCTATTCGCATTTTGCAAATCATATTGCTATGCATAATATGGTTTATAGTTTTATTAGAATGCTGCAATCGATTTTTTTCGCTTTAAATTATTTTTCAATCATTTAAACTGATATTAATCAAATTGAGGAGAAAGCTATGTTAACTGTAATTTTTGGCCGTGAAGGCTGTCCATTTTGTGTTCGTGCGAAAGACGTTGCTGAGCAACTATCAAATGAACGTGATGACTTTAAATTTCGCTATATTGACATAATTAAAGAAGGTATTAGTAAAGCCGACCTTGAAAAGTCAGCGGGTAAGCCTTGCCCTACAGTCCCACAAATTTTTGTAGACCAAACACACATCGGTGGGTTTACAGAATTTGAAGCTTACGCAAAAGAAAACCTAGGCCTGTATAAATAAGCTTTGTATTAAATATGTTAACCAGTTTAATAAACCTTAAATTGAACTGGTTGAATTTCGACCAACATCAAATACATACAAATTAGTTTCAATTTATACAAGCATTTGCCTCGCGAATCCTATATAATGCGCGCCTCTTTAAATTCGTTGAGGCGTATTAATGTCAGAACCAGTCACGTTTGAATCTCTAAATCTTTCTCCTGCAATTTTGAAGGCAGTTGAAGAGTTGGGTTACAAGACACCATCTGAAATCCAAGCTCAATGTATACCGTTATTGCTAGAAAGAAAGGACGTACTGGGACTAGCTCAAACGGGTACAGGTAAAACCGCAGCATTTGCACTGCCATTACTAAATAATATTGACCCGTCTGTGAAACAGCCACAGATCCTTGTACTCACACCAACACGTGAGCTTGCGATCCAAGTTGCTGAGGCATTCGAACAATATGCTAAACATGTTCGTGGTATTGAAGTATTGGCACTATATGGTGGCCAAAGCTACAGTATCCAATTAAGCGCACTTCGTCGTGGCGCTCAGGTTATTGTTGCAACTCCAGGTCGTTTAATCGATCACATTAACCGTGGCACTATCAAGTTTGATGCTCTACAAGCACTTGTACTTGATGAAGCCGATGAAATGTTACGTATGGGCTTTATCGATGATGTAGAAAGCATCATGGAAAAAACACCGCGCGAAAAGCAAACATGTCTTTTCTCTGCGACTATGCCTAAGCAGATTCAAAACATCAGCAGCAAATATATGAACAATNGATTCAAAACATCAGCAGCAAATATATGAACAATCCTGAACAGGTTCATATTTCTGCGCGTAACTCTACAGTATCATCTGTTGAGCAAGTGTTTTGGAATGCAAGCGTACATAAAAATAAAGCAATTGTTCGCTTCTTAGAAGCTGAACAGTATGAAGGTGCTATTGTTTTCGTACGTACGCGTAACGATACAGTACAACTTGCTGAGTTATTAGAGCGCGAAGGTTTCTCTGCTGCTCCACTTAACGGTGACATGAACCAGCAAGCACGTGAACGCACTGTAGAACGCTTAAAAAGCGGCATGCTAAATGTTGTTATTGCAACAGACGTTGCTGCTCGTGGTCTAGATGTTGACCGCTTAAGCTTAGTTATCAACTACGATATCCCACAAGATTCTGAAGCCTACGTTCACCGTATCGGCCGTACAGGTCGTGCTGGTCGTACTGGTAAAGCAATTTTATTCGTAAAACATAACGAACGTTATTTACTTAAAAATATCATTCGTCATACGAAGTCTGAAATTGCACAAGTTGAATTACCAACTGCAAAAATCGTTGAAGAAAAACGTATCGAAGCGTTACAAGCAAAATTAACTATTGCGCTTGAAAACAAAGATATTACATTCTTTAACGAGATAGCTACTAACATGGCTGAAAAACTTGAACTTCCTCTTGAAAGCTTAGCGGGTGCGTTACTGTGTTTAGCACAGCAACAGTCTCCAATTAAAGTTGAAGAAGTTAAGATTCAACCTCGTGAACGTAACGAGCGTAACGACCGCAACCCACGTGACCGCAACGATCGCGGTGACCGTGGACGTCGTAACGAACGTGGCGGCGAACGTGGTGGTGAACGCGCTGAGCGTAAACCTCGCGAGCGTAACAGCCGTGATGCAGGCCCTATGGATACTTACCGTATCGAAGTAGGTCGTGAACACGGTGTTCAGGTTAAGAACATTGTTGGCGCTATTGCTAACGAAGCTGACATCTCAAGCAAGTTTATTGGTGATATTCGTTTACACGACAATCACAGTACGGTTCAATTACCGCAAAACATGCCTAAAGATGTACTTGATCATTTCCAAAAAGTGTTTATTTGTAAACGTCCTATGGGCTTAACAATTACCACTGATCAAGGTCCTGCTGAACCACGCGGCGAACGCTCTGAGCGTCCGGCTGGTGACAAAAAGCGCACTTTTAGTAAAGATAAAGACGATAGCCAACGCGGTGATAAGCGTACTGGCCCTCGTAAAGAACGTCGCCCAGTAAGCTTTACAACGCCGAAATAAGCAACGACTCTTTAATAAAAACCTTGCCACGTAAGTGAGCAAGGTTTTTTTGTATCTAAAATTTATTTTAATAATAAAAAATATTTGTAAGGGCACAAAAAAACACGATAGTGATAAACAAATCGTGTTTTTATATTGTGTTAAGCGAGTGCTTTAACTTCTTCCCATAAGCGTGCAACTAATGTTTTATCTTCTTCATTAAGCTCACCATTACGATATGCTTTTACTAAGCTTTGTTCTACCGTTTCGTTTAGCTCATCTATACTGATTGTCAGCTTTTCTACTTCGGCATAACCAACTGCAAGATCAAAATGACCTCGTAAATAGCCGCCTGCAAATAATTCATCGTCAGTTGCTTTTATTACTAAATCATCGAAGTACTGCTGGGCTGCATCGATATAATTCACTAAACTCATTTAAAAATCTCCTGGTTTTGCAGAGCACCTGTATTTTTAAGGTTTTGGTGCCCTACTGCATACATAATATGGTCGTTAAATCCGGTGGTTACTTTAATATAACCTGTTAATTCATCATCTAATTCACTGTCGCCAGTATCACAAATAAGGGGGCGACCGTTAAGCGCTTGTAGCTTTGTTTTTGTTGCTACTACAATAATATTCTCTTTGCCAATTGCACGTATAAGCGCAGGGCTTAATTGCTGATTGCCACGGCCAAATATATGCCCTTGCCCGCCAATGAGCGTAATGACTAACTTAGTACTTTGCTGGCGAGTAAACTCAAGTAATTGCTTAGCCGTTAAATCTTGGGCAACTAAGGTTTGATCTTTTATTAAGTCAACGCCAAGTAAGGTATTATCGAGGCCCATTTCTTCCATTATGGCTTCAACCGTTGAGCCGCTACCCATAATATAAAATGTGTCTTCATCCATTTGCGATACAACATGCGCAGCAATGTCGGCAAGTACGAGTTCGTCGGTTTCTTTGCCGCCATTTTTAACTGCTTGCATATAACGCACTTCGCTTGGTGTTTGCATTTCGCCGTAGCGTTTGGCTTTTACTGTACCTTGCCTGAAAGCATCTTCATCTATATCCATTACATCTGCATCAGCTAAGGTAACTAACTCACCCTTAACCAGCATTTCGACTACGCGCCCTGCTGCTTTTGGCGTTATAGCGTACACACCAGAGTGAATTTTACAGCCTGCAGGAATACCAAGTACGGGAATGGTATCTTCTATTGCATGACAAATATTACGCGCTGTGCCGTCGCCTCCTGCAAATAAAACTAAATCAACACCTAAGTCTTTAAGTACTTTTGCTGCTTGTTCTGTGTCATCTGGGGTTGTTATTACTGCAGAGTTGTATACAACCTCTACATTAAAGCCCAAAGCTTTGGCTGTTTGCTCACCCATGTCACCGTTAACGGTGTAAATGGTTAAGCGTTCTTTATAAGGCAATAGCACTTCAAGCGCTGCTTTTGTGCGGCTATTTGCTTTTGGTTCTGCACCTAATTCGATTGCTTTGGCGGCTGTGTGTGCGCCATCACTGCCTTTTAAAGCAACTGTTCCGCCTAAACCCGCTACTGGGTTTACAATTAAACCTAATTTAAACGCCATTACAAAGCTCCTTCGGATGTTGCCAATTAAATTGCTGCGCTGTTAATGGCCAAGGTGTGTTATAAAAATCAGAGAGCGCTTTTAAAAGTAACTCTGTACGAGAATTAAAGCCATTTTCGATAAGCGATAATACACGTGCATGTACTCGCTGCTGAAAATCAAACCGACATGTTTGCTCGCCGTTTAAGTTATCCACCGACACATTAAAATTAAACCCTGTTGCGGTGCTTAATAACCACTCTATAGCTTGAGGCTTTACTTCTACGCTTTCAAACTCAGCTTGTTTTTGTTTGTCGCGCCCATCAGGACAATACCAATAACCATAATCTTCTAATAATCGTCGTTCATCTCCGGCCACCAGCCAATGCGCTATTTCATGTAATGCACTGGCATAAAAACCATGCGCAAATACAACTTGGTGATATGGCACGTGCTCTGTTGCAGGCAGATACACAGGCTCACAATCGCCTTTTATCAGCTGTGTATTATAACTTTGATAAAAAGTGCGTTCAAAAATTGAAATTAGATCAGCTATTTGATGCATAAAATTGGGCTAATTTGTCTCGGTTGCAGCGCTATTGTGCGCAGTAAAAACGAGACGAATTGTACGGGCTTTTACAGCTAAAGTAAAAATAAGGCGTGATAGTAAAATATAAGCGGACTAATCTTTCACTTTATTGATATTTTTAATAATACCTAAACAGTAAAGAGTATTGGCAAGTTCTTTACGCTGCGTTTTTTCACTTGAGGTTTTATTGGCTAAGCTAGTTAACATATCGTACCGTTTACGTAGAGTTAGTATATATCTGGCATGCCTGCGGCATTCAAAGCAATGAGTACAGTGCGAATCGACCCAAAATCTTAATGTTTCAAACCAATATTGCTGCTCTTGAGCAAAAAAAATAAATGCCTTAGAGCAAGTCTCGCACTGCTCCTCAATATCTACATAGAGTGTTCGAGGAAAAATGGCATAATTTTGCTTTTTTATATCAGCCAATATTGCCGTATTAGGGAAGTATTTAAGACTCGAGTAACGCCAATGCCCTTTCTCTATCTCCTCTATTGTCACTGAGGTATTTGTAGTTATTGGTCTATTGCCATACCTTGGGTGGTTAAGGTACATATATCTGCCTATTTTAAATTCACAGCTTACATCTTAAAAGTAAGCTAAATAAAAGCAAGTTAAAGCAAAATCAATAATACGTAGTTATTATCCGAATTTAGGTATAAGTAATTTCTACACTTTAAATAATTTAACCCATTAAATACTTTCGGCATTAGTATTACTTAGTGTTCAATGCCCTCTGTTTTTACCTGCTTAGCTATATAGTTTTTTAACAAACGGGTATTACGCGTGTTAGCTTTAAAAAATGCATCAAATATATCGCCAAAAAATGGCACTAAACCGCCCACAAAGTCTATGAGCATATTGATAATCATCTTAGTCTTTATACGTTTACTCACACCTAAACGCTGCGCTTCTATCAGCACATAACTTGATAAAATTAGCCCTGCGGCATCACCTATAACGGGAATTAAACCAATCACAGCCTCTAGGCCTATATTAAATTTAGTAAAAGGAATACCAATACTGCTATCGGTTAACTTACTGAAACGTTCTAAGCGGGCTATTGCAGCTTGGGCTTTTATTTGTGAGTGTTCATTAATATTATCGTTCATGATTACTACCCTCCTTTGTACAGTATATAGGGCTTACTTGAACAACTCCTGAAAGGCTTTAAACTAAATTACAGACATAAAAAAACGCGGTAGTCCGCGTTTTTTATAATTATAAATACTTACACAGAGCCGTTAATTGGCCCGTGTTCGTGGTTTACATGTGGATTTTGTCCGCGTTGGCGCAGTAAATGATCCATTAATGTAATAGCCATCATTGCCTCAGCAATCGGGATTGCACGAATACCCACACACGGATCGTGACGACCTTTGGTGATCATCTCAACCGCTTCGTTGCTTGTATTAATGCTGTTACCTGGGATGGTAATACTCGACGTTGGTTTTAGCGCAATAGAAGCAATAATATCTTGCCCTGTCGAAATACCCGCAAGTACGCCACCTGCATGGTTTGATGTAAAACCTTCAGGGGTTAGCTCGTCGCGATGCTCAGAGCCTTTTTGCTCAACTACATCAAAGCCATCACCAATTTCCACGCCTTTAACTGCATTAATACTCATTAATGAGTGTGCAAGTTCAGCGTCAAGGCGGTCAAATACTGGCTCACCAAGACCTACTGGTACGTTGCTTGCCACTACTTTTACTTTAGCGCCAACTGAGTCACCTTGCTTTTTAAGGTCACGCATATATTCGTCAAGCGCTTCAAGCTTACTTGCATCAGGGAAGAAGAATAAGTTATTTTCAACTTCGTCCCAATCAAACGTTTCCGCCTTAATAGGACCTAGCTGGCTTAAGCATGCTTTAACTTCAATACCATGAAATTGCTTTAAGTATTTTTTAGCGATAGCGCCTGCCGCTACGCGTATTGCGGTTTCACGTGCAGAGGAACGGCCGCCACCACGATAATCGCGCAGGCCGTACTTATGCCAATACGTGTAATCGCCATGACCTGGGCGAAATACATCTTTAATTTTGCCGTAATCTTGCGAACGTTGATCGGTGTTTTCAATTAATAAACCAATGCTAGTACCTGTGGTTTTACCTTCAAAAACGCCTGCTAATATTTTTATTTGATCGCTTTCACGGCGCTGCGTTGTATAACGGCTTTGGCCTGGTTTTCGGCGATCTAAATCAATTTGTAAGTCGGCCTCTGTGATTTCAAGACCTGCGGGAGTACCATCAACAACGCCGCCTAATGCAACGCCGTGGCTCTCACCAAAGGTGGACACTTTAAATAACTGTCCAATGCTATTTCCTGCCATTAACTTTCCTCATTCCTAATGACTACCAATAGCCAAGCACACGGCTTGGCTATTCATTTTTTACTTATTTTGCAAAATACTCATCTAGCTGCTTTTTGCTAATTACAAATACACCTAAGCCGCCTTGTTCAAATTCAATCCATTCAAACGGCGCGCCCGGATACAGTGCATCCATATGTACCATAGAGTTACCAACTTCTACAAATAACAAACCGTTATCAGTTAGGTGTTCACTCGCTTCACTTAAAATAGTACGGGTTACATCTAAACCATCGTGGCCTGATGCAAGCCCAAGCTCTGGTTCATGATGAAATTCACGTGGTAAGTCAGCCATATCTTCTGCATCAACATATGGTGGGTTTGCTACTATTAGGTCGTATTTTTGACCTGGTACACCGCTAAATACATCAGACTGAATAGGTAACACACGATCAGTTAACATGTAATCGTTAATGTTAATGTCTGTCACTTCAAGCGCTTCATACGATATATCTACCGCATCAACTTGTGCCTGCTCAAAAGCTTGCGCAAGTGCAATTGCGATACAACCCGAACCTGTACATAAATCTAATATACGGTTAACCGATTGTGGCTCTTCAAGCCAGGGTGTAAAGCGGTTGCTGATAAGCTCAGCAAACGGTGAGCGAGGTATAAGTACACGTTCATCCACATAAAATGGCATACCCGCAAACCATGCAATGTTTGTTAAGTAAGGTACTGGTGTGCAGTCGTTAATACGTTCTGCAATAAGACCCGCAAGTCGGTTTTTTTCTGTGCTTGTTAAACGCGCGTGCATTAATTCTTTTGGCGCATCAACAGGCAAGCTAAGCGCAGGCAGTAATAAGCTTACAGCTTCATCCCATGCGTTATCTGTACCGTGTCCAAAAAATATACTACTACTTGCAAATTGGCTTGTAGTCCAACGTAACCAGTCATGTAAAGTTGACAGTTCTGCAACGGCTTCTTCGAGTGTTGCTTCTTCTATTTGTAAATCGCTCATATATTTTTACCTGTATTAGCTTACTGACTGTTTTGAGTCTTTAAGACGATTGCATTGCCTATCTGCGCTGGGCAAATTACAATTGCCCCTCATTTAAGTATTGTACCGCCTTTTGCGCTGCGTTTTTACGTTTTTTTGTTTAGGTAATAGTTATGAAAAAAGACACTCCATCACATTCGTCCCTAAGCAATGACGACATAAGCTTATTTCGTCAAACGATCACAGGCGCCAAAGTATTTAAACAAGATACTCATCGTTTTGATACAAAGCCTAAGGTGTCACAAGCTAAGCAATTTGCCCAGCAAAAAAAGCAGGCTCAATCTGAATTTTTCTTCTCAGACGTTTATATTCCCGATATAGACACCCACGGCACGGTTAAATATGTAAAACCAGGCCAAGATACCTTCCTAGCTAAACAGCTTCGCCGTGGTGACTTTGCACCCGATTTGACGCTAGATTTACATGGCTTAAATAAAGAACTTGCTAAAGATGAACTCGCTGGACTCATTCACGAATGTAAAAAGCAGCATTACTATTGTGCATGTGTAGTGCACGGTATTGGCGGCGGCGTACTAAAGCACAAAGTGCCTCAGTACTTAGTACAGCACCCTGACGTAATAGCGATGCACCAAGCCCCTCTCGAATATGGTGGTAGAGGCGCTGTACTCATACTAATTAATTTACCGCAAAGTGATGAATTTAGACGCTAACTTTAGCTATTACTAGGATGTAACTTCGTGCATATTTTTTCAATTATTTTTCCGCTCATTTTTATTGTGGCGTTTGGTTACAGCTGTTGCCGATTAAAATTTTTCGAAAAGCAGCATATTGCAGGCTTAAGTAAATTTACTTTTTATATTAGTTTGCCTGCTTTTTTATTGTTAAATATGTCGCAAATTAACTTACAGCAAAGCATTAGCCTTTTTGCATTTTTGAGTTTTTACATACCGGTTCTGAGTGTATTTGGGGTGGGTATTTTAATTGACCGCTTTTATTTAAATAAAAAGTATTTAAAAAATTACCAACAACACGGCGTCTTTGGACTTGCTTCTAGCTATTCAAATATGGTGTTAGTGGGTATTCCTATTGTTATTGCATCGCTTGGCAAAGAGATGATAGCCATTGCGTTTATGATCATTACTTTTCATAGCACATTGTTATTTGCACTTACTTTTTTAATAGGCGCTAAAGGCAGCAGCGATAAATTTTCGTGGTCGCACTTTGGAAAAAGTATGGTGTTAAATCCAATAGTACTGAGTATTGGATGCGGGCTTATATTAAACATTTTAGGAGTAACACTATTCACCGACTTAGCAAATAGTTTGGATCTATTAGCTAAACCAGCAATTGCCTGTGCGCTATTTGTACTTGGTGCTAATTTAGCTTTTTATAAAATAGCAGCAAATTGGCAACCCGCGTTAATAGCATCAATTTTAAAAATATTTTTATTGCCTGCGTTAGTTTTATTGGTAGGCACCTATGTATTTAAGCTAGACACGCAAATACTTAATGTATTGGTACTTTTAAGTGCGTCCCCTGTTGGCGTAAATGCTTATCTTATTGCGAGTCAAATAAAGCAGCATGAAGCTACTCTTGCTGGGGCTGTCGTACTTTCTACTATCTTAAGTGTTATTAGCTTTACGTTTTGGCTAGCTTTATTACTTTAGCTTACAAACCGCCGGCTACATCAACAAAACTACCCGTTGTAAAAGAAGCGTGCTCCGAAGCTAAAAAGTAAATTGCTGCAGCAACTTCCTCGGGTGTACCGCCTCTGCCAAGGGGTAATTTACTTTTAAGACGATCGACTCGATTTTTTTCGCCGCCATCACTATGCATATCAGTGTAAATAAGCCCAGGTCTAACAGAGTTAACACGAATACCTTTACTTGCCACCTCTTTTGCCAAGCCAATAGTAAATGTGTCCATTGCACCTTTAGATGCTGCATAATCAATGTACTCATTAGGAGAGCCCGTTTTAGCGGCCCCCGATGAAACATTAACAATACTACCGCCATTTCCCATTCGCTTTATTGCCTCACGACTACATAAAAAAGCACTGGTAATATTTGTAGTCAAAACTTCGTTTATGCGCTCAGCACTCATTTCCAGTAAGGGCATTTGCGGCTGTAATATCCCAGCATTATTTACAAGTACATCAAGTTGACCAAACTCTTTATCAATAAAATCAAACAACGCCAAAACATCCATCTCTTTGGACACATCTGCTTTTATAAATTGAGCTCTAACGCCAAAGCTTCTTACTTGATCAGCTACTAGCTTGGCACTAGCTAAATCAGCTTTATAATTAATGCAAACATCATAATCCTGCTTAGCAAAGTATAATGCCGTAGCTGCGCCAATACCTCGGCTAGAGCCAGTGATGAGTACAACGGGGGAGCGAGTCATTAACGCTATTATTCTTTTAAAGCTGCGACTACTGAAATTTCAACAAGCAGTGCATCGCGCGCCATTTTTGCTTCCACGCAAGCACGTGCTGGTGCATAACCTTCGGTTACCCACGCATCCCATACTGCGTTCATATCAGCAAAATATTCCATGCTTTTTACGTAAATAGTCGCACTAAGCATATGCTCTTTTGAGCTTCCTGCTTCATCAAGTAACGCCTCTACTTTATCGAGCATAGTTTGAGTTTGTTCTTTAATATCTTTTTGTGCGTCGGCGCATACTTGCCCACATAAATACACAGTACCGTTGTGTTTTACTATGCGGCTCATGCGCGCACCTGTTTGTAAGCGTTCTATCGTCATTTTAATTTACTCAATTATTTATATTTAAACATTTTCTGGGGCATTTATACTTAAATAACTACTACGCTGGGTTTGCTCATCGTAACTAATAACAGCTACAGCACCCGTATTAAAAATGGGCATATTGCCAGGGCTTAATTGATCCACTAAATAACTGACAATAGGCATATGGGCTACAATGAGCCACGTATTACATTGGGGGTGAGTAGCTATAAGTGTTTCGATGTAGTCAGCGGCAATTTGAGGTTTGCCCTCAGGGATTATATCGGACGTGGTTTCGCTAAATTTAAATTCGTTATTTTTAGCAACACCTGCAGCCGTTTGCTGCGCTCGAATGTAAGGACTAACTAACAGTGCATCAGGGTGATGTGTTTTATTGAGCCAAAGACCCATTTTTTCAGCTTCATCATGCCCTGCTTGGGTTAAATTTCTACCTGCATCATCAGCCTGCATGGGTGTTGCTTCGCCGTGGCGCATTATTAGGATTGTTTTCATAAAAAATCAACCAATTAAAGAATATAAAACAGTAGCCAGTTTGCCCGTTTGTCAGCTATATTGACAACATAAACCTATTTATTTCTAAAATAGTTCTTTCATGAGACTCAGGTAAATTTTCAAGCTATATTTCGCTTTCCTGAAGCCATCATCTGTTGTTAACAAGTAAACGTTTAGTTTCAGGAGCATCATTTGAATATCAGCCGCAATGATAACAGAGCATACCGCGCCTTTACACTGGACAATGGTCTAAAAGTACTATTAGTGCAAGATAAAGATTCTACAAAAGCGGCAGCATCAATGGCAGTTAACGCCGGACATTTTGACGACCCTCTTGACAGGCAAGGCCTCGCACACTTTTTAGAGCACATGCTTTTTTTAGGCACAGACCAATATCCAGATTCAGGCAGTTTTAATAATTTTGTTTCCCAAGCTGGCGGCAACACCAATGCATGGACTGGCACTGAGCATACCTGTTACTTTTTTGATATTAACAATCAAGAATTTGAACAAGCGCTAACCCAATTTAGTCGTTTTTTTATTGCTCCTCTTTTAAATTCAGCCGAAACAGAAAAAGAACGAAATGCAATTGAAGCCGAGTTTAAGCTAAAAATAAAAGATGATGGTCGCCGTATTTATCAGGCCCACAAAGAAACAGTAAATCCTGCTCATCCATTTGCTAAATTTTCTGTGGGTAACCTACAAACTCTAGCTGACAGAGAGCGCTGTATTAGCGACGAGCTACGTGATTTTTTTAATAACTACTACCAAGCTCAGTGGATGACGTTGGTTATATGCGCTAATGAAGAGCTAGATACTCTGCAAAGTTGGACGCAAACTTACTTTAGCGCAATTAACGGCAACAAAAACTTTAAAAAGCCAGAGATCAGTGAGCCACTTTATCGCAAGCAAGACATAGGGAAAATACTCCATATTGAGCCGCATAAGCATATGCAAAAACTTATTATTAGCTTTGCTATGCCTAATATTGATGACTTTTATCGTCACAAAACAGTAAGTTTTATAGCTCATTTACTTGGCTATGAAGGCGCCGGTTCTCTTTATTCTATTTTAAAGGAGCAAGGCTGGATCAATGCACTTTCTGCTGGCGGTGGTATTAATGGTAGCAACTTCAAAGATTTTAATATTAGTTTAGCGCTTAGTGATGAAGGCATTGAATACTTTGAAGATATTATTGAAATGGTGTTTGAATACATTTGCTTAATTAACCATAACACCGAAAAATTACCGCGCCTATATCAAGATAAAAAAAATCTATTACAAATAGCATTCGATAACCAAGAAAAGTCACGTTTAATTGATTGGGTTAGTAACTTAAGCATTAATATGCAGCATTACGATGAAGCAAATTACGTGCAAGGCGACTATTTAATGGAAGGCTTTAAAAAAGCGACCCACGAAATGGCCATGCAGTGGTTAACGCCACATAATATGCGCATCGTACTTATACATCCAGATGTAGAGCCTGAACATAAAACGGCATGGTACAACACACCATATAAAGTAGAACATATTTCACCTAGTTGGCTTGATGCCCTTAGCGAGATAAATAAGCCGTTGAGCGAAATGCTGCTACCTACAGCTAATCCTTATTTAACAAAAGAAGTGGTGTTATTTGATGTCGTAAAACCACAAACAAAACCCGAGTTATTAGTAAAAGAACCCGGTTTTGACTTTTGGTTTAAACAAGACAACACATTTCGTGTTGCTAAAGGCCATTTTTATTTGGCCATGGATTCTGATTTTGCCGTAAAAGATGTAAAACATATGGCACTCACCCGCTTATTTACAGATTTATTTATGGATAGTGTGGGCGAGCAATTTTATCCAGCAGAACTTGCGGGACTTAGCTACCACTTAACCTCGCATCAAGGTGGATTAACTCTACATACCGCGGGGCTTTCATCTAGCCAGTTAGAGCTTGTTGATCAATTAATAGATGCTTTATTTAATGTAGAGATCTGTGCAAAACGCTTTGCTGAATATAAAAAACAGCTTGTAAGGCATTGGCGCAATAGCAACCAAAACAAACCAGTCAGTGAGTTATTTAGCATTTTAGGCGCAAAAATAATGCCTTGGAACCCACAACCTGGGGAGCTTGCATCGGCATTAAAAAACACCTGTTTTCAGCAATTTAATGAGTTCAGAACAGACTTTTTTAAAGCACTACATGTTGAATCATTTTTACATGGTAACTGGCAGCAAAGTGATGCAATAGCCTTTCAAAAAAAGGTCGCAAATCACTTAAAAAACGCAACCATAATTGAAGATTTAAGACGCCCTCTTTTTGAAATTAAAAAAGTAACTCGCTACGAGTTAGAGCTTCCTTGTAACGACCATGCAATGGTTATTTACTATCAAGCGCAAACGGATTGCGTGGCCGAAAAAGTAAAAATGATGGCGTTAAATCATTTAATTAATCAAGATTACTTTAATGAATTACGAACTACACAGCAACTTGGTTATTTAGTAGGCGCTGGTTATGCACCATTTAACACGCGTGCTGGTATAGCATTTTATGTGCAGTCACCTAAGTTTGATGCAAAAACATTATTGCATCGACATAACCGTTTTATTAAAAACTACCTTGATAATATTGATGCACTTGATGAAAACGATTGGCAACAGCAAAAACACGGCCTTAGTACTCATATTGCAGAAAAAGATAAAAACCTGCGCCTGCGCTCACAACGGTTATGGCTTGCTATTGGTAACAGAGATCATGAATTTTATATGCAACAACGACTTTTAGATGCCTTAAATGCGCTAACCCTAAAAGAACTAAAAGTTTATGCACTAAGCCTATTTGATGATAATAGACCAAGATATGAGCTTTTAAGCTCGGCAAAAGTCAATAAATCTCAAAATATGCCCGTTTACTCTCAATCTCTTTGACACTAGGTTTAGCTTGTTTTAAATTATCATTTGTAAATTAGAAGTAATAAAAAAATGATAAAAATAATAATAAAACTAAGCATGCTTGTAGTACTTGCTTACTCATTTGAGCTTTTTGCCTTTGAGTCATCATTTAATTACAACTCCGACAATATACTTATACTAGCAAGCGCCATTATAGCGCTTGCTTTGCCCTACCTGTTATTTGTAATCCACAAACTTAGACGCTCACGCCGTCAACTCCGTCTTTCGGAAAAACGCCTTAAAAGTACTGTAGAAGGTAGCGGCGATACACTTTGGGACTGGAACATAAAAACAGGCGAAGTTATTCGTATTAACGATAAGTACTTAATGGATTCGACTACCTTAATGGGGTTTCCGCCAAACAAAGGCCTTATTCACCCTCACGATATTAATAACGTTGAGCACTTGTTAAAAGTACACTTTGCAGAGCAGTCTGCTTTTTTTGAAGCCACCTACCGAATCAAAGATACATTTGGTCGTTGGCATTGGGTACTCGATCGCGGAAAAATAATTGAAAAAGACGCCAACTTATCACCCCTTAGAATGACAGGTACCGTTCGCGATATATCACAGTTAAAATCAACGGAAGAGCGCTTAAACCTTTTTGCTAAATGTGTTGAATCACTCACTGACGCCTTAGCAATTTACGATAAAAACTTTAAACTGGTTGATATAAACCCGAGTTTTTTAACCTTGTTTGGTGGCGTACGCGAGCAATACTTAGGAAAAGATTTCAACCTATCTGGGTATGAGCCAAGCTACACAAACAGAATTATTGAAATAGTAAAAGAGCGCGAACATATCCAACAAGAAGTGAAGCTTCGTAATAGTGAGCGTGTTTTATTGCCTATAGAAATATCGATAGATGAAATTAAAAACGATCAAAATCAAATAACTAATTATGTCGTTGTTTATTCAGATTTAACAGAGCGTAAAAAAGCCGAATCGCAGTTACATAACTTATCGAATCGAGATCGCACAACTAGTCTGCCTAACCGAAATTTATTTTTTACTGATTTGCAAAAGCTAGTAAAGCTCAACTCGCATCACGCCTTGCTTGTATTCGATTTAGATAACTTTAAAAAAATAAATGACTCGTTAGGGCATCAACTAGGTGACAGCTTATTAGCTAAACTAGCAATGCGCTTAAATAAACTAACCCGCGAAAATGATGTATTTTATCGTTTAGGCGGCGATGAGTTTGCTCTTGTAATGTCTGACACTAACGACATACATGTAATTACACGTATGGCAAAACAGTTTTTAGCAGCCATTGCTACACCATTTAAAATGGCTGGCCACGAACTGGCAATCACCTCAAGTGTAGGCATTGTATTATTTCCAGAAGACGGTAATACGCCTGAACTGCTTTTAAAAAATGCAGATACCGCGATGTATCATGCTAAAAAGAAAGGTAACAGCTACTTATTTTTTAACGACACGATGAACCGTCAAGCCGTTAAACGACTGCAAATTGAAAACCTCATGCGCTTTGGTTTAAAAGAAGACCATTTTGAAGTGTACTACCAACCAAAAATGAATATTCGCACAGGCAAGCTAACCGGAATGGAAGCATTAGTGCGCTTTATTACACCCAAAAAAGGCATTATTAGTCCGGGAGTTTTTATACCTATAGCCGAGGAAACTGGCCAAATAATTGAAATTGGTGAAGTGGTATTAAACAAAGCCTGCAGAGACGTAAAAGAATGGCTAGATAGCGGTTTATTTAGCGGCCGAGTAGCTGTCAACTTATCAGCAAAGCAATTTAGCCTCCCCGATTTAACTTCTCGTATTGACGTTATTTTGCAAAAAAACGAATTACCTTCTTACTTTTTAGAGCTTGAAATAACAGAAGGTACTGTAATGGACGACCCTAAAGAAGCCATTGCAATTATGCGTTCGTTAAGTGCCCGAGGTATTCATTTAGCAATGGATGATTTTGGTACTGGTTATTCATCATTAGCGTATTTAAAGCAATTTCCGCTTAATACACTTAAAGTAGATAAAGCATTTATAGATGACATGACCAACGAACGTGGGCGTAATATGGTCGACTCAATAGTCACTATTGCGCATAACCTTGATTTGCATGTAGTTGCTGAAGGTGTAGAACAAGCTCATCAAATTGATATACTTAAAAAGCTTAATTGCGAAACAGTACAAGGTTATTACTATTCTAAGCCACTATCAAAAAGTGAATTTACTGAATTTTTAAAGCAGCAACAAACTAAAGCAGCCCCAAGCTTAATTAGAAAAAATAAAAATGTGGCGTCGATAAATTAAGGGCGCCATATACACGCATTTATACCTACATTTCTTACTAAAGCACGGCGATAATGTAGATTAAATAAGCACCAGGCCACAGGCCCAAGTAAACCGCCTAAAATAAGCCATCGCTTAATTGGCATACCTTTTTTAATGGCTTCTAAATACATTAAAGCTATAAATGCACTGCTTAGTAAAACTATAAACAAAATTACCCTTTAAAGTTGCTCAAAAATACGGCACTTATTCTAACGCTAACGTGATTAAATTTAAAGCAACAAATCCCCCGCGCGCACAAAAAAGCCGAAGCTGTTAAACACAGATTCGGCTTTTAAAATTATAATTTACGCGTTACTTTTCAGCACGACCCATAAATTTGTGTTCAACAGTATTAATACGGATACGGTCACCTGTTGAAATATGCTCTGGCACAGAAATATTTAAGCCAGTAGACATACGTGCAGGTTTTGAACGAGCACTCGCAGATGCACCTTTGATAGATGGGTCTGTTTCTTCAACAACAAGTTCAACACTTGACGGTAAATCAAGCCCTACTGGCGCGCCATCAATAACAATTACGTGTACGCCTTGTGTTTCTTCATTAACAAATAAAATTTCTTCGCTAATAGCATCTTTGCTTAAGTTATAAGGCGTGTAATCTTCATTATCCATGAACACATACTCGTCACCATCAATGTACGATAGCATTACTTCACGGCGTGTTAAATCAGCCAGCGTTAGCATGTCACTGTCTTTGAATGTTTCGTCAACTTTACCACCGGTTACCACATCGTATAAACGCATACGGTATAAACTACCACCAGCACGACCTTGCGGCACAGAGCGCACAATATCTTTTACAACTAAAACGCGGCCATTGAAGTCAATAGCAGTACCTTTTTTAACATCACTCGCCTTTGGCATGTGTGAATTCCTATTATTTTTTTGATTGCCAGAAACATACCACGAACTGGATTTTGTTCAACTAAAATTACGTTGGTTTTACGCTACATGTTGTATTAGCTTGTAAAATTTTAATTTATACTAAAATACATATAATCAAATGTGAAAAAAACTGCTATGGTAGCTTTACCGAGTATGACTTCAAGGAATGGATCATGGACCAGAAAAAAGTACATGAGTATTTAGTTAAAAAACCACTTGTTCAGGTTACAAAACCATTTGCGCAAGAGGTTGATGTATATAAAGTGAATCATAAAATGTTTGCGACTCTTGCTATTGGCAATGACGGTCAAACTAATGATGATGGTGAGGTTATTTGGTGGCTTAACTTAAAGTGCGATCCTGATGAAGCAATATCATTGCGTGATATTTTCCCGGCAGTGATCCCTGGTTACCATATGAATAAACGCTTATGGAACACAGTAATTTTAGACGGCACAATTCCACAAGGTGAAATTGAGAGAATGATTGATAACTCATTTAATTTAGTCGTAGAAAACATGCCAGAAAAAGACCGAAAAGCTATTTCACTTCACTTGTAAACACTTTTTGGGCTAGGCTACTAGCCCATTAAAACCCTACACCTTAAGCGTATAAATTAAATCGTCATATAACTTTTCGCCTATTGTATGCACTTTAAAAAGTGTATCGGTATGGGTTAAACCGCACTTACCAAGCACCTTTTCAGAACCAATATTGCCACGCGTTACGACTGCTTTAAACTGCCTAATACCACATTCTTTCCAAGCCCAGTCAATCACAGCTCTTAGGGATTCTGTCGCGTAGCCTTTATTAAAATACTCTGGCAATAATAAATAACCAAGCTCTGCGGTTTCTCCGTCATAGGCAAAACCTGTAACACCCACAGGTTGTTTTGTTTGATTATTAATAATGAGTAAACACAGGGGATGACGTGATTTAGCATTCCACTTAGGCAAGCGTATCTCAAAGCGGTTTCTTACCAGTGACTCCATTGGCATATCAAAACAATACTTGAGGACTTGAGGATCGCGATGAAGCGCAAGAAAAAGAGGCCAATCAGATTCTTCCATTTGGTATATGCTCAATCTTTGTGTAAATAATGTCATTAAGCTCCTCATTTATTTATAAAAACTATAAAAAAACCGCATTTAAATGCGGTTTTTTTAGATAGCAGAAACTTTATTCTTTCGTTTCAATCTCTTTGGTAACTTCAGGCTCAGTTACACTTTGCTCTTGTGACTCAGTGCTTTGTACTTCAGGAGCTACAACCTCAACATGTGTTGCGTTATAAAAAGTAGCACCAGAGCTTGCCATTGTTACCAGTGATTCACATGGTGCAAAGTTAGCATCGCTGTTAGCTAATGTAGACATATCAGAGCTTATTTTACTTGCGCCTAATTTATCCATATAGCTAAACGGGCCACCTAAAAATGGTGGAAAACCAATACCAAATATTGCACCGATATCGCCATCACGTGGGCTGGCAATAATGCCATCATCTAAACAGCGTACTGCTTCGTTAAGCATTTGCGATACACAACGCTTAGCAATTTCGCTCTTGTTTAAACGTGGAGCCGGGGTAACACCCAATAGTTCGTAAACTGACTCATCAACCTTTTTGCCTTTTTTATCGTATTCATAAAAACCACGACCAGACTTACGGCCAAGGCGTTTTGAATCAATCATACGCATAAATGCATCAGGGCCTTTAAAACGCTCGCCTAATTCTTTTTCAAGAATTGGGGCAATTTTAGAGCCAATATCAATACCTACTTCATCAAGTAGAGCCAGCGGGCCTACCGGAAAACCGAACTCAACAAGCGCTGCATCAATCTTTTCAATTGGCTCGCCTGCTAACATTAAGTTAGCAGCTTCGTTTAAGTAAGGCGCTAAAATACGGTTGACGTAAAAACCGGCCATGTCTTTTACAACAATTGGCGTTTTACCTTGCTTACGTGCAAAGTTAACAACGCGGGCAATGGTCTCTTGAGACGTACCTTCGTGTGGAATAATTTCCACTAATGGCATTTTTTCCACTGGTGAAAAGTAATGCAAGCCAATTACATTTTCAGGACGTGCTGCCTGCGCTGCAATTTGCGATATTGGTAATGATGACGTGTTACTTGCAAAAATTGTATTTGCTTGGCATTGCTGCTCTACGTCTGCAACCATACCTTGCTTAAGTGCAAGGTCTTCAAACACCGCTTCTATTACTAAATCAATGTGTTTAAAGCCACTGTAGTCAGTTGTACCTGTAATACGGTTCATCGTTAACTGCACATCAGCTTTAGACATAATACGACGCTTAAGACGCTTATCTAAAATTTTATAGGTGTAGCTCATTGCATTACTAATGCCCTGCTCTGCTACATCTTTAATACGTACCGGTACTTTAGCTTTAACAGCACTTACGTGCGCAATGCCTGCGCCCATTAGTCCACCACCTAAAACAGCAGTTTTGCTTATTGCGGGTGCGTCATCATTGCGCCACTCTTTTTTCATTTCAGTCGTTGCAAAGAAAATACCGCGAAGCGCTTTCGATTCGTCACTCATTACAAGTGTTGCAAAGCTTTCAGCTTCTGTTTTATACGCTTTTAGCTCATCAAGCTCTACACTAGCTCGCACTGCTTTAATAATAGCTAGTGGTGCTGGGTAGTGCCCGCCCGTTTTTTTAAGTACGTTTTCTTTTGCTTTTTTAAAGATAAAGTTACGACCAAACGGGTTTGACTCTAGTAATTTACTAATATTGTCGAGCTTTGGCTCTTTTGCTTGTGGCTTTTTCTTCGCGGCAAATTCTTTTGCAACTTTTAGCAGCACACTGTGCGGTACACAATCATCAAGCACGCCTGCTTTTTTAGCTTGCGTAGGGCGAATTTGTTTACCTGTTAGCATCCACTCAAGTGCTTTTTGAATACCAACAATTTTGGTTAAGCGCTGGGTGCCGCCGCCACCTGGAAGTAAACCAAGTTGTACTTCTGGTAAGCCAATTTTTGTTAAATCACTGTCGGTACCAACACGGTAATCACATGCTAAAGCAAACTCTAAACCACCACCTAATGCAGCGCCATGAATCGCACTTACTGTTGTGTATGGCAGTTTTGTCATATCAAAAAACGCTTGATGACATAGCTCGCTAATAGCTAAAGCATCTTCACGCTTTTGAACGCTATCGAGCATTTTCACATCGGCGCCAGCAATAAAGTTATCGCTTTTTCCGCTTATAAATACCATGCCTTTTACATTTTGCGACTTAGCGTCTTCTAGTAATGCTTTTAAATCATCGGCAAAACTGCTGCGCAGGGTATTCATTTTCTCACCCGGCACATCAATCATTACCACGGCGATTTTATTTTCATCTACCGCTAAATTAAATACTGAATCAGTCATTACGCGCTCTCCAATACAAAGGCTGCACCTAAACCACCAGCAGCACACGCTGTTGTTAATGCTAAACCGCCACCACGACGTTTAAGCTCGTGTAAGCTTTGCGTAATTAAGCGTGCACCTGTCGCTGCAAATGGGTGACCATATGCTAAAGAGCCGCCGTTAACGTTAAACTTATCCATGTTAATTTCGCCAATTGCTTTGCTGCGACCTAAATGCTCTTGTGCAAATTTGTCTGAGGCAAACATTTTCATATTGGCAAGTGTTTGCGATGCAAACGCTTCGTGCATTTCAATTAAATCTAAATCAGCAAGGGTAATACCCGCTCTATCTAGTGCAATAGGCGTTGAATGAGCTGGGCCCATTAACATGTCTTTTTCTACGCCAATTGCCGAAAATGCAAAGCTACGTACGTAACCTAGTATTTCGTAGCCAAGTGCTTTTGCTTTGCTTTCGCTCATCATAAGTACGGCCGCTGCACCATCTGTTAACGGTGTTGCATTTGCTGCGGTAACTGTACCGTGCTGGCGGTCAAACACCGGTTTAAGCTTAGCGTAGCCTTCAACCGTTGAGTTTTTACGAATGTTGTTATCTTCTGAAATAAAGCTTTTATATGGCGGTAAATGCGCCGTCATTACTTCATCTTTTAACTTTCCATCAGCCCATGCTTGCGTTGCAAGTGAGTGAGAACGATGTGCTAATGCATCTTGATCTTCACGGCTAATGTTATGTGTTTTAGCCATTTGCTCAGCAGTTTGCCCCATTGAAAGGCCTGTTGAGTACTCTGCAACTGCAGGTGGCACTGGTAATAAATCTTTTAAACGCAGTTTTGAAAATATTTTTAAGCGTTGACCAAGCGTACGCGCTTTATTTAAATCAACTAAGCTGCCTGCTAGCTTTTTACTTACACCAATTGGCAATACTGATGACGAATCTGCGCCGCCCGCAATACCTACACTTACAGAGCCTGCCATAATAGACTCAGCTACATTGGCAATTGCCTGAAAGCTGGTAGCACATGCGCGCGATACAGAATATGCATCAACCGATACTGGCATACCTGTGCCCAATACAATTTCACGTGCAATATTTGGCGCTTCTGGCATTTGTACTACTTGACCAAATACAAGTTGATCAATTTCTGACTTATTGAAATTTAATCGTTCAAGCATTTCGTTAACCACCAACTTACCCATATCAAGTGCAGGTACATGGTGAAACGCTGTTGCTTGCTTTGCAAAAGGTGTACGTAAGCCGCTAACTATGGCAATACGGTCGCCCTTTGGTGTTTTTAGTATGTTTTGCTCAGACATTTATGCTCTCCCGCTGACAGGTCTGACCTGTTTGTTTTCCTCGATTCTAAACAACCCGTGTGCTAAAGCCAATAGAAAAACACAAATTTATATAAACAGTGTTTAATTACGACTATCACAATAGGCTTTTTTAGACGCATTTACAAAGTTTTGTGGTACGCTAAAAATCGTTAAAAAATAACGAACTATTTTAAAAAATACAGTCTAACTCTTGAGTTACCCAATTATAAACCTTATAAATAGGTCTGTATTTATCACCTAACACTATTAGGTACAAACCCAGCTGACGAGGACAGTCCACTTATTATGGCAGCTAACGCATTTTCACAATTAAAAACGTACTTAGATACACAAATCATTGGCCAGCCAGAGCTTACACAAGCGCTACTTATTGCAATTTTAGCTGATGGTCATTTATTAGTAGAAGGGCCTCCGGGGCTTGCAAAAACACGTGCAGTTAATGCACTTGCAAAAGGTATTGAAGGCTCGTTTCAGCGCGTACAGTTTACGCCAGACTTATTACCGGCTGATGTAACAGGTACCGATATTTACCGCCAACAAACTAGCGAGTTTGTATTTGAAAAAGGCCCTCTTTTTCACAACCTTATTTTAGCCGATGAAATTAACCGCGCACCAGCCAAAGTACAATCAGCATTGTTAGAAGCCATGGCAGAGCGCCAAGTTACCGTAGGTAAAAACACCTATCCGCTTAGCGAGCTGTTTTTAGTTATGGCTACACAAAACCCGCTAGAGCAAGAAGGGACTTACCCGTTACCAGAAGCCCAGCTGGATCGTTTTTTACTGCACCTAAGTATTGGTTACCCTGGCGCAGAGCATGAGCTTGATATACTACGTTTAACACGCGGCGAAGCACTTAACGAACAACAGCCGGTATTACAAAAGATTAGTCAAAGCGATTTATTTGCTGCCCGAAAAGAAATACTAGGGCTTTATTTAGCAGAGCCGCTTGAGCAATACCTAGTACAACTTATTATTGCCACCCGTGAAGGCGCTAAATTAGATGCACAACTAGGTAGTTGGATTGAATTTGGTGCAAGCCCGCGTGCAACAATAGCACTTGATAAATGTGCTCGTGCTCATGCATGGCTTCAAGGCCGTGACTTTGTAGCACCTGATGACATTCAAGCTGTTGTGCATAACGTCCTGCGTCATCGCATTATTTTAAGTTACGAAGCCCAAGCCGATGGCATTACTAAAGATCAAGTAATAAGCCGTATAGTTGAACTTGTAGCCGTACCATAAGTTATGCAAAAACAATTAGATCCCCAAGCATGGCTTAAAGAGAGCCATAGCAACGGTGTTAATTTAGCACTTAAAGAGCTGATGTATTACAAAGCCAAAGCGCAATTGCTTGAGCTTGCCCCTAAGGTAAAAATAAAAAATACCTTAACAGAGCAATACCTTGCACCGCACAAAGGCCGAGGAATGGAATTTGCCGAAGTGCGACATTATCAGCAAGGTGACGACATTCGCTCTATTGATTGGCGAGTCACTGCGCGTACCGGCGAAACTCACACAAAGCTCTTTCAAGAAGAGAAAGAACGCCCTGTGTTTGTGTTTACTGATTTTTCAAACTCGATGCTGTTTGGCTCAAAGTTACTGTTAAAGTCGGTTCAAGCGGCGCATATAAGCGCCCTTGTTGCATGGTCGGCGTGTCAGCGCGGCGACAGAATTGGCGGCATTGTGTTTAATCAGCACTCTCATTTGGAGCTAAAACCCAGTGCTCGCGAAAAAGCAGTCCTTAAGCTTTGTCATAATTTATGCGACAACCACCTGCAAGCACTCAACAACATTGATAAAGCAGCCACTAACAACTTTAGTGATAACCTAAAGCGCCTTAATCATTTAGCAAAACCTGGCAGCTTAGTGTATTTAGTGTCTGATTTTAACGCTCTGGATGATGCCAGCTTTAAGCAACTCGAAATATTAAGCCGCCACTGCGAGCTTATTGGTTGCCATATAAGCGATCCGTTTGAGCATCAGTTACCTGCGTTTAAGCAAGCCGTTACCGTTAATGCAAATGGCCAAGACTTTGCCCTACCATTAATGGATAACAGCTTTAGAGAACGCTTTGCTAAAAATGCAGAACACGCATTTAGCACGCGCTTTAATCGCCTAACTAAATCGGGTCTTAACTTAATATCATTCAATGCAGCAACACCGCTTGAGCTGCAATTAGTGAGAAAATAACCATGCAAACCAATCCACTCGATGGCCTGCACGACATAATAGCGCCAAGCCAAGTTAATTGGTGGCCACTTGCCCCTGCTTGGTGGGTTATTATTGCACTGCTGTTTTTAGCACTGTGCGCAGCTATTTATATATTTTATAAAAAACATAAATTTAAAAAGCCTAAACGCTACGCAATACAATTGAGCCAAAGTGAGCAAAACCCTCAGCAACTGCATATTATTTTAAAACGTTTAGTGATTGAATATTACGACAAGCGCCTTGCTGCGCAATCAACCTCTAAATGGTGTACAACACTTAATACGCTTACTGGCTTAAGCTTTACAGAACAAGAAATACTAAGCTTGTATAACCCCAGCCAAAAAGATACAACCCTGTGCGAAAAATTTCGCCAAGGTATTAAACAATTTAAAATAAAGGAGTCAGTAAATGTTTGAATTTAGCTGGCCATGGTTATTTTTATTACTACCCTTACCTTTATTACTTTTACTATTAAAACCTGCTGCAAGTAATGCCAGTACGCGTTTACGTATACCCAGTTTTGCAAAGCACAATTTAACCAGCCAAAGTATTGAACCACACGCACAACGTTTAAATCCTTTCGAATGGATAATTTGGTTATTACTTGTTACTGCCGCTGCCAATCCAACATGGCTAGATGAGCCAATCTCATTGCCAAATGAGGGTCGCGATATAATGCTAGCTGTTGACTTATCAGGCTCAATGACCGAACAAGACATGGCTTACAACGGCCAATATGTTGACCGCCTTACCATGGTAAAAGCCGTACTCAGTGATTTTATAGAGCAGCGTCAAGGCGACAGGCTTGGGCTGATATTATTTGGCGACACCGCGTTTTTACAAACCCCGCTAACGCGCGACGTTAAAACAGTAAGTAAAATGCTCAGCGAAGCCCAAATTGGTCTAGTGGGACGCGCCACAGCTATTGGTGATGCATTGGGTCTTTCGGTAAAACGCTTTGCCAATAAAGATGAAAGTAACCGTATTGTGGTGCTATTAACCGACGGACAAAATACCGCTGGTAATTTAAACCCAGAAGATGCACTACTGCTAGCTCGCGAAGAAGGTATTAAAGTGTACACCATTGGTGTTGGCTCAGATAACCCACGTGGTTTTAGCCTCTTTAATATGGGCGGCTCTAGCGGCAGTAATTTAGATGAAAGCTTACTTAAAAAGATTGCCGAGCAAACTGGCGGATTATACTTTAGAGCCAAAGATGTAGCAGGCCTTCAACAAATTTACGCAGAGCTTGATAAGCTTGAACCTATTAGCGCTGATGAACAAACATTTCGCCCACAAAGCTCATTATTTTACTACCCATTACTTATCGCTATTTTACTTATTAGCTTAAAAGTAATGCTTAGTACACTGCGTGCATTAAAGGAGCCAAACTAATGGATTTTGAATTTATTCGCCCTGCTCTTTTATGGTTACTCATACCTGCTGTGGCATTATTTTTTATTGCCTTAATTAAGCATAAAAAAGCGACCAGTGAGCAGCTAATTGCACCACATTTAGCACAATTTATAATGAGCGAATCAAACACTAAAGCCAGCCAACCTCTTTGGCTTATTGCTTTGTTTTGCAGCCTTGGCATTTTATTTAGTGCAGGACCTAGTTTTGAGAAAAAACAAGTGCCCGTATTTCAAAGTAAAAGTGCCCGCGTAATTGTTATGGATATGTCGTACTCAATGTACAGCACCGATATTTTACCAAATCGTTTAATGCAATCACGCTTTAAAGCGCTTGATATGATTGAGCTGTTTAAAGAAGGCGATACCGCGCTTGTAGCCTACGCAGGCACGGCCTACATAATATCGCCGCTAACAAACGACGCCACAACACTTAGTAATTTAATTCCAAGCTTAAGCCCTGAAATAATGCCAGACAAAGGCTCAAACGTTTTAGCCGGTCTTGATATGGCCAAAGAGCTATTAACTCAAGCGGGCTATATTGATGGCGACATTATTTTAGTGACCGATGGTATTGACCAACAAGAACAAAGCGACGTGAGTAGCTTTACCAGTAACACCCAATATAGGTTAAATATATATGGCGTAGGTACGTCTCAAGGCGCACCGATAAAATTACCTGAAGGTGGTTTTTTGAAAGACAGATACGGCCAAATTGTAGTCCCTACACTTAATGCTAGTCAGCTTAAAAATTTAGCATCGAGCAGTGGCGGTAAATTTGCGAGCTACCAGCCTAGTAATAACGACATAAATACGTTTGCTCCAAGCGCGCAAAGCGAATTGTTAAAAGACGAAAAACAAAGCCATGCACTTTGGCGAATAGATGCCGGTATATACGGACTGTTACTGTTATTGCCATTTGGCTTGTATTTATTTAGACGCGCTGCCTTATTAGGTGCTTTTTTAGTATTTAGCTTTTTACCCCAGCAAAATGTGTATGCCGTAGAGCTTCCTACTCTTTTGCAAAATGCAGATCAACGTGCATTAGAGGCTTACAATAATAAAGAGTACGATGCAGCAACACAGGCTCAATCAAGTGAACTAAAAGGCGCTGCGCTTTACCAGCAAGGTAATTTTGATGCTGCACTTAATGAGTTTAGTAATGATAAGTCGGCTAGCGGTTTATACAACTACGGTAATGCCCTCGCCCAAGCAGGCAAGCTTGAGGACGCAATTGAAGCCTACAAGCAAGCCCAAACCTTACAAGACGACTTTACGCAAGCAGCTGACAACCAAGCTTTAGTTGAGCAATTACTCAATCAACAAGAGCAACAAAACCAGCAAGATCAGCAAAGCGACGGCGACGACTCTCAAGACCAAGATGATAGCCAGAAAAAAGATGAGCAAAACCAAGGGCAAAATTCTGATGAGTCAAAACAGGATAAGCAACAAAATGGTGATAAAAGCGATTCTGAAAAAGGCGAAAACGAAAGTCAAAGCCCCAGCGATGAAAAATCTGATAAAGAATCAGATAAAGAGTCTGAACAATCAAAAGATCAACAAGGTGAGCCTGGCGAGCAATCAGACAAGCAAAACGAACCTGATATGCAAGCACAGCAACCAAATGAGCAAAGCGAAAATAAAGACGCTGACCAACCTAAAGACGAGCAGCAACAAAGTAAGCCTCAAGCAATGAGCGAGCAACCTGCTAGTGATGAGCAAAAGAAAAATGCTCAGCAACAAGCTATGCAAGCCCAAGCTAGCGAATTGACTAACGAAGAGAAAGAAAAAGCTCAACAACTTAATCAATTACTCAGAAAAGTTCCGGATGACCCGGCTATTTTATTACGGAATAAAATGCAATTAGAAGCCCAAAAAAGACAATATAAACGTCGCCCTACAGGAGTCGAAAAATCATGGTAATGCGATTATTTTGCTGTTTATTGCTATTAAGTGCGATGCCTTCATGGGCTGCCACCAAGTTAGAAGCCAGCGTAGATAAAAACCCTGTTTTAGCAGGTGAATTTTTTATGCTTAATATATCCGTAGACGATACAGTTAAAGGCGAGCAACCTGACACCTCTGCACTGTTAAAAGACTTTGTAGTAGGCCCGACTAGCTTAAGCTCTCGTACCAACATTATTAATGGCAGCATTAATAAGCAAACTACGTGGTCGGTTAAATTAATGACCCGTGCTGAGGGCGAATACACGATTCCGGCATTTAGCGTTGCAGGGTTAACCTCACAGCCTATTAAATTAAAAGTAGCAAAACGCTCTGTTGATGCAGATAAAAATAACGAAATATTTTTAAAAACGTCACTATCGAGTAATTCATTGTTTGTGCAAGAAGCCGGCGTTTATACTATTAAGCTTTATCTTGCAAAAGAACTGCTTGATGGCAGTTTAAGCACACCAAGTATGGAAGACGCTCAGCTTACGCAATTGGGTAAGCAAGCAGAAGGCTATGAGCTAGTTGATGGTAAACGCTATCTTGTTATTACTCGCGAATATTTAATTCAGCCACAAAAAAGTGGTGCTTACACTATTGCAGGCCCCGCTTTTCAAGGACGAGTACAACAAAATTATCGTCAGTTAGAAGTATCGGCCCTTGGGGACGATCAGCAAGTAGAAATTAAACCAATTCCGAATGACTACAAGGGCGCATGGTTACCAAGCGAGCTGGTTAGTCTTGATGAAGAATGGCAACCTAACGACAACACCGTAGAAGTAGGTACGCCTATAACACGTACTATTACACTTACCGCGCTTGGTGTTACAAAAGAGCAACTGCCTGAAATTACAATGCCTACTATTGATGGCATACGCAGCTACCCTGATAAAAAAGAAAATAACAATGCAGTACGTGACGGACGTGTTGTATCGCAGCAAACTGCATCGTATGCATTATTACCGCAAAAACCAGGTACTTACACTTTACCTGAAATACAGCTGCCTTGGTTTAATACTAAAATGAACCGTATTAGCGTAGCTACATTACCAAAGCGCACTATAACGGTAACGCCAAGTAGTACTGCACCTAATACCGCTGTGGCAAACCCACAATCAAACCCAAACAATTTACCTGCTATTGAAAATGTTTCGAATGAAGCGACAGGCACACAACGTATTGAAACTAAAAGTGATACTCCTCTTTGGTTAATAGTTGTTGCCGCTTTAGGGTATATTTTATGGATTGGTACTGTAATTTTTTATCTAGTTACCCGTTCTTCTAAAAATACGACTGAAAAAGTACAGATTAATAGTGGGCGTATTGTTCAGCCAAACTTAAATGAGCTTAAAGCTTTAGCTAAAACACAGGATGTGAAAGCTTTTTACAATGCACTAAATAGCTTTGCTATAAAAGTTACCCACAAAAATGTGGGCGCTATTGATGAGCTTTGTAGCCGCATAAATAGTAGTGAGCTAAATGGTTTTATTAACCAATTACAGGCGCAACTTTATAGCAATAAAGACGCAAACACGGATCTTAATGCTATTATTAAAATTATTGAGAATTATCAAACTCAAGCATTAAAATCGCAACAAGCTGTATTAAAAGATCTTTATGATTAATAACGACTATAAACAGGTCTTTTTTGCAAAAAATAATAATTTTTAATTAAAAAAGTGCTTATGCTTGGAAAGAAAAAATCAAACAATCAGGTCTTAATCGATATGGCAGAGAAACAAAAGCGTTATGAAGCCTTGGTCCACGTTTACAATAAAGAGCTTTATCGCTTTGCTTATTGGTTATGCCGTGATCCGCACATAGCAGATGATTTAGTACAAGAAACGTTTTTACGCGCTTGGCGTTCACTCGACTCTTTACTTGATCAAAAAGCAGCTAAACCCTGGCTGCTAACTATATTACGAAGAGAAAACGCACGCAGATTTGAGCGTAAACAGTTTGATTACAGTGATGTAGAAAACGATACGCTTGTTGATGAAACCAGCCATTCATTAGATGATGAAATGGAGCAAACGGTTATTCAACGCCAGATTGCACTGCTATCTGATGAATACCGAGAACCATTATTACTGCAAGTTGTAATGGGCTGCTCTGGTGAAGAGATTGCAGGCATACTTAATTTAAATAAAAACACGGTAATGACTCGTTTATACCGTGCCCGAAATCAACTTAAAGAGGCTTTAAGCCGTGATGATGAACAACTTAAAGGGGCATCAAAATAATGGATGAACTTGAGTTTCGTCGCCGCACTATTGCGCAGCCAAACGACATTGACAAGGAGCTCATGGAGTTTGCTAACAGTAACCCAGAGCGACAAAGTTTTATTAACGATATGAAAGATTTTGATAAGTATATTCAAGATGCTTTAGACATACCTGTGCCAGAAAATCTTGCAGACCGTATTCTTTTAAACACATCATTAAAAGAAAAAGCACTACAAGAAGAGCAAGCAACGGGAAAAAACGTGGTTGATGCCCGATCGCGTTTTAAGTTTGATCGAGTACATTTAGCGCTTGCCGCATCATTTTTTGTAGCAATGGGTGCATTCTTTTTTAGTACAGAGCAAAATATTGCGCACGAAGCAGGTGAACATGCACTAGCCCATGTGTACTACGAAATTAATGCGCTTGATAAAAAAGAGCCTATTAGCCTACAAAGCGTTAACGACAAGCTTGCAGTTCTAGGAGGTCATCTTGATGAACTTCCAGGTGCCGTAACGTACGCTATGTTTTGTGATTTTGAAGGCGAAAAAGGTCTGCACTTAATATTTGAGTCTGACTTTGGCCCAATGACTGTATTTATAGTGCCTTCTGAAAATAAATCATTTGGTTTTGGCGATGATAATTTCAAAGACGAGCGCTTTGAAGGTCATATTAATCGTGGTCCACAAGCAGATACTATTTTAGTGGCAAGTGTTGGCGCACCTCTAAATACTTATAACGAACGCGTTACAGGCGCTATTCGTTGGTTATAATTTTTACGTAATTAAAAAACCGCTTAATATTTATTAAGCGGTTTTTTTGTGTCTATTAAATAGATTAAATTACACTCAAACCATCTGATTTTAAAAGTAATTATTTATATTTCCCCTTAAAGTAAATTATAATCGCGGCTCGATTAAAATTAAGGGTTTTCATGAGGAACATCATCGTTATTTTTTCACTATTAGCATTGTTATGTACTGCTAGTTTTGATGCACATGCACGTAAAAAGTTTGGCAGCAGCAAACGCGGAAAAACACCTGCAACACAACAAACCACACAAAATAAACAATCAGATGTGCCTGCATCAACAGCACCTAAAGCTAAATCAAATAAAAAAGGGATTATGGCTGGCGTTTTGGGTGGTCTTTTAGCTGGTGGCTTAATTGCAGCAATGTTAGGCGACGATTTTGAAGGTTTTCAGCTATTGGAAATGATTTTATTAGCTGGCGGACTATTTATTTTATTTAAGCTAGTAACCGGTTTTTTACGTGCGAATCGTGCACCGCAACTTGCAAATGCCAGTGCAGGTACAAGTACTCAACAAAATGCTTTTAAACAAACACCGATTGAGCAGCCAATGAGTACAGGCTTTGCAAGCAATGCACCGCAAGGTGAAAGTGTGCCATTTAATTTACCACCTAACTTTGACGTTAATGGCTTTTTGCAAGGTGCCCGTAGTCATTACCATACGCTACAAACTGCATGGAATAATGCCGATTACACCACAATGGCTGAATACTTGAGCTCTGAACTTGTTGCCGAATTTAAAGCTGAGCGTGAAGCAATACAAAGCGTAGACACTGAAGTAATGTTTATTGATGCCGAACTTGTGCGTGCAGATACAAATGCGCAATCGTGGCAGGTTAGTGTTCGCTTTAAAGGTAAATACCGTGATTTAAGCGATAAAAAAGAAGAGCCTATTTTAGAAATTTGGCACTTAGAACGCCTAATTTCAGATGATGCTCCATGGCTAATAGTGGGTGTTGAAGATTTAATTGATACGCAATAAGCGTTAACGTTTAAAACACCGCGCTTTTTAGCGCGGTGTTTTTTTATTTAAAAAACAATTGATTTACCGCGCCCTGATGCTTCAGAAGCAGCATCTAATTTACCCTCTTTATTAATAATAACGTGTAAGTCACCAAAGTGTCTCTCGTCTATGGTGTAACCCATTTTTGTAAGCTCTGCTTTTACGCTATCGGTTAAACCTTTATGGGATCTAATTATATTTTTAGGCCATAGTTGGTGATGAAAACGAGGACTATTTACAACCTGCTCTGCACTCATATCAAACTCTATCGCATTTAAGATAGATTCGTACACAGAGCTAATAATGGTTGTGCCACCAGGCGAACCTGTCACCATTTTAACGGTGTTGTCTTTAAGTAGTATTGTAGGCGTCATAGAACTCAACATACGCTTGTGTGGCTGTATTTCATTAGCTTTACCGCCTATTGCACCAAACACATTCATAACGCCTGGTTTGGCGCTAAAGTCGTCCATTTCATCATTTAAAATAAACCCTGCACCTTCAACAACTACACCGCTACCAAACCCTAAGTTTATTGTGGTGGTATTTGCGACAGCGTTACCCATTTTATCAACGATTGAAAAGTGCGTAGTTTGCTCACTTTCTTTAAGGCCCGGTTTAATATTTTCGGTAGTCGAGATAGCGGTTAACGAAATGCCATTACTGCGCTCTTTGAGGTAGTTAATATTAGTTAACGCGTTTACTGGTACATCAAAAAAATCAGGATCGCCTAAATACTCTGCTCTATCTGCAAATACACGTTTACCTATTTCAGAAAGTAAGTGCACATACTGAGTCGAGTTATGCGCTAAGCCTGCATTTGGTTTTTGTAACTCATACATTTTGAGCCACTGTAAAATAGCAATACCACCTGAACTCGGCGGTGGCGAAGTAAGTACTTCATAACCATTCCAACTTGCTTTAATGGGTGTACGTGATTTAGCGGTATAATTTTTTAAATCATCTTGATTAATAATACCACCATGCAGGTGCATAAATTTAGCAATAATATTTGCAGTCTCGCCTTTATAAAATCCATCTTGGCCGTTATCACGAATACGCTTTAGCGTTGCCGCTAGCTCGGGTTGCTTAAAGACTTTATTGGCTTTTACATCAGCAAAATATTTTTCGAAGTTTACATTTATTTTTTGCTCTTTTAGATGGGCTATATAATGGCTAACACCTTTTGCTAACTTAGGCGGAACTACAAACCCTTGCTCAGCCAACGTTACAGCAGGCTGTACTAGTGTTTCCCACTTTAAAGTGCCATGCTTTTGATGTGCAAGCCACATACCCGCTACACTGCCAGGTACACCGCTTGCGTGAATGCCGTATATTGATTTGTTTGCAATAACATTACCTTGCTCATCTAAATACATATCACGATGAGCCGCTGTTGGCGCTGTTTCGCGATAATCTATAAAATCGCCTTTGCCATCTTTTTGAATAAGCATAAATCCCCCGCCGCCAATATTTCCGGCTTCAGGAAGCGTCACTGCAAGTACAAATTGTGCCGTAATAGCTGCATCAACAGCATTACCGCCTTGCTCTAATATACTTTTAGCAGCATCGGCACTGAACGAGTCTGGCATTGCGACCGCGCTTTGCGCTAAAGGCTGCGCCAAAACACTAAAAGTAGTGAACTGTAAAACCAGTACACTTTTGACGATTAATTTACGTGGTGAAAAAAACAATCCCATACAACATCCTTAATTTATTATTTTTGTTGCCCATATTAATGCACGTCACTTAAGGACAGGTCAATCTTTATGCTGTTGATATTTAATCATCTTCAAACGTTTTTTGAATAAAGTACCGCGGGTAAGTCGCCTTGCTCATCTGTATGTATATAATTTTTTATAAATTGCAGGCCTAACTTTTTCATTATTGTTATAGAGGCCGTATTATCTTTTAGTGCAGTTGCGCTTATCGCCTTAACGTCATCTTGCTTAATGAGTTCATCACATAATGCTATAGCCGCCTCGGTTGCATAACCATGCCCCCAACTCGCTTGTTTAAAGCGCCAACCTATTTCAATATCGCTGTAATTTGGTGCATCACTAAAGAAATTCATAGGTCTTATTAATACCCAGCCAATAAATGTATTGGTTTGCTTTAGAGTGATACTCCACAGCCCCCAGCCTTTTAGCTCATTTCGATATGCGAGCATACGAGGCACTCCCTCATTTTTTATTTGTTCTAAAGAGGTAGGTACACCTCGCGTTAAATACTGCATTACGGCGGGGTCTTGGTCGAGTTCAAATAATTGAGGCCAATCGTGCTCATTCATTAATTTAAAATTTAATCGTTTTGTTACGGGGGCGTTCATTTTCATTGTTGTATAGTCTGCCTCGAATTAATTATCAGTCTGTAAAGGAGATAGCACATGAATAAATTAGCAGGTTTAGCTTTATTAGGCACTTTAATTACATTAACTGGTTGTGAAGATGCCAACGAAGTAAAAGAAGATGCAAAAGATAAAAGCGCACAAATGCAAGAAAAGCTTGGTGATGCATGGAACGACGTTAAAGAGACAACTAACGATCTTAAAAATGATGAGTCTTTAAACGAGCTATTAGAGCAAAGTAAAACAATGGGCTTAGACATGTACGACGACGGCAAAGAGATTGCGGTTGATGCATGGATTAAAAGCAAAGAAGCTGCTGGCGAGTTAACTGAAAAAACTAAGCAGAAAGCGCAAGAAATTGCTGACGAAATTGAGCAAGCGCGTAAAGAACATAACGAAGGTTAATTTAACTTTCGATAATAAAAAAGGAAAGCCTCGGCTTTCCTTTTTTGTTTTAAGCAGTTTAGCCCTGACATGTGTTTACATATTTAGGGCTTATAAGCTCAAATTAACCTTTGTACTTACTCATAACTAAAGTCGCGTTTGTGCCACCAAAGCCAAAGCTATTAGACATTACAGTATTTAACTCAACATCACGACGTTCAGTAATAATATCTAAACCTGCCGCTTGCTCATCTAGCTCATCAATATTAATTGAAGGCGCTACAAAGCTGTGCTCTAGCATTAATAATGAAAAGATAGCTTCGTGAACACCTGCAGCACCGAGAGCATGACCCGTCATTGCTTTAGTTGCGCTGATCATTGGTGACTTACCACCAAACACTTCTTGAATCGCACCAAGCTCTTTAACGTCGCCTACAGGTGTAGATGTACCATGCGTGTTTAGGTAATCAATGCTGTCTACATCTTGCATAGCTTGGCGCATACAACGTGCTGCACCTTCGCCAGATGGAGCAACCATGTCGTAGCCATCTGATGTTGCACCGTAGCCAACAATTTCAGCGTAAATGTGCGCGCCACGTGCAAGTGCATGTTCAAGTTCTTCAACTACAACAATACCGCCGCCGCCAGAGATAACAAAACCATCGCGGTTTGCATCGTATGTACGAGATGCTTTTTCTGGTGTTTCGTTGTATTTAGTAGAAAGTGCGCCCATAGCGTCAAATTCCATTGCCAATGTCCAGTGTAGTTCTTCACCGCCACCAGCAAAAACAACATCTTGCTTACCTAGTTGAATTTGTTCTACTGCATTACCAATACAATGCGCAGATGTTGCACATGCAGAGCTAATTGAGTAGTTAACACCTTTAATTTTAAAGGGTGTTGCTAAACAAGCAGATGTAGTGCTCGCCATAGTACGTGGAACCATATAAGGCCCTACGCGTTTTACGCCTTTTTCACGTAAAATATCAGCTGCTTCTACTTGCCACTTAGACGAACCACCGCCAGAGCCAACAATAATACCCGTGCGCTCATTTGATACTTGGTCGTCAGTCAAACCTGAGTCTTCAATTGCTTGAGTCATAGAAATATAAGAGTAAGCAGCAGCATCACCCATAAAGCGCATTGCTTTGCGGTCAACATGTGCTTTAACGTCAATATCAATTTTACCCGATACGTTACTACGTAACTTATAATCGGCAAATTCTTGGTTAAAAGCGATACCGCTTTTGCCCGTTTTTAACGATTCTAATACTTCTTCTTTGTTGTTACCGATACTTGATACAACACCGATACCTGTAATTACAGCTCTTCTCATGGGTAATTCCCTTAGCTTAATACTTAATTGCATTCTATTTTACGCGAATTTAATCACCTAAGTGGTCAGCTTTCTAGCGTACACTTGTACTCTGAACTGCTAGCATATAAATAACGCCAGACTATTTCAAAGAAAACCCGTAAAATAATTAAAAAATATATCCATAAATTTAAAAAATCATGATTAAAAACGCACATAGTCACTTTAATAATTTAGGTAAACCTTTGACTAATGACTCCGGTGATATTTATTTTTCTAATGTCGATGGCTTAGCTCAATCGCATTATGTGTTCTATGAGCAAAATAATATAGATGCACGATTACAAAATCATGACCAAGCACATTTTGTTATTGCCGAGACCGGCTTTGGCACAGGTTTAAACTTTTTAAATACATGGCAACGCTTTACTGACCACCTTAAGCGGATGCAAGTTCAAAATAAATGTGAAAAAAGTGTAAAACGCTTACACTTTATTTCGTTTGAAAAACACCCTTTAACCGTGAACGACTTAAAACAAGCATTAACCGCTTGGCCTACTTTAAGTCATTTAAGCGAGCAATTAGCAGCAAACTACCCTATTAACTTAGAGGGGTGCCACCGGCTCGAATTTAATAATGGCACTGTTGTTCTCGATTTATATTTTGGGGATGCTTTAGAATCCATACAGGCAATGAGCTACCCGCAAACAGGAATTGTTGATGCCTGGTATTTAAATGGGCTTGAGCCAAGTAAAAATCCTGATATGTGGCAGCAAAGTTTATTTAACTCCATGGCTGATATAACAAGAGCTAATGCAACCTTATCGACTTTTACTGCCGCTGACTTTGTTCAACGAGGATTAATAGAAGCTGGCTTTAGTGCTGAAAAAGCCAAAAATTTTAATCAAAAAGAAAATATGCTTATTGGCCAACTTAAACAGACTAATAACGCTCAATCAACCCCCGCTTATTTCAATCAAGATAGCAGCGCATTAAAAAACGTAGCTGTAATAGGTGGCGGTATTGCCAGTAGCTGTATTTTATATAGCTTGGCAAAACGTGGCATAACAAGCCAATTATTCTGCCAAGATGAAAAGCCCGCTATGGGTGCATCGCATAATGTGCAAGGCGCTATTTACCCTCACCTACAAGCTAAAAACTCGCCGCACAGCGAATTGTTTGCACATAGTTTTTTATACGCCAAACGCCTATATAACAATTTACTTAGCAGCGGTTTTAATTTTGATTACGATTGGTGCGGCGTATTACAACATGCAGTAAAAAAACCTCTCGCTGATAAGCACGAAAACTTAGCACAAAAGCAACTGTGGCCAACCCAGCTAATGCGTAACGTAACCGCAGAGCAAGGCGATGAAATAGCCGGCGTAACGACAGGTTATTCAGGCGTGTTTTTTGAACAAGGCGGCTGGGTTAACCCGCCACAATTAGTAAACGCTATGCTAAGCGCTGCAAATAGCATAAGCCCATTTAAAAGCCTATTTAACTGCAATATAAAGCAGCTTAAAAAAACTGATAGCGGTTGGTTTTTATTAACGAATAATGAGCTGTTAGGCCCTTTTAGCGATGTAATTATTTGTGCAGGCGAGCACAGCGATGCATTTGAGCAAACAAAAGCGCTGCCAATAGTAGGCGTTCGCGGTCAGGTTTCACATATTGAGGCAAGTGAGCAATCACGCAAACTTAAAACAGTGCTATGCCATAAAGGGTATTTTACACCGGCTTATTTAGATCATCACTGCATGGGTGCCACATTTGAAAAAAACACTAAAAGCCGCCAAGTTACAGCGCTCGACAACCAATTAAACCAAGAGCAACTACTTAGCTTTTATCAGCAAAGTGAATTTGCCTCTACCCTTGGCAATATAACCTCGGCAAAAGCGGCTGTTCGCTGCACATTTATAGATCACCTACCAATGGTAGGGCAATGGTGCGAGCAAAGTGATTATACAATGGCTTTTGCTAATCTACGTTTAGGTAAACGCTACCAATATGAGCAACTTAATAAACCACAACAAGGATTACACATATTTACCGGTTTTGGTGCTCGCGCGTTGTGTAGCGCACCTCTAAGTGCTGATCATCTCGTAAGTTGTTTAAATAACGAGCCCCGTCCATTAAGCGAACGTGTAAGCCAAGCGATTCACCCTGCACGATTTATCGTCAGAGATTTAATTCGCAATAAAATTTAAATGACAACAGTGCTTATTGAGGTAAAATAAGTACCAATAAAAGGAATTTATTACTTAAAGGACTCTCATGAAAATTTTAGCATTTTCAATAATATTGCTATGTACTCTATCGTTTAACGTACTCAGCCAAAATGTCACCGAAATCCCCCTTCCTGAAGAGTTTGTTACAACGATGGATGTAGCAAGCGAATACCCAATGGTTCGCACCGGTTATTTAACCGATTCAATTTCTGATATCACTCGCTTTTATCAGCAAAAATTAGGTGAACCTTTAAAAACAAATGGCAATAGTACATATCGCACTTTGTTTTATAATTACCAAGAACGTAAAGTCCGTATTAGTCTATACCGCCGTAGTTATGTGACCGAAGTGAGTATAATGGTTGAATAAAAAGGTTTAAAAAAATACACCAAAAGCAGCTAATTTTAATGCTCAGTTAAGTATTGAATTTTAATTAAAGTATTTTTTGAAATTAGCTCATTTAAACTCTTTTTTACCCTTTAAAAATAATCCCCTACCCCAAGGTCTGTTTGTAAGCACATTACTTTTACTATTTATTGGAAGGAGTTAATTATGAGTAAGACCCTAATTATTGGCGCAAGCGGACAAATAGGTAAAATGACAACTGAGCTACTTTTAGAAAATGAGCAAAATGTTGTGGCATTAGTGCGTGACAAAAATAAGTTAAGCGATTTAAACAGCTCTTTTTTAACTATTGTTGAGCAAGATCTTGAAGGCGATTTTGGTGATGCAATGAAAGGCTGTGACCAAGTGATTTTTGCTGCTGGTTCTGGTGGAAGTACAGGCGATGATAAAACTGTACTCATTGATTTATGGGCTGCAGCAAAAGCAGCTACATTCGCTAAAGAGCACGGCGTTAAACACTTTATTATGGTCAGTTCAATTGGTGCTGACGATCCAGATTCGATTCAAGGTGATTTAAAACCTTACTTGGTTGCTAAGCACATGGCTGACGAGCACCTAATAAATAGTGGTTTAAATTATACCATTGTTCGCCCTGGTACATTGACTGACGATAGTGCATCAATGCAAGTAACGACGCAGCAACCAAGTGATCGTTCAGAAGCTAAAATTAGCCGCGAAAACGTAGCTAATGCATTATTACATATTGCGACCAACTCATTTATTAGTAACCGCATTTTTAAGTTGTTTGATGGCGACAAGCCAATTAAAGCCGCTGTTAAATAGGCTTTAATACCAATTTAATTAAACGTATGAACAATTATTACAAAGAATATGTAATTCATCGATAAGGCAAAAAATTACAGTATAGTCGCTCTATATCAGTAACTTTTTGGCGCAATGAATTATTTAATCCTCTTAAATAATTTATGTTTAATAAAATTAAATTTACTCCACTAAACAAATTAGTGGAGTAATATTTTTATACCTTGCCAACCGAGTTGTAGCGTTAATAACGTTAAAACTATCCTAAAAACACGCTTAAATTTATCCCCAGACATCCTTTTAAGTAATTTAATTCCGAACCAAGTTCCTACAGCGCCACTTATTACCATGGCAATTACAAGCGGTATCCATTGCCAAAAACTAAAACCAACAGCGCCATAAATTATCGCTTTTAATAAATGCTGCACACTCATAATGCTCGAAAACGTTGCCGTAAATTTTAACTTTTCGTAATTATTTATATATAAACAGCTACCAACTAATGGGCCACTTGCCCCTACAAACATAGAAATAAAAGTAGTTATTCCACCGGCGACCATACGCCACACCTTAGAGGTTAATTTTATAGGTGGCGTTTTACCCCACAGTAAATAAATAACAAAAATAGCGACCACTAACTTCATAGCATCAAGCGATATATCATCAATAACAAAACTTGATAACCCCGCCCCTACTAAGCCGCCTAACGCAAAATATACAAACATGCTTTTATCAATATGCTTAAAGCTGAGTAAAAACCTATTTGCATTAGAGCCAAGCTGTACTAAACCATGCACGGGCACAACAACTGCCATTGGCATAAACGACGCCATAACAACAAGCAGCATTAATCCGCCACCAGCACCAAATGCAGCAGATATAAAAGAAGTAAAGCCAGCGGTGATCATTAACAATAAAAACAAAAATAAAGACATGCTGTCGGGAAATAAAAAATCCATAAAACTCCACTGCCTATTTAAGTACTTTTAAGTCGCAGTATTTAAATAGTAAAAAAGGTACTAAACACATTTATAGCAACTTTATCAGCTTCTATCTCGTGCTATGTACTATGTTGCGTTGTTTTTGCACTTTGTTTGCACATTTAACAAATATTATACATTCAACTTCACTACCGGATATTTTTGATGAGAAGATTTAACACACCAATTTTGACACCGCTTGCAGTGTGTATACTTGCACTGGGTTTAGCTGCCTGTAACGGTAGCGATGCTGAAAGTACAGTTGTAACTGAAACAACCACCGATGAGGGAACTACAACAGATACTTCAACCGATTTTGTTGTAGAAGTCGACCCTTTTAACTTTGAAAGCGATGCGCTCATTTCATCAATTACCACTCAAACATGTACGCTAAGTAATGGCGATGAAGCCTCATGCTACAAAATTGATATTGCCGGTGCGCCTTCAAATTACGAGATTGGTGTATTTTGCCCTCAAAATATCACCTCAACAGCTGACGAAGCCGGTATTTGGTTTGACGGCACCGGTGAGGTTTACGATATAACCGGAGACTTTATTTTAAATCTACCTACATTATATAACGATAGTCATTGGCAGCTATACGACGAAGGTACAGGCCTTGTAAATGTAACCGACACACAAGAATCGTGTGATGGCGCTGCACGTCCAAACGTAGAAGAACAATACCAAAACCACTGCGTAGAATGCTCTATTGATTATGTTGATGGCGGTATATCAGAATCATTTTTAATTCCAATAACGCCTGTTGCAACCACTCAAAATAGCAGTATTGGTAACGCCAATGTAGGTGTTGCTCTCAATGGTGTTGTACTTGCTGCACCTGCGCCTGTTGAGGCTATTTTAGGCGCATACACTATTGCAGCCTTTGATGATTGCGCTGGCCATATTAACTTAGTAGCAGGTTATCACTACCACGGTGAAGCAGGTTGTAGCCAAACACAAATTCAATCAGATGGTCATGCCGCCATGATGGGTTATGCACTCGATGGATTTGGTATATTTGGCATGCTTAACGAAGATGGATTAGAACCCACTGATTTAGACGAATGTAGAGGCCACACCGACGATACACGCGGATACCACTACCATGCAGCCGATGTATCTGAAAACATGTTTATTGGTTGTTTTAAAGGTGCTACCGCAAGATAACTCGCATTCTGGCTAAATAATTAACTGAGATACTAATGAAAATATTTAACGTGATAAAAGCACTAACCACTGGCTTTTTACTTGCTGCCTCATGCTCAGCGCTAAGCCATGCAGGCCACGGTTCAAACGCGCCTTGGGAAGCATGTGAAGCAAAAGCCATTAATGAAGATTGCAGCTACACAAGCCATGATAAAAAAGCGACAGGCACATGCCAAGCAATGAACAAAGTACTTATGTGCGTTCGAAATAAACCACTTGAAACATTAATAGACAAAGCAACCCAACCAGCAAGTGATCCAAAGCAATCTGTAAAATCACTCGCTAAACGATAAAGTAACAGCTACACGCCAAAGCCTTAACGCTGTTTGTTAAGGCTTTTTTAATCGCAAATCATTAGAAAGCATACCCTTTATCTGTTAAGTTAGCTTTGTGTATCAAATAATAAAAATAAAATTCCAAAAATGGAATTACACAAGCAAGGTACTAACGTGAGCGCTACATTTAAAATTGTTTTTAATGGTCAGTTATATCAAAATACTGACCTTACCTCTGCCCAAGAACAACTCAGCCAACTTCTTAATATTCCTCATAATATTGTTATTCAGTTGTTTGATGGAAAAGCTTACGCTTTAAAAAAAGACTTATCGAGTATTGATGCTGTTAAAACAGAATCCTCACTTAAAAAGCTAGGTTTGATTACTAAAGTAGAACCTCAACTCATTACTGTAATCTCTCAATCTCAAAATAATCAAATAGCACTCACTGAGCACAGTAAAAATACAGATAAACACATTAGTGAAAGTACTGACGGCAAAAGTATTTCAATACAAAATGAACGCCTAGATACAGACGAAGCCCCAAATACAGCTGCAGCTGTTAAGCAAAGTTATAATAAATATAAACTACTGCGTAACACTTTAAAAAGCGCATTGTATTTTTGCTATTGCGCACTTTGTATTATTACCATAATAGGCGTAGTGATCAGTGTTAATGCACTTAAAAATAACTTTGGCACTCTAAATAATGGAACTACAAATAACTTAAGTTACCAAAACTATAAACAATATTTGATTGATCAAAATAGCCTAAATAAACCAACAAAAAAAGTAACAAACGAGCGAACAGCTAACCCTACACAGCAAAAAAGCAATGAGTACTTTAGTCGCTTTTCATCGCTAATAAATAGCTACGCGCAAAGTACAGGACAAGCTGATATAAAAACGATGGGGGGTGATAAATTACAACAGCACCTACAAGAAATAGATGACCTAGGCCCTAAAAATGAATTTTGGCAGCAACTGATACAACTTTCAAAAAGCTTAGATAACGATAAGCACGCAATAGGGATGCTAAACAATACTGACCCCGCCAAAGTACAATGGATAAACGCAGTAGATTGGATCAGCCAAAGCTATATTAGGCAACATCAAAACTCGCAAACTATAAATAACTCTCCTGTCGCTACCGATGAGCCAAGTAACCCCATACTTAACCTAACGTTGTTAATAAGTATGCTGTCATTATTTAGCCTGCTTGTGATTGCAATAAAAATGAAGCTACGCGCTATAAGACATTCTTAAACTTTATTTTATAAAAACCATAAAAAAACCCGCAAATTTGGATTAACAAATTTGCGGGTTTCTTATGGTTTTCGAATAACGAGTTCAAAAACCTTTATTGGTGGAGCTGGGGAATATTAATTAAAGCAACAACCCATTTTTAAAATTGATTAATTAAATCAATAGAATAGGCACTTACCTTAGTACTAAAATAAATTCTCACTGTTATAAATTATAGTTACGAATACAAAGTATAAATTTTTAATTTAAATTTCCAGCTAACTCAACCACTCTTTTAAAATCCTCCCAAAACCATACCTTATAGTTTTTAGAGTCTTCAGACCGTGATTCGAAAGTGTCTCTTATTTTCACAAAAGTAGTTCTCATTACACCATTAGCTAAAGAGGATGCATCTTGTTTATTAACCAAATGGTGCATTCCATTTATAGTAACATCTTTTTTTCTATCGTAGCTATCTCTGTATGAGCGGTTATACATTACTGAATTTTTCACATTCAATCTATATAACTCCGAGAACATAGTTTTTTTATCCCTGTTTATACTAACGACAATGTCGTTTAAAGAATCAACTTCTGTAGCTGGTGTATCATTAGCTCTTTCTATATATTGCTTATGTCCTTTATCAAATTCGATTAATGCAATTAACAGACAAAAAACATTTATTACTTGAAGCCTATTATTTGTTTCATATGAGGAAATTGACGTCCTCAAACATGCTTTCAATTTATCTATTAATTGATCAAGATCTCTTAAGCTTAAATCGTACACTTTAGCCATCCACTCAATATATTGAGCAATTGTATTATTCTGGCTATTTTCGAGAACAGGATAAATCTCAACTTTCCCAGTTAAATAATCAAAGCTAAAATCGTTTAACCCTAAATAATGCTCATGATCTGGTTCAGCAAGCTTAGCTTCGCGATTAAAAAAACGCTTTAGATAAGTATTAGAGTCAAAATTAGAACCGTAAACTGATCTTATCGACTCTTGCAGTTGTGTAGTATCTGTAGCCACAACAAAAACAAAGTTTTTGGTCGTGAAAAAGTGCTTGATCACTTCTAGCATTTCTATGGCGTAATTAGGTCTACATCTATCAAGCTCATCGATTAATACTATCACAGGCAACTTTTTATCATGATTCCTTTCAAGCACTTCAGCTAAAAGTCCTAGTTCTTTTCTGATGCTTTTAATAGCTTCTACTTGTTCTTCATGATCTTTCTTTATACTCGTAAGAAAATCTTTAGGTGAGGTTTCAAAGAAAGTTTTTACTACTTCTCTTCCAGCAGCAGAGTCATCCACAAGGTGCTTGGTAGCCAAACCAGCCCCTGCTATTACTACCCCCTTTAACGCTTTACCTAGAAAACCTTTTAACTTATCCAAATCAGACCCAATGTTATGGTTAATTATTGAAAGTTGATTAATTAGCTCACTAGCAACTACTGATAATGGAACTTCCGAAAAGTCACTTTCCCATGCATCAATATAAATAGTCGGATGCCCTTCATTCGTCAGGTGTGTGTATAGGCGTCTTAAAAATTCAGTTTTTCCTGTTCCCCAAGCACCATTTAAGTTAAGCACAAAGCCGTCGTGTTCACCCTTAATATAGTTAGTTAAAAACTCACCATACTCTTTACGATTAAGTTTACAGTTATCGAATGTATATTTTTCTAACCACTCGGGGTATTTACAGTTCGTGTTTTTCATATAGCTTTATAATCCATTACAAAAATTATTATTTACTTTACCTGCCAATAACCAGCTGTTTTTTAAACGATTTTTACTATCATATTATGCCCTCTAAATAATTAATACTCCCCTCAACCGTACTGAGCGACCTGCCTATATTAATTGCTAATGTGCGTTTTTGATATTGAGATCATTGATAATAAAGCTAATTATTGATTTATCAAGGTGTGATAATCTTAAACTATCATTTAAACCGTCATTTAAACCGTCATTTAAACCGTCATTTAAACCGTCATTTAAACCGTCATTTAAACCGTCATTTAAACCGTCATTTAAACCGTCATTTAAACCGTCATTTTGGCATCAAAAATCATCTATAAAATAAATTCAATAAAAGGAACACTATTTGCTTTTTGAGTTATTTGTCGGATAGCCAAGTAACGACCACCTTGGTATTAAAATTTTATAATGACTTTAAACTGCATATAAAAACATGAGTTGTATATTAAGAAATCAACTCAAATCGCATCCATAAAAAAACCCGCAACCTGATTGCTCAAGTTGCGGGTTTCTTATGGTTTTCGAATAACGAGTTCGTAAACCTTTATTGGTGGAGCTGGGGGGATTTGAACCCCCGTCCGAAAAGCCTCGACCGTCGGTACTACATGTTTAGTATTGTCATTTAATTAACCTTTAAGTCCCGGACAAACACGGTAAATAAAGGCGAGGCCGCTTAGTTTTAGCGCTTCAACCCCGGCCAGGGTTTCCGTCGCGATCAGGTGTTAGGGTGACACTCCAAAATCCAGTCCACAAGAATACATGGAAGGAGCGCTAGCCAGCCTAAGCTGCTAGAGAGTAGTTATCGTCGTTTGCGATTACTTTAGGTTGCGGCTGTTTAACGAGGCAAACCGCACCTCGACATGCACCTTGGGCTTCTTGAATTCCGTCGAATCCTAATCAGCCCCTGAATTAGTAACTCAATTCAGAGCGTGCAAACAGTATAACTGAGTAAAGTACTGATACTCAAGGCCTAGTAACGCTTTATTTTAATTGCATGTGCCAATCGCGCATTAAGTAACCAAAATTTAGTTTGTGCAAGCCTATATAAACATTTACTTAACAATGTGTTTAACCTGTGTTCAAATAAGGAGTTAAGGTTTTTGTCATTTCTAAACCTTTAGTTGTAAAAAAATAAAAATAATAACAGGCATAATTTAAGGAATTTATAAATGTCGGTTTTTTCATTTGATCAAAGTACAGGGTTTGTCTCTTTAGTAAGTCATCCTATTGATAGTGGTTTTCCTGTTACGAGTACTCAGTTAACGCAAATGCTAGAGCAATCTGAGTTTAGTGAGTACGAAGTTGTAATTGCCAATATTGGAAAGCTTTTTGCGCCAACTAAAAATTATCAGGAAGTATCGCTTGTAGTTGCTAAAGCTGTAGATGCGTCGCTTGTCATTAATATTGATGAAAAAAATATGGTCGCAGAAGCAACATTAACTACCGCTAAAGGTGGCGCACTTTTGTCTATGGAAGGCGCGCAAAAAGCACTTGCTGATGCAGGTGTTAAAAAAGGAATAAGTCCTCGTGCGCTTGATACCTTTTTAGGCCAGCAGTTTGAGCAACCAGCAGGAAGCTCTTACAGTGCCATAATTGCACATGGGCGCAATCCAAAAGAAGGCAGCGATGCTAAATTTGTGCGTTTATGCTCAACAGCTCAAGACCGAGTACTCAGCCCACAAGCTAAAGAAGGCGGTAAGGTTGATATGAAAAACCTTGGCGCTATTATCACCGTAAAACCTGGCACTCCCTTAATGCAGCGTATTGCAGCGACCCCTGGAGAAGAAGGCTATACGGTATTTGGCGATTCAATTAGTGCAAAACCAGGTAAAGATCACCAACTCCAGCCTTTCGAAGGTACAAAAGTAGATCCTAATAATCCTAATATGCTTATTGCCGACTGCAAAGGTGTGCCCGTTGCCCTACCCCGTGGTATGCGTGTAGATGACGTTTTATGCTTTGATAACGTAGATGTAAGTACAGGCCATGTTGATTTTGATGGTAGCGTAATTATTACTGGCGATATTAAAGACGGCATGCGTGTAAAAGCCAATGGTGATATTACGGTACTTGGTTTTGTAGAATCAGGAACTGTTGAAAGTAAAAGTGCGGTAACCATTATGCTTGGCGCAATTGGCCGAAAACGTGAAGGCGAGGAAGCATTTACGTGCTGTATAACCGCTCAGCGAACTATTTCGATTGGTTATGCCCAGTACTGCAACATTAAATCCGAACAAGATTTATTTATTGAACGCCAAACTCTGCATTGTGATTTGAGTGCTAGGCGATTAATACGTGTAGGCAAAGCAAATGACCCGCGAGGTAAAATTATTGGCGGTAATATTTTAGATGCTATGCGCATTGAAACAGGTGAACTAGGCGCGCCAGCCGGTACTAAAACGCGCGTATTTTTAGCACAGCTCTGGTTTGAGCTTCGCCAAAAGCAAACACAAATAACCGATTTTGAAAAAGTACTTGCAACCAAAGTAGCGGCTTTACAACAAGCTCGTGAAAAAGCGAGTAAAATTGCGGGGGCAGCTCAGCGCCAGCAATTCATGAATAAGATAACTGAAAATGAACAACATATAAAAATACGCTCTGCCCATATTAATCGTCAAAAACTACTTATTAAGCAAAAAATAACGCAATTACTTGCCAGTAGCCGTTTAAAAGTAAACGAATTAATGCACCCTGGTGTGGAGCTTAAAATAGCGAAAGATTCTAAACAATTTTCGCGTATTTACCCGCCCCACCTAGTTAAGCTAACTGAGGGTAAAATTACTCAGACGTTTTAGCGTCTTCGTCATTTTTTGTTTCAGTTTCAACTTCGGCACCAGTTTCGGCGTCAGCGTCGCAATCGTCGGTTGGGGCTAATGGCCAACCACCTAATTGCTGCCAGCGGTTTACTATTAAGCAATAAAGCTCAGCTGTACGTTCTGTGTCGTAAAGCGCTGAGTGCGCTTGGCTGTTATCAAACTCGATACCAGCCGCTCTACATGCTTTTGCTAATACAGTTTGCCCTAACGCTAAACCCGCTAAAGATGTTGTATCGAAGCTTACGAAGGGATGAAATGGCGTACGCTTAATGTTATTACGCTCTATTGCTGCATTTAAAAAGCCATGATCGAATGCGGCATTATGCGCCACAATAACTGAGCGTTGACACCCAGCGGCCTTTTGAGCTTTACGTACTACTTTACATATTTCTTTAATTACTTCATCTTCAGGTACTGCGCCACGTAATGGTGAAAATGGGTCTATACCATTAAAGTCGATAGCGGCTTGTTCTATATTAGCGCCTTCGAATGGCTGAACATGAAAATGAACAGTATGATCTATGCTGAGCAATCCTTCGTCATCCATTTTTAAAACAGAGGCTGCAATTTCTAATAAGGCGTCTGTTTCTTTGTTAAAACCTGCAGTTTCAACATCAATAACAACAGGAAAAAATCCACGAAAGCGTTTTGCGAAAGGTGTTTGCTCAATATTTGCCATAGTTTTCTTTGTTTATACGTGTAAGCTGACTATTATGTCAAAATTGATGCCCCCTAGGCTAGGGGATTTAAGTATTTATTGCTTTAAAATTGTAGGCACATAACTTGCTTTAACTTATAAGTTAGTTACGTAGAGAACAAACTAATCATTGCAGTCATAAATTTGCCAAATTATTGGCATTCCCGGATAGCTGGAGAGCACCATGAAGTATAAGTTGTTATTTATTAGCCTTAGTATAAGTGCAGTGCTTTGTGGTACTCACTCGCAAGCTGCTATGCGCCAATACACAGCAACCCAAGACAACTCCAACTGGGAAGTCGTTAAAACAACGCGCTTACAATGCCAATTAAATCATGAGGTTCCTTATTACGGCGAAGCTATTTTTAAAGCTTCAGCAAGTAAAAATAAAAACTTAACGTTTAATTTAGATATGGTTGTACGCCCAGATAACTACGCAATTGCAGGCTTAAAAGCAGTGCCACCAACATGGCGCGCAGGATTGCCTGCACGCGATATTGCAAACATGAAATTACTTAAAAAGTTTGATGGCGAGCTAGGCAATAAAACCGCATGGGAAATGCTTACCGAGCTTGAAAAAGGCTACTACCCTACTTTTTATTATCAAGACTGGCAAAACAGTGCCGATAAAATTGCCGTTGGTATATCGAGCGTAAACTTTAAACAAGCTTACTGGGCTTTTTTACAATGCCGTGATGAGCTACTCCCTTACAGCTTTGAAGATATTTCGTTTACTGTAATGAACTATCAATCTAACAGCAGTAAATTAACTAAATCCTCGCAACAACGTCTTGATAAGATTGCTGAGTATTTAAAAAATGATGCAAGCATAGAGTCCATTAGTATTGACTCATACACCGATAGTTATGGCGGGCGCTGGAATAACTTAGATTTATCGCGCAAGCGCGCCAAAACTATAAAAGATTATATGGTGAGCTTAGGTGTTGATGAAGGCAAAGTACAAACAACCGGTTTCGGTGAAAAACGCTTTGTTGATAATAACGATAACATTTTAAGCCGAGACAAAAACCGTCGTTTAATTATTCAAATAGAAAAGATGTAGTAAAGCTAATTTTCGCTTACTTTCTTTCGCTTTAAAACTTATCACTAAATTGAAAAAATGTAGTAAAGCTAATTTATGTTTACTTTTTTTCGCTTTAAAAACTTATCACCAAATTGAAAAAAGCCCAGACTAATTAAAATAATAACCGCACCAATTATTAACTCTTGGCTTAGTGACTCATTGTTTAGCCAAGCTCCCAAACCTAGCGCAAAGCTAGGAGTTATAAGAGTAGTAAGTGATACCGTACTCGCATTAAGGTTTTGCAGTACATGAAAATACGCCAAAGCCCCTACTAAAGATCCAAATATTCCTAGATAACCAATAGCCCACAATGATTTTGCACTCCAGTTTTGTATATGCAATTCACCGTCTAATAACCACCACGCAATAAAAAAGAGTGGGGTTACAAAAACCAATGCGCCAAATGTTGTGGCCATTGGATGAATCGCAATTTTTACGCGCTTGATCATCACACCACTTAAACTAAAAAAGCAGACCGCCATAAACACATAAAGTAACCCGAGCCCTTGAGTTTGCGAGTTTTGTACTTGGTTATAACTAACAAAATATAAGCCAATTAAGGCGCACGCTAACGCAACTAATTTAATCGGGCTAAATTTAGGCTCATTTAATAGCTGTTGAGCAAGCAATCCCGACAAAATAGGTGCAAGGCCAAACATAAGAGAAATAATACCTGAAGGCACTGTTTTAGCTGCCATATAGCTTAGTAGCATGCCACCAAAAATACCTATACTCGAATAAAAATAAAGTAAGCATGCATTTTTGCTCCAAGGCACTCTAATATTTGTAATGGCAACAATTAAGCCGCCTAACAATAGCCCCACCAGCATTCGCATTAACACTGCAAGTGTTGGCGATACAGTGTCACTACTCCACACAATACCCAGTGGTGTAGTAGACCATATAAGAACCATGAAAAAATACGATACTTTAACTGGCACGTGACATCCCTACGCTTTATATGAATGAATAAAACAAAGAATAAATTATACGCTCACTACCGTGTTTTAGTACTTTTTAAACACTAAAGTCCTTAATAAATACAGTTGTAAATTGTAAGTTACATTTTAATACTGCTCTTTTATTACAAAACTATTTGAGATTTGAGCAACTAGTTATATGGTGCATCAATATTAATAATAATTAAGGTAATTAAGTGCTTAAAAATAAAACAACGGGAAGCATGTTAATTGTTGCAGGCACCACTATTGGTGCGGGTATGTTGGCATTGCCAATTGCATCTGCCGGGCTTGGGTTTAGTACTGCACTTGCATTAATAATAGCTAGCTGGTTACTAATGACCTACACCGCACTACTCATGTTAGAGCTACACCAATATGCACCACGCGATGCAACATTAAATACATTGGCTAAATTATGGCTTGGAAAGCGCGGACAATATATTGCGAATTTTTCGATGATTTTTTTATTTTATGCTTTATGCGCCGCCTATATTGCAGGTGGTGGTGCACAACTTCAAGCGCGTATAAATATAGGCTTTGATGTAGATATAGCCCCACAGTTTGGCTCTGTGATCCTCGCTGTTATTATTGCAAGTGTTGTAACACTAGGCACTAGCAAGGTAGATAAACTAAATAGAGTGTTATTTACAATAAAAATTATTGTATTAGCTAGTTTGTTTTACATGCTTACCCCTTATGTGCAAGGTAAGCACTTATTAGAGATGCCTGTAGAGCAAGGATTAATCCTTTCAGCTATACCGGTTATATTTACTTCGTTTGGTTTTCATGGCTCTATCCCTTCTATTGTTAAATATGTTGGTGTAGAAATAAAAGTACTGCGCAAAGTAATGATTGCTGGAGCCGCCCTGCCTTTAGTCATTTATATTTTTTGGCAACTACTTAGCCAAGGTATTATGAGCCAAGCTGATTTACTCAACAGCCAAGGTCTTAATGGATTTGTATCTAGCGTGGCAAGTATTGCGCATAACCCAAGTGTGGCAACGGCCGTTAAGTTATTTGCTGATTTAGCACTTGCGACATCATTTTTAGGGGTGAGTTTAGGGTTATTCGATTTTTTTGCTGATGCATTTAAAAAGGGTGACAATAAAACAGATCGAATTAAAACGGCCTTAATTACGTTTATTCCGCCACTTGGCTTTGCATTATTTTATCCTCAAGGCTTTATTATGGCCTTAGGTTACGCTGCTATAGCACTTGTCGTCCTTGCAATATTTTTGCCTGTAGCAATGGTTTATAAACAGCGTACAACATCAAATAAAACAGGCTACCAAGTTAAAAGCGGGAATGTTGGGCTTGGTATAGCAGCTATATGTGGCATAACTATTATTGCTGCGCAGTTTATGCAAATGGCGGGGCTTATTCCTGCTATCGGTTAAAGGTTGCTGCTTTTTGTTTAAATTTAGATAATAAAAAACCGCACATCATTACTAATGATGTGCGGTTTTTTTATTAACTGCGTTTATTTACAAACGTCAGCTACAGCATTTGAAAAGTATTCAATATTTGAATGACTAACACCTGCAACATTTACGCGGCTAGAGCCAACAATGTAAATGCCGTATTCTTTTTGTAGGCGAGCAATTTGCTCTTTATTAATACCTAAGAAAGAAAACATACCGTTTTGACGTTCAATAAATGAGAAGTCTTGCGCAATATCTTTCGTTGCTAAGCTTTCTTTAATTAAGCTACGTAAGCCATTTATACGACTACGCATTTCATCAAGCTCAGAGTGCCACAATTGTGTAAGCTCAGTACTGCTTAAAATAGTATTAACAATATCGGCACCATGCGCTGGCGGCATTGAGTAAATACTACGCACAACGCTCAGCATTACAGAATTTGAAATATCAGCTGCTGCGCTGTCTTTTGCAATTAGTGAACATGCACCAATACGCTCGCGGTATAAGCCAAAGTTTTTAGAACATGAAGAACAAATAATTAGCTCTTCTACTGCATCAGCTAAAATACGTAAGCCGCGTGCATCTTCTTCAAGTGAAGCGCCAAAGCCTTGGTATGCAATATCAACAAGTGGTGTAAAGCCAACTTCTTTTGCAAGTTCAGCAACCGTGTTCCACTGTGTTTCGCTTAAATCCATACCGCTTGGATTATGACAACATGCATGCAGTAAAACCACATCGCCTTTAGGCACTTGTTTAAGTGTGTTGATCATTTCATCAAACAATAAATCTTTATTTTCGTAATCGTAATATGGGTATTCTTTTACTGTTAAGCCTGCAGCTTCAAACAAGCTAATGTGGTTAGCCCATGTTGGGTTAGTTACCCAAACAGTCGCGTCTGTATTACAACGCTTAATAAATTCAGCTGCAACACGAAGTGCACCTGTACCACCTGGCGCTTGCGCAGTACGTACGCGATTTGCTAGCAATGCTTGATGTTCGCCTAGTAATAACTGCTCCATTTTTTGGCAGTAATCTAAATTACCCGCTAAACCAATGTAAGATTTGCTCATTTCGTTTTCAAGACGAAACGCTTCAGCTTTTTTAACCGCTTTAAGAACCGGTGTATTGCCTTGCTCATCTTTGTAGACACCTACACCTAAATCAATTTTATTAGGGTTTGTATCTTGTTTATAGGCCGCCATAAGGCCAAGAATAGGATCTGTTGGTAATGGTTTTAATACTGAGAACATTGGCTATCTCTTATCGTTATTTAGGGGTTAGCTGTTAAGCTAAGCTTAACATAAAAGCACATCATATTGACTAGCGTTATTTACACTAGAAAGTGAGGAATTTTAATACAACATGCAATTAAAACAGCAAGCGTCTTTTCATCAAAAAAATCATTTTTAAAGGCTTCTGCATCGATAATACCAACACATTCATTTTTTGCGTTGAATAAAGGTAAGCAAGTTTCTGACTTAACTTTAGGATCGCATGTGTAGTATTCACCGCCTTGTGATAAATACGCTTCAACGTTATTAATAATTCGGCCCTTGTGAGATAGCGCAACTTGTACGTTATTACTCCCTGCTGCAAATGCTTGCGTTAAAGGAAACAACGGGCGACTAGGCGCACCATGATAAGCTAATTTTAACAGTTGCTTACCTTCACTTGTATTAGTTGATTGATAAATACCATACCAATCAACGCCTGTTTGCTGTTCGATGTAGCTTACAATACTTTGTAAATTAGCTAACTTAAGTTGTGTTTGCTCATCACCTTTAAGATAGTCAGTTAATTTGAATGGCTCATCTTGTAAGTAACCAAATAAACTACACGCTCCGCCCTCGCCAAGCTCTGGTATTTGATACTCCCAACGCACATCAGGTAAAGTTGAGTTTGTAAGATGCAGCTCAAGCTTTTCAAGCTCTGTTGCAATCAAAGTAGGATTAGCACTTAATTGTGCTTGTTTTAGGTAAGAAGAAATCATTTGGCCATCCATACATCTAAAGTTTCGAGGATAATAGCATGGATATTTTTACAGAGCTAGCTCAACTTGTAGCACATTTCAACTTGATTACCACAGGCGTTATAAGTAACTTTTTCGGCTATTTCTTCTAATAAAGACACGCCTCTGCCAAATTCATTATTAACTTTTGACAACTCATCTTGCTTACTACTAAACCCTCGGCCTGAATCACAAATAATAAAATATAAACTGAGTGTGTCGGGGCAATAGCGCATATCAATAATAATCATGGCATCGGTAAGTTTAGCCAGAGCTGCTTCTCTTAATTCGTAATATCGAAAAAAGCCGTCTTCTTGTTGTTTAATTTTGGAGTTTAGCCCTAGCACACCATGATCAAGCGCATTATTATAAGCCTCAGACAAAAGTAAAAATATATTAGAACGATGGGCATTTAATCCCTCAACACTGCTCAAAATATTAACGATGTCGTAAACGGGGTCTGTTTTTTTTATTTGCTCTGAGTTTAAACTCAAAGATAAATTAAAAGCTAAAGTAGAAAATGCTTCTCGCTCTTGCTCCTCAGGAATTAAAGGCAGGCAGTTTAGTAAAACAATGCTTAAATCGTCTTGTTGTTTAGTACCATCTGCAAACTCAGTAACGTTAGCAACTATATCTTCACTACTAATCATCGACTTACTTTTTAAGGTTTGCAAAAAACGCTCTTCCCCAAAAAATATATCTTCTTTGTTTGCTGTTTCTATAATTCCGTCGGTTGCTAATACAAGGCGAGTATTACTATTTGTTTCAAAATGAATAACTTCATATTCAAATTCTTGTTCATCTAAAATCCCCAGCGCCATGTGTTGTGATTCTAATGTTTGTTTTACATTACCGTCTTTATCTATTAGGTAGGCATCGGGTAAGCCGCCCATCCATGCAGAAACACTTTTACCGGATGCACTAAGCTCTACAATGGTCGCAGCACAAAACATATGCCCAGGTAATAAATTGTACAATAGTGTATTTAGCTCACAGGCAATATCGTTAACCGCCATGCCCTTTTGGGCCATAGTGTAAAACACACGAGAAACCGGTAATGCGCCAATTGCTGCTGCTAGGCCGTGGCCAGTAAAGTCCCCCAGCATGCAATACAAATTACCGATTGGGCTTTGGGCTACTAAAAACATATCGCCGTTAAACATAGAGGCAGGTGATAAATTAAAGTCGAGATACTCTTTAAATTTACCTTGGTTTTCTAGTGAGTTATTAAAAATATGTTCAATTATTTCGTGTTCACGTTCAATTTGATTATGATGATATTCAAGCAATTTTTTTTGTTGATTGGCTTTTTTACTCAGCTCTCTGGTGCGGATATGTGCTTTAATTTTTGCATGCAGAATAACTTTTTCAAATGGTTTATGAATAAAGTCATCGCCGCCTACTGCAAGGCAGCGCTCAAAGCTTGCCTGATCATCTAAAGAAGTAATAAAAATAATCGGTAGATAGACTTCGCTATACAGCTGCTTTATTTTTTCAGCGGCCTCAAAACCATCCATTACAGGCATTAAAACATCGAGTAAAACAACGTCTATTTGCTCTCTTTTAAGTACATTAAGTGCATCTAGCCCGTTATAAGCCACAGATATTTTATAGCCCTCTTGCTCAAGCATTTTACTTAATAAAATACGATTGAGAGCCTGATCGTCAACAATCAACACATGTATCATTAGCTAATATCAAACTTTTTATCAAAACGTGAAATTTGTAGGATTTTTCTAAGCTGAGGCTGGCAATTACTTATTTCGATGGTTTTTACTTGGCTATCAATGGTTTTTTTCATGTTAAGTAACATGCCAAGTGCTGAACTATCCATGTAGTCAGTCTCTCTTAAATCGATAATAACCTTTACAGTTTTTTCGTTCATTTGAGCATAAGCTTGGCGAAAAGATTGCACTAAATTAAAGTCAAATTTACCTTTAATTTGTATTGTTAATGTTGTGCCATCGACTGATTCATTCTTAGTTAAACTCATAGTAAACTCCAATAATATTTCCTTTGAACTAAATATAACCTGTTAAAAGTATTTAGCAAAAAGAAAAACACACAACTTCAAATTTGCTATCATTTACACCAGTATTTAATTCATTTTTATCCACAAAGGTAAGGTATGAGTGATAGTCACTTAGTATATTCAACAAGTACTGGTCGCATTGACCAGCCAAAACCAGAAAAAGAGTTAGACGCTAAGCTTTTTAAAGATGGTTTTATTCGCATTGAACGCCAAACAAAAGGGCGTAAAGGCAAAGGCGTAATGCTCGTTGTGGGCATTGATCCAAAAGATCACGATTTAAAAAAGTTAGCTAAAACTATAAAAAGCAAAATGGGCCAAGGCGGCGCAGTAAAAGAAGGCATTATTGAAGTACAAGGCGATGACCGAGATAAATTAAAAGCCATTTTAGAAGCGTTGAAGTTTAAAGTGAAAATTGCGGGTGGTTAACCCGCAATTTTATTAACTGCTTACTTCGCTATTTGAAAGCTCACTTAACCTTTCATACAGTTTTGGTAAGTCGTGTTCAGCAATTGGCTTACTAAAGTAATAGCCTTGTACAATGAAGCAATTATTATTTTGTAAAAATTGCATTTGTTCTATTGTCTCAACCCCTTCAGCGACCACATCGAGCTTTAACTTTTGCGCCATGGCAATAATAGCGGCAGTGATTTCCATATCATTTGTATCATCGGGGATATCTTTGACAAATGACCGGTCAATTTTCAATATATCGACCGGGAATCGTTTTAGGTAACTAAGTGACGAGTAGCCTGTACCAAAGTCATCAATCGAAATTGATATACCTAACGCTTTAAGTTCATGAAGTTGAGTAATAGCAGCTTCTACATTCCCCATTAGCATGCTCTCGGTCAGCTCTAAATGAAGTCGTTTAGCCGAAACACCCGACCTAATTATCATTTTGCTCAGCGTTGAAACTAAGTTTGAGTCTTTAAACTGGCGAGCCGATAAGTTTATCGATATATTATTTTCTAGACCTTGCTTTGTTAATCTTACGGCAAAATCACAAGACTCTTGCAGCACCCATTCACCTAACTCAACTATAAGGCCTGTTGCCTCTGCAATAGGGATAAACTTATCTGGAGGTATTGCGCCTTCAGTTGGGTGGAACCATCTTAATAACGCTTCGTAGCCAACGACCTGATGAGTACGACTGTCGACTTGAGGTTGGTAGTAAACTACAAACTGCTTTTCTTTGAGCCCTATACGCAGCTCATTTTCAATAAATAAACGCTCATTTGCGGCGGCGTTCAATTCTTGGCTATAAAAATGGAATGTATTACGCCCTTTTGCTTTAGCTTCATACATTGCCAAATCAGCATGTTTGAGTAACTGATCTTCCTCTAGGCTATCGTATGGAGCCATAGTTATACCAATACTTGCGCTCACAATGACTTCATTGCTACCTAGCTTTATAGGCACATTCAAGGTTTTTTGAATAGTATTAGCAACATCTGCCGCATGCTCTTGGCTTTCTATACCACTAAGTAACACTGCAAACTCATCGCCACCTAAGCGTGCAATGGTATCTTCTGCTCTTAAACGCTTTTTAAGCCTGTTTGCCACTTCAATTAATAATTGATCGCCAGCATCGTGGCCTAGTGTGTCGTTAATACGTTTAAATTCGTCCAAGTCAAAATAAAACAATGCAAACGCATAATGCCCGCGTTCAGCTAATGCCATTGATTTACGTAATTGCATTCTGAAAAACGTTCTGTTTGCTAGGCCAGTAAGTGTGTCAAAATAAGCGAGTTGTTCCATTTTACGTTGGCTTTCTTTAACAAACGAAATATCTTGCGCCGATGCTACATAACTGGTTATTTCACCGCCCTCTTCACGAATTGGCGAAACACTTAAAGACACCCAAATTGGCTCTTTATTCAAACCTTGAATTAACGTGTCGCCTCGCCAGTAATTACGGCTGCGTAAATCTATGTCTATATCTTCAACTAAAATAGACATTTCTGAGGCAATAATATTAAGTAATGGCGCTCGGTTAAAATGACTTTCTGGGTAACCTGTCATTTCGAGCATTTTGGGGTTTACGTACTCAATGATAAAGTTTTCATCGGTGATCACAACACCGGTACCCGAGAACGCGACCGCTTTAGATAAACGATTTGCTGCTTTTTCAGCAATTTCTTTTTCTGTAATCCTTTGGTTTAAGCCATCAATAAGTTTACGAATTTCTACCGTCATGTCTCTAAATGAGCCGTTGAGCGTGCCAATCTCGTCTTTATTTTCTGGCGGAAACTCTGTGGTTAATTGACCTTTACCAAAGCTTGTTACTGCATAAACCAAAGTATGTAAACGGCGAAGCACTAGTTGATAAAGTGCCTGATGCAGCAATAAGGCAACTAATATTGCGTATAAAATAAAGAGTCCAAAAAACTTCAGTTTTAAATCTTGTAACGCAGATAACGTAGATGAACGTTTTTTATAAACCCCTATATACCAATCTAAATCATCAATCTTACGAATATTAATAATATGAGCTTCATCATTTTGTTCAAATGAATTTGCATATTCAGGTAACTTAACCGTAATTACATCGTCAATAATCGACTGCAGTTCTGAGTTTACAAATTCGTTAGTGGCAAGCGCTTTATTATCACTCCCATAGTCAGCTAACAAAGCTGGGTTTAGACTCGGATGCGCTAACAATTGCCCTTTGCTATCAAACACAAGTAGGTGTTTTTCTTTATCGCCAACAGGTAAAAACGAAATAAGTTTATTGAGAGAAATATCGCTCCCCGTCACACCTAAAAACTCGTTATCAACATAAACAGGCACAAGTAAGCTTATAACCCACTTGCGCCATACTGTATCGTAATAAACTTTTGACCATGCAGGCTCTCGCTCTGACCTTAATGTACTTTTAATAGATTTATAAGTTGACCCATTCGTTACTCTAAAGCCAGCAGGTGCATTTAATGCCCAATTTGGTGGAGAAACACGAATAAAATCATCATCAGTTATTAAATAAAAATTAAAAAAGTCATGTACCAGAGTCGGAGAAATTATACGCCACAACATTTCAGAATCATTAAACAGGCGTTTGTAAAAAGGAGAGTAATTTTGCTGTGGTAAAAATGCGGCAGATAATCCGTCGGCAGAGGCACTTCGAATTGTGCCGTCGCTATTAAACTGTAACTGTGATTTATTGTTTAAATTAATTGGTGAATTTGATTGAAAAAGCTGCTCTGTCACTACGTTATTAGCTTGCTGGGCAATATTTATTTTTGTTTTAATACGCTCATTAAATTGTTTTACTAATAAATCTGTCGAGCTTTTTAACACTTCGTGCTCTTCAAAAACAAGTTGTTTTTCTTCAGATTTAAGCATTAAGGCAGCCGCACATACCCCTGCTATTAAACAAATAGCAGATATAAGCAGTGAAAGTTTTACACTTAAAGAATTTAATCCAAAACGCGATGGAGGGCGTCTGTAAACCACGGGTCAACCTTAATTATTAATAATTGTTATTATTTGAACCAGTTAACGAAATATATCAGATCTGACTTCATATATATAAATTATTTGTTAAATATCACTAAAAACTAATTATGATCAAATAAATAGCGCTCTGGACTTATTTAGCGCCGTATCGTTATTGACATTGTTAGCAACTCTCCATACATTAACCGCATGAACATATTTATCTCTCGCACTTTTTTTTCGTTTTTTAGCTTCTTTATATAGAAGAGGCTTCCCTGTTTGTGAGATAAAATCAATCGAATAGTAAAGCCTCCCAACCGGGAGGCTTTTTTGTTTTTGCTGTGTAATAACAGCTTACTTTTGGAATGAGGATACCAAAATGACAAATGATGTATTAAATGCCCTAAGACACGACATAAATGAAATAGATTCAGACTTACTGGTATTATTAGCTAAACGCCGTCGCATTAGCCACGGTGTTGTTGAATATAAAATTGCTAACAACAAGCCAATTCGCGATGAAGCACGTGAACTCGCACTTTTAGAGAAACTGATTGGTTATGGTAAATCACTAGGTTTAGATGCTTACTACGTGAATAATGTTTTTCAAACTATTTTGGAAGACTCTGTTTTACACCAACAAGCAATGCTACAAAAAAACCTGAATCCAGATGCCCTTAGTGAAACACACCGTGTAACTTACTTAGGTGGTCAGGGTTCTTATAGCCAACTAGCATGCCATAAATATTTTAGCCGCCGCCCGGGTAAATTAGTTGAAATTGGCTGTACATCGTTTGACGAAATAACAGGTAAAGTAGAAAACGGACAAGCTGACTTTGGTTTACTCCCAATTGAAAATACTAGCTCTGGTAGTATTAACGAGGTGTTTGACTTATTACAGCACGCGCAAGTGTCTATTGTTGGAGAAGTGACTCACAGTGTAGAGCATTGTTTACTCGCAAACCCTGAAACGGAACTTAGCCAACTAACAAAAATATTTGCACACCCACAACCATTTGCACAGTGTAGCCGTTTCTTACAAGGCTTAGGTGACTTACAACACGAAACATGTGACTCAACGTCAAGTGCACTACAATCGGCATTAAGCACACCAAATAGTGCAGCAATTGGCTCTGCACAAGCAGGAAAGAACGTAGGGCTTGAGGTTATTAAATCAAACCTAGCTAATCAAAGCGAAAACCATAGTCGCTTTATTGTCGTTGCACGTAAGCCTCTACAAGTGTCTAACCAAATTCCAACTAAAACTAGTTTGATCATGTCGACAAAACAGCAAGCGGGCTCACTAGCCGATGCGTTAATGATTTTTAAACAGCATAAGATTAATTTAGTAAAACTTGAGTCGCGCCCAACTCCGGGTAATCCGTGGGAAGAAGTGTTTTATGTAGATCTTGAAGCAAACTTAGCTGATAAACAGGTAAAAGAAGCGTTAGAAGAACTCAAAGAGCACACTCAATATGTACGTATTTTAGGATGCTACCAAAGCGAATCATTACAGGCTGTAAGCGTTAATACTTAATAAAGATTTTATAACTAAAAAAGGGCCGATATCGGCCCTTTTTTAGTTATTTAGCAACTAATTAGTCTAAAACCTTTGAATCATTGGCTTTGTTTAATAAGCTTCTACTTTGCGTTAAGAAGTGTTCTGTAGAGTCAGAAAAATACATTTTAGCATCAGCAAAAGAATCAATTAGCGCGGCTTTATCTCCCGCTTTTAATTTAGCTAATGTACTTGCAAAGGTATCTTGGTATTGTGCAAGTAGGTTCTCTACATCATCAAATTGTGCGAGCATAATGTCAGAATACAACTCTGGCGACTGTGCAAATAAGCGCCCCACCATCATCAGCTCTAATTGGTATATTGGCGAAGAGCAACTACGCAGCTCTTCTAACGTATGGCTTTGCTTAGCTAAAAACTGCCCGTATACAAATGTTGTTAAGTGACGCATTACCTGAATAATTTGCATTGCCTCATCGTGCTTTTTAGCATCAAGCTCAACAAGCTGGCAACCCCATACTTGTAACTGCTGTAATAAGCCTTTTGCTGCTTGGTGCTCTCGCCCTTCACATACAACAACTGTTTGTTTTACCCAGTGTGATATATCAGGCCCAAACATAGGGTGTAAACCAACAACAGGGCCGCTATGCGCAGCTTTTAGTGCTTTAATAGGTGATTGCTTTACCGATGTAATGTCGACGAGTAAACAGTCATCATCTAGTTTAGGTAGTTTAGCAACCACTATGCCTAATGCGTTAATTGGCACACTGATCATTACTAGCTTGGCACCTTTTAAAATATTTTTCGCTTCGCTTTGCTGATCTTTATCTAAAATTTTAACTTCGTAGCCTGAGCGAATAAACTGCTGAGCAAATAATTGCCCCATGGCACCTTGCCCACCTACAATCACAATTGGCGAAAGCTCTGGCGCTGCGCATGCAAGTTTTGCTTGTTGGTTTTGATATGCTTCTCGCATCATACGTCTAAGTATATCTTCAACGAGATCTGGGCTTACATTTTGATTTATTGCTTCTTGTCGTCTTGCTGCTAATAGCTCTGCTTCACGATTAGGTGCATGTAAAGGCGCGCCTGTTTGTTGTTTTATCTCACCAATTTTTTGCGTAATACTATTACGCTTAGCGAGTAAGGCAACAAGTTGCGCGTCACATTCATCTATACCTTCTCTTAGCTGTGCTAAATCATTTATGTCAGCCACGTTCATACCACCTTAAAAAACCAAATAACGTAAATATAAATTTACATAAAAGTAAACTAATCAATACGATAAATACTAACAGGATCGGCTAACTGAGAAAAGGTTAAAGCGGAAATTTTACTGATGAGGGGTTGAGAATTGAGATTTGAGATTTGAGATTTGAGATTTGAGATTTGAGATTTGAGATTTGAGATTTGAGATTTGAGATTTGAGAAAATAATATTCTAAAACCAAAACGGGTTGCAACCCGAAGGATGCAACCCGTTTTTTGCGTTGATAAACAGCGCGTATTAGTTAAGTTTTTCTCTAATACGTGCAGATTTACCAGAACGCTCACGTAGATAGTAAAGCTTAGCACGGCGAACTGCACCGCGACGCTTAACTGTTACGCTATCAATAAGAGGGCTGTGCGTTTGGAATACACGCTCAACGCCTTCACCGTTCGAGATTTTACGAACTGTGAATGCTGAGTGAAGACCACGATTACGCTTAGCGATTACAACACCTTCAAAGGCCTGTAGACGCTCTTTAGCACCTTCTTTTACTTTTACCTGTACAACCACTGTATCACCAGGGCCGAATGCAGGTACGTCTGTTTTAAGCTGCTCATCTTCAAGCGCTTTAATAATATTTTGGTTTACTTTTGCCATTATGTTTCTCACTTTCCTAGGTGTAACTGTCTTCTAGCCACAAGCTTTTTGGTACTCTTGCTGAAATTTCGCGAGTAATACCGCTTGCTCCTCAGTCAGAGCTAGGTTATGCAACAAGTCAGGACGTCGTAACCAAGTTCTGCCTAATGACTGCATAAGCCGCCATTTTGCTATCTCTTGGTGGTTACCACTGAGTAATACAGCAGGAACCTGTTTGTCGTCCAATGTTTCTGGTCGTGTATAGTGTGGACAATCTAACAAGCCATCCGAAAATGAATCTTGTTCTGCTGACTGATTATGACCTAACACACCCGGCACTAATCGCGCTACTGCGTCAATTAATGTCATGGCAGGTAGTTCACCACCACTCAAAATAAAATCACCAATTGACCATTCTTCGTCAACGTATGATTCTATTATTCTCTCATCTATACCTTCATAGCGACCGGCAATCAAAATCAGTTTTTTAGAACTAGCGAGTTCGCTAGCGCCTTGCTGATCAAGTTTGCGCCCTTGCGGGGACATATAAATTACTTTAGCACCATCACCAGCTGCTTTTTTAGCTTCGGCAATCGCTTTTTTTAATGGCTCAACCATCATTAACATACCCGGTCCGCCCCCGTAAGGACGGTCATCTACGGTTCTATGCTTATCTAAAGCGTAGTCTCGCGGATTCCAGCAGTTAAAATCAATTAAGCCACTTTTTACTGCGCGACCGGTAACACCTTGGTCTGTAATAGCGTCAAACATGTCTGGAAAAAGGCTTATCACCCCTACCCATAATGAACTAGTTTGCGTCATTAAAAACCAGGATCCCAGTCTACGGTAATTTCTCTTGCGTCGTATTTAACGTCTTTAATAACTGAATCAGTTAAAAAAGGAATTAAACGCTCAGCTTGACCAAATGCATCTTTACTGTTTGCTTTCACAACCAGTACGTCATTTGATCCTGTCTCCATCAGGTCATCAACAATGCCTAAGCTATAACCTTTATCGGTTACAACAGACATGCCAATGAGATCTCGCCAATAAAACTCACCTTGCGGGAGTTCTGGTAAATGCGCTGAATCCATTGAGATTTCAGCATGGGTATAAGCCATTGCTTCGTCTCGGTCGTTTACCTGCGCAAATTTAGCGATAAAGCCTTTGTTGTGGCGACGCCAATCGACCACTTCTAAGGACTGCCATTTACCTTGTTGCCCTATCAACCACGGGCTGAAATCGAAGATCCCTACGGGATCATCAGTAAATGAATGTACCTTAAGCCAGCCCTTTATACCATATGGGGCACCGAGCTTTCCTACGACAATTATTGATGAGGTGTTCTCTTGACTCATGGTTACACTTACGCCTATTAAGCCGCTTTACGAGCGTCTTTTACTAACTTAGCTACGCGATCTGAAAGAGATGCGCCCTGACCTACCCAGTGTTCAACACGTGGTAAATCTAAACGAATTTTTTCTTCTTGACCTGAAGCAATTGGGTTAAAAAAGCCTACTTTCTCGATGAAGCGACCGTCACGCGAGAAACGGCTATCCGCAACCACAATTTGATAGAAAGGGCGTTTTTTAGCGCCACCACGTTGCAAACGAATAGTTACCATACCGTCCTCTATAAAGATTGACTGTTTTCATTAATAAGATTTACTCCCCAGAATGGGGAGCTGGGGAATTGTACGAGTTTTTGGCAATAACGCAAGTAAGAAGTGAAGCAAAAAGGTAGTTTAGTAGGTTAAACCGTGATCTCAACGACAAATCAGAGTTAAAGGTGCATTACATGCATAATTTATTCAACAAAAAAGGAGCAATTTGCTCCTTTAAATATGATTCGCTATTATTTTAAAAAATAACTTAATGGTACTTTTTAAAATTTAGGACCGCCGCCGCCCATCATTCCAGGTGGTAACATGCCTTTCATACCGCGCATCATTTTAGTCATGCCGCCTTTACCTTTCATTTTTTTCATCATTTTTTGCATTTGCGTAAACTGCTTAAGCAACTTATTAATCTCTTGTACTTGTGTACCAGAGCCTGCTGCGATGCGTTTTTTACGCGAACCTTTAATGATTTCTGGGCGTGCGCGCTCTTTTTTGGTCATTGAGCTAATAATAGCTTCCATTTGGATAAATGTTTTATCACCCATTTGACCTTTAACAGCATCTGGTAAGTTAGACATACCAGGCAGTTTATCGAGCATTGACATCATGCCACCCATGCTTTTCATTTGCTTTAATTGATCAGCAAAGTCATCAAGAGTAAAACCTGCGCCTTTAAATACTTTTTCAGCAACTCTAGCAGCTTGCTCTTTATCTACTTTCATCTCGACTTCTTCGATTAATGAAAGTACGTCACCCATGCCTAAAATACGCGACGCTATACGGTCTGGGTGGAAAGGTTCAAGTGCATCAGTACGCTCGCCCACACCCATAAACTTAATAGGCTTGCCAGTGATATGACGAATAGATAAAGCAGCACCACCACGTGCATCACCATCGGTTTTTGTTAATATAACACCGGTAAGTGGTAACGCTTCGTCGAATGCTTTGGCTGTATTCGCCGCATCTTGACCTGTCATTGCATCAACAACGAACAAAGTTTCGATTGGGTTAATTGCTTTATGAAGATCTTTAATTTCATCCATCATGTTGCTATCAACATGTAGACGACCAGCAGTATCAACTAGCACTACATCTATAAATTTCTTTTTAGCATGAGAAATTGCAGCGGTTGCAATATCAACTGGCTTTTGTGAAATATCACTTGGGAAGAAATTAACATCAACTTCTGCTGCAAGCGTTTCTAGCTGTTTAATAGCCGCAGGGCGATAAACATCGGCACTTACTACTAGTACTGATTTCTTTTTTCGCTCTTTTAAAAACTTAGCAAGCTTAGCTACACTGGTGGTTTTACCCGCACCTTGTAGACCCGCTACCATTACAACGGCTGGCGGTTGCGCATTAAGGCTTAGCTCTTCATTAGCTTCACCCATTGCTTTTTCTAGTTCTTCACGCACTATCTTTATAAATACTTGGCCTGGGCTTAAGCTTTTTGTAACTTCAACCCCAACTGCACGTTCTTTAACTTGTTTTACAAACTCGCGAACAACAGGCAATGCCACATCGGCTTCTAAAAATGCCATACGCACTTCGCGAAGTGTATCTTTTATGTTGTCTTCAGTCAGACGGCCACGGCCACTGATATTTTTTAAGGTTTTACCTAATCGTTCTTGGAGGTTCTCAAACATGTAACGGTTCCGATAAGACGTTTATATCAATCCATTTAAATTTACGGTTAATTTGATTTACAATTAACCTAGATTGACTTATTAAGTTTCAATTAAAAGTAGTATACCGTATATGGCGTCTTACAATATAGTGTTCAAGTGCACCTTGTTGAGTTTCTTTTTTTAAGGTCTATGCATTTGCTTTGCTATAAAATACAATGACCATATAACAACAAGGATTATTTTGTCTCAAATTAAGTGGCCCAAGCACAATGCTGATTATTAGTTTAACTATTATTGCCAGTTTATTTTATGTGTTAGCAACGTCTCACGTGCTTTCACGCCTGTTTCATCAACAAGGCCCTAGCCAAAAAGTAACCGTTATTTTGAGCACAGTTGCTATAGTGGCGCATATGCTTCTATTGGTTAACTCTGTTTTTAGGGCTGATGGCCAAGACTTAAGTATTGTAAATGTCGCTTTACTAACCTGCTGGGTTATTGTCGTTTCGGTAACTGCTGTTTCGCTAAAATTTCCTGCGACCTTATTATTACCCGTTGTTTATGGCTTTGGTGCTTTATTAACAATTGCCAGTTTATTTATTCCTCATCATATTTTATTGCAAAGTATTAATATTGACGTTGGCTTGGTAACGCACATCTCTCTTTCTTTGTTAGCCTACTGTATTTTAATTATCGCTACTTTATACGGTGTACAGTTTTACTTTATTGATAAACGTTTAAAACGTAAAGATTTAGCCATTGTACACAGTCACCTTCCGCCTTTAATGGTTGTTGAGCGCCAGCTTTACCAACTTCTTAATTTGGGCACTATATTACTCACGTTTGCATTACTTTCAGGATTTGTATTTCTTGATGGTATGTTTGCTAAAGAGTTTATTCATAAAACAATATTGTCGTTAGTTGCGTGGGCTATTTTTGCCGTTGTTGCTATTGGTCATATGAAAAAGGGTTGGCGCGGTAAACCGGTGGTTATTACAATCATGGTCGCTGCATTTGTCCTCACACTCGCTTATTTTGGCAGCCGTTTCATACAAGAAGTGATACTAAATAAGTTTTAACTTGACTCTGCTTGCTCACTCTAGCTTAATACGCATTGATTTATAAGAAAAGGATCCATCGTTGGACGACATATCGACAAGTACCCTATTTATCATTTTAGGTTTTTTGGTGCTTTTTTCTGCTTATTTTTCTGGTTCAGAAACCGGAATTATGTCAATCAATCGTATACGCCTGCGACACCTCGCTAAAGAGGATCATCGTGCAGCTAAACGAGTCAGTAAATTACTTAGCCGTCCAGATAGGCTCATCGGTTTAATCTTAATCGGTAATAACCTTGTTAATATTGCAGCAGCCCAAGTTGCAACCATTATAGGTATTCGTCTTTATGGTGACCTCGGTATTGCAATAGCAACAGGTGTGTTAACTTTAGTCGTGCTTATATTTGCTGAAGTAACCCCTAAAACCCTTGCCGCTCTTTACCCTGAAAAAGTTGCCTTTCCAAGCTCTATTATTTTAAAAGGGCTACTTAAAATAATGTTCCCTTTAGTGGTTGTTATTAACTGGATGACCAACGGAATACTACGATTATTTGGTATTAGTGCCGCACAAATCGACGAACACAGCATGAGTAAAGAAGAATTAAAAACAGTGCTCAATGAGTCAGGTGCACTTATTCCTGCTCGCCATCAAAGCATGCTGACCTCCATTTTAGATTTAGAGCAGGTAACTGTTGAAGATATTATGATCCCACGAAACGAAATTGTGGCGATTGATATTAACGACGACTGGAAACTAATTAGTCGCCAGCTTACCCATGCTCAGCATACTCGAGTGTTGTTGTATCGTGATAATATAGATGATGCAGTAGGCTTTATTCACTCTCGTGATGCACTTCGTTTGCTTACAAAAGAGCAATTTGATAAACCCTCTTTGCTGCGCGCTGTTCGCGAAATTTACTTTATCCCTGAAGGTACATCACTAAATACTCAGCTGTTAAAATTTCAGCAATCTAAAGAGCGTATTGGTTTAGTAGTTGATGAGTACGGTGATATTCAAGGCTTAGTAACGCTTGAAGATATTTTAGAAGAAGTTGTTGGCGATTTCACAACTACGCAAACTCGTACACCAAGCGAAGAAGTAGAAACACAAACTGATGGCTCATGTATTGTGGATGGCGGCGCTAACGTACGCGATTTAAATAAAGAAATGGGTTGGGATTTTCCGTTAGACGGCCCTAAAACTCTCAGCGGTTTAATTGTTGAATACTTAGAAGATATTCCCGATGCAAATATTAGTTTACGTATTGCGGGATACCCTATTGAAGTACTCGAAGTAAAAGAGAATATGATAAAACAAGTGAAGATTCAGCCTAATAAGCGTTCTCGCTAAGTAAAAAGGAGCCAATTGGCTCCTTTTTAATATCCATTAATAACTATCTAGCCAAATATAAGACGTTCAAACCAACCTTTATCAAGCTCGTCTTCACAGCGCTTTAATTGCGCTCCATAACGACTCGCTCTGTGTTTAACTTTGTTTGCGACACCCATTAACCACTTTTTCTTTTTGTACGTGCCACGCTTATATCCACCCCAGCCTTCATGGTAATTAAGGTACTGTGCGTAAGCATCCCATTTAGAGATTTTATTTACCTTATGGGTTTTATAAACAAACCACGCCATAAAGTCGATTGCATCGTCAAAGTCGTCTCTATCAGCACCATTATTGCCTGTTTCACGAATATAATCAGACCACGTTGGGGTTTTAGCTTGCGAATAGCCATAAGCATCACTTGCGCGACCAGTTGGAATTATCCATAAAAAGTACTCCATAGGTGGAGCTGCATCATGTCTAAATGAGCTTTCTTGGTACATCATACTCATGAGCACATGCTTTGGAGAACCCCACTTTTCTTGCGCGTCTTTTGCGTCAAAATACCAATCAGGCTTTTCTTCAAAAATTTTACATAGATCGTTAGGTTGCTTTGGAGGAGCCGTAGCACAGCCAGCTAAAGTAATGGCGAGAGATAAAATAATTGCATTTTTTTTCATTTTTCTAAGATCTCACAGAACTTTTTTAAAAAGTGTGGGTCTGACTCAATGAATGCAGCAGTACAGCATTAGTTCATCCCTGAATATATTTACGCAGCCAACATGGGCTGCGTTTTTTTTGCTTAAATTTTACTAAATACCAAGGTTATTTACCGTCAAAATACGCATCTAAAAATGCGGTGAATGACTGGGTATCTGCTTGCTCGATAGCAGCACGTGCCTCATTAGAATCTGCTACTTGCTGTTCAAGCCAAGGCTTTAAAAACTCACTGTAGTCAGTATCTACATGGCTTTGCTTATATTTACTAGCCAATGCTAGTGCAAAGTGGCCGTTGTCTAAACCAGACTCTTTTAATTGCGACACGTATCGTCCAGAGTAAGTAAGCTCTGGGTTATGTATCCACGTCGCCATACGCTTTATAGTCTCTGAGTAATAGTTAACACCATAAGCATTATCCATCCATTTAGCGACATCAGTAAGTTGTGTAAATATTTCATCACCCCACGATTGAAGACTACGCTCTGTGTTATTAAAATTAAGCATAAGCCCTTTTTCTCGACCTTGGTTTACTACTGTGTCGAGGTTTTCAGTACTACGTGCTTGTTCTTTCCAATCCATTGGAGCTGAATCTTTCAATAAACAATACGTTAAAAACACATCTAAAAAGTGAATTTGCTCAATATCAATACCGACTTCACTAAACGGGTTAACATCTAATGCACGAATTTCTACGTATTCAATACCTGCGCGAAGCAATGCATCCGTTGGCGTTTCGCCACTTTTCGCATTGCGCTTAGGACGAATTGGCGAGTAAAATTCGTTTTCAATCTGCAGAATATTTTTATTTAACTGTTTAGGGTTTTTACTCGTGTAGTCATCAAGATCACCATAAATTTCTGATGGTGTGTTGATTGCTTTTTTAAGGCCCGCTACATATTCATCTAACGAGTTATACATTACGCGTAATGACGACTGAGCGCTGTTTGTATAACCTAAATTACCTAGTCGTAATGCAGTACCGACTTCTAAGTAAAGCGTGCCTTTACCTAGTTTTTTAAATGGTAAGTCTGTTTTTCGACCTTGTAAAAATGAGTTACATAATGCTGGTGATGCACCAAACATATAGCTTATTAGCCATAATTCGCGTTTAAAATTACGAATAAGCGATAAGTAACTTTCTGAAATAAAATCTTGAAGGCTTGCATTGCTTTTTTGTAAAGAATGAAGTGACTGCCAAAGCGTATCCGGGAATGAAATATTAAAGTGAACACCTGCAATTGCTTGCATCATACTACCGTAGCGATTTTTTAATCCTTCACGGTATAGTGTTTTCATTTTTCCTGTATTTGAACTACCAAATTGAGCTAGCACTATATCGTCTTGATGTTCAATAAAGCACGGCATGCTAATGGGCCAAAGTAGTTCATCGCCCATTTTTTCTAGAGTGAACTTTTGAAGGTCTTTTAATTGCTTAAGCGTTTGCGTTGACGATTCACTAACTGGAGTAATAAATTCAAGTAAAGACTCAGAAAAATCAGTTGTGATATGGCCGTTAGTTAACGCACTGCCCACCCCTTTTGGGTGACCTTGAGGTGATATTGCACCATTATCTTGTATTCTTAGCGACTCTCGCTCTATGCCACGTTTAATGCCTTTAACTGCATGTTGGTGCTCATTTACTGATAACGCTTCAAGTGCGTTAGCTAAATCATGTGTTGTCAAAAAATCTTTCCTCGGGCCAAGTGGCTTAATCATAAGGTTATGGGGGCTAATTACTTAGACTCAAGATTAATACCAATTTTATTGAAAATATGATCATTCTATCCTATTTAATAGCGCACTCACTGCGTTAAAAATTATTCATATAGAACAACTACATGTCATAATTTTCGCCTTGTTATTGTGCTATTTTATTAGCGATGTAATAGATCACTTATTTAATGCAATTGGTATAAATTGCTAAGAACAATATAATTTTTCAAAATTAATAATTATTACCCACTTTATATGAGCTTGATATGACCAACGTCAGTATATAAAGTAGTAATATTGCCATTGCTCGGGGCATTATACAAATGCTTTAAATGCGTATTTAAGTATAAATTAAATACATAAAAAACAAGCCTAAACTAACAGACCGGAACTTATTCAAAATGAGTTCAACTTAGCTACCCGATATTGAAAATTGATCTAGATCAATAAAAGCAATTATTTACCTTATGAGTACAAAAGGACATACGCTATTTTTTGCTTTGTATGTTGTAACCAATATAATGGCTCCAACAATAAAGGGTGATAGCAAATATAATGCGCAATGATAAAAGCTTAAAAAATGAAGAAGTATACTTTGATGAGTCACAAGAGCTTGTTTCTACTACCGACCTTAAAGGTGTAATAACGTACGTTAATCAAGAGTTTTGCTCTGTAGCCGGATATAGTGCACAAGAGCTTATCGGTCAGCATCATAATATTGTTCGTCACCCTGATATGCCAAAAGCTGCTTTTAAAGAAATGTGGGCAACACTAAAGCAAGAACACTCTTGGCGCGGTATGGTTAAAAACCGATGTAAAGATGGTCGCTATTACTGGGTAGATGCCTTTGTAACCCCTATATTTGAACATGGTCAGCTCATTGGTTATCAATCAGTAAGAACCAAAGCGAGCTCACAGCTTAAACAACGCGCACAAACTCTTTACAGCAAAATAAATACTAACAAATCATTATTTAATCTGCGAGAACACACCACAATAAGACAAAGTATTACTTTTATATGCCTATTACTTTGGCTAATTTTTATCGCTGTTGCGGGCTCAATTACAATAGCTGCAGTTAGCCTATTTATTTGCGCTTTGGTTATTGTGCTAAATTATGACGAACTCATTGTTACTCCCAAGATATTGCGCGATCAAAAAGCAACAGCTGATTCAGTCTCTCGTTATATTTACAGCGGCCACACACCCCACAGTGTAAGTGATTATAGAGAGCAAATGCTAAGTGCAAAATTGCGTACTGTTCTTGGCCGTATGAAGGATTCCACATTAAACTTTAATGAGATCGCCACTAATCTAGATAAACAATCAACGCTTACTGAAAAAGGTATTTCTTCACAAGGTGAACGTTTAGAGCAAATTGCATCAGCGATGACTCAAATGAGTTCTACCATTGGGGAAATATCAGTAAATACTTCTCAAACAGCTGATAAAGTAAATAACACCCATCAAAGCTGCTCTGAAATAAAAGAGCATATTGCCGATAATAGTAAAATGGTATCTGATTTAGCTTTTCAAGTAGAAGAGGCTGCAACCACAGCCACCAGCTTAGCCTCTGAAGCCGATAAAATTGGTAAGGTAATGAGTGAAATAGAGGGAATTGCCGATCAAACTAACTTACTTGCCCTAAATGCAGCAATAGAAGCAGCTAGAGCGGGAGAACATGGCCGAGGCTTTGCTGTAGTCGCCGATGAAGTAAGGACTCTTTCGTCTCGTACTCAAAATGCGACAACACAAATCCACAGTTCTATTAAAGAAATACAAGATACGTTATTTAGCTGGTCTAAAGTAATGCAAAGCACTAAAGCACAAGCCGATAACTGTGTGCTGACAACCGATAAAACCCAAGTTGAACTTGAGGGTATTTTTATACAAATAAGTGAAATATCTGATTTGGCAATACAAATATCATCGGCTGCAGAAGAGCAACAAATGGTTAGTAACGACATTAGTAATAATGTTTCGCAAATTAAAGACTTTGGTGATGAAAACTTAAGCTTAAGCTTTAATGTGGCTACGGGAGCAGCTGAGCTTGTTGAAGGTTCGCGTAGGGTGAACGATTTATTACTTACGTTTAAAGTTTAGACCTAGCAATATAGTAGACATAAAAAAGCCGCTACTTTATGAGCGGCTTTTGACTTTAATTATTTACAATTAACGCTTAGTAAATACCAAGCCTTCGTCATTTGCGTCGATAACAATAACGCAACCAGGTATGTAGTCCCCATTAAGTAGCTTTTGTGCTAGTGGGTTTTCTATCGTTTGTTGAATAGCGCGTTTAAGTGGACGTGCACCATACACAGGGTCAAAACCACTTTCTGCAATTCGCTCAAGAGCCGTATCGCTTATTTCAAGTAAATATCCCATTTCAGTTAAACGCTCACGTAATTTCATTAACTGAATATCAGCTATTTCTTTTATGTGCTCGTTAGCTAACGGATGAAATACAACAGTCTCGTCTATACGGTTAATGAACTCAGGCCTAAACTCATTAATTAATACTTCCATTACTTTAGCTTTAAGGGTCGTGTAGTCATTATTACCCGCTTGCTCTTGGATAATGTCTGAGCCTAGATTAGAGGTCATAATAATAACGGTATTTTTAAAATCAACCGTTCTACCTTGCCCGTCGGTTAACCGGCCATCATCTAATACTTGCAGTAGAATATTAAATACATCAGGATGTGCTTTTTCTATTTCATCAAGCAGTATTACTGAGTAAGGTTTACGGCGTACTGCCTCGGTTAAATAACCGCCCTCTTCGTAACCCACGTAACCTGGAGGTGCCCCGACTAAACGTGCAACTGAATGTTTTTCCATAAACTCAGACATGTCGATACGCACCATGGCATCTTCGGTATCAAACATAAAACCAGCGAGTGCTTTTGTCAGCTCTGTTTTACCCACACCTGTTGGGCCTAAAAACAAAAATGAACCAATAGGACGATTAGGATCTGCAAGCCCAGCACGTGAGCGGCGTATTGCGTTAGAAACAGCCACAACCGCTTCATCTTGCCCTATTACTTTGCTGTGTAGCTTATCTTCCATTTGTAGTAGCTTTTCACGCTCACCTTGTAGCATTCTTGCCACAGGAATACCTGTCCAACGCGAGAGTATTTCAGCAATTTCATCCTCACCAACTTGGTTTTTAAGCAATGTCATTTCTTGCATTTCGGCTTGTGAGGCTAAATCGAGTTTACGTTCAAGCTCTGGGATTCGCCCATATTGAAGCTCTGACATGCGCTGTAAGTCGCTTGCTCTTCGCGCTACGTCTAAGTCTAATCTTGCTTGTTCAAGCTCAGCTTTAATTACTTGCGTGCCTTGAAGCGATGCTTTTTCAGCATTCCATATTTCGTCCAACTCGCGGTATTGTGCATCAAGATCTGTGATTAGCTCTTGCATTTCACTGCGGCGTTTTAGACTTGCTTCGTCTTTTTCTTTAGCGAGCGCGTTATCTTCTAGCTTTAATTGGATAATGCGGCGTTCAAGCTTATCTAACGACTCTGGTTTTGAATCAATTTGTAATCGAATTGAAGAACCCGCTTCGTCTATTAAATCAATCGCCTTATCAGGTAACTGACGATCGCTGATATAACGATGAGATAACTGAGCTGCAGCAACAATAGCGGGATCAGTTATTTCTACTGAATGATGTAGCTCGTAACGCTCTTTTAAGCCTCGTAATATTGCGATGGTATCTTCAACCGACGGCTCTTCAATAAGTACCTTTTGGAATCGACGCTCAAGGGCTGCGTCTTTTTCTATATATTTACGATATTCATCAAGCGTGGTTGCACCTACGCAATGCAATTCTCCGCGCGCTAATGCTGGTTTTAGCATATTACCCGCATCCATTGCGCCGTCACTTTTACCTGCACCCACAATAGTATGTATTTCATCAATAAATAAAATGACTTGGCCTTCTTCTTTAGCCAACTCGTTTAATACCGATTTTAAACGCTCTTCAAATTCGCCACGGTATTTTGCACCTGCAACCAACGCACCTAAATCAAGTGATAGTACGCGTTTGTTTTTTAATCCTTCAGGCACTTCACCATTAATAATACGCTGTGCTAATCCCTCTGCGATTGCTGTTTTACCAACACCTGGTTCACCTATTAACACAGGGTTATTTTTAGTACGACGTTGTAATACTTGAATCGTACGGCGAATTTCGTCATCGCGACCAATAACCGGGTCAAGCTTACCTTGCTCAGCCCGCTCAGTTAAATCAATTGTGAATTTTTCAAGCGCTTGGCGTGTTTCTTCGGCATTTGGATCATCAACCTTTTGACCACCACGAATAGCTTTAATCGCGGTTTCAATTTTAGTTGCGGTAATATTTAACGACCTGAATATATCGCCAAGTGGACCTTTATCGTCGCATGCAGCGAGTACAAATAACTCACTTGAAATGTATTTGTCTTTGCGTTTTTGTGCGTATTTGTCGCACAGGTTTATAAGTGAAGCCATATTATTTGATAGCTGCACGTCGCCGCCTACGCCTTCAACCTTAAATAACTTTTCTATTTCTTGAGAAAGCTTAGTATTAAGTTCGTCCGCACTGACACCTGTTTGCGCAAGTAATGCACGCACACTAGAGCCGCTCTGCTTAAGCAATGAATACATTAAATGTACTGGTTCAATAAATTGATGATCACGGCCAAGAGCTAACGATTGCGCATCAGAGAGCGCAGATTGAAATTTACTTGTAAATCTATCTAAACGCATGGTATTACCTATTAAATAATATAGTTGCTTAATTAATGGGTCTGTTTAGGTATTTGTTCAAGGTGTGGAGGGAAATATAATGTTGAAAAATGTGAATTATTTGAGCCAGATCAAACTTCCCATACGTCCAGTTTGTCCATCTCGTCGATATGAAAAAAACAAGTCACTTTGAGAGACTGTACAATAGTCGCCGCCCGTAATATTTTTAACCCCTGACTGGATAAGTAATATGCGAGCAATACTATAAATGTCAGCTAGATATTTACCATTTGCTTGTAGTTTAAAAGCTTGAGTAAATGAAGGGGATCTTTTTTGAAATAACTCAAATACTTCAGCACCCACTTCAAATCGGTTTGGTCCAATTGCAGGCCCTAGCCACGCACTTATATTTTCATATTTTGTACTAAAGCACTCTAATGTGTTTTTAATAATTCCCTGCTCGAGCCCTCGCCAGCCACCATGTATAGCTGCGATTTCTTTTTCATCATCACTCACTAATAAAATAGGTAAGCAATCGGCGGTCATTATAGCCAAAGGTTGGTTTAATAACCGAGTATAAAGCGCATCAGCATTATGTAACTCATCAAAATCAAAATGTTCATCAACAATAACAACATCAGAACTATGAACTTGATTTAGCCACACGGCAGGTTTAGGTAGGAGTTCGGTTAATAGTGAGCGGTTTTTTGCTACATCACTTTTATTATCACCAACATGGAATCCCAAATTAAAACTTTTAAAGGGGACTTTTGAAACACCACCTCCACAAGTAGTACTTAACGTTGCTACTTTATGAAGGTTTTGCCATGTCGCTGACAATAAGTGCATTATCTATCGATATCAGGATTAGCTTTAGTATCTTCACGTAATGCAAGTGTCATAGCAACCATATCATCTGGGATAGGTGCTTGCCATGTCATCATTTCACCCGTGATTGGATGCGCAATACTCAATTTTACAGCATGCAATGCTTGGCGTCTAAAGCTACGAAGTAACTCAAATAACTCAGGTGTTGCACCTTTAGGTGGACGCGGACGGCCGCCGTAAGATTGATCGCCAATTAGCGGATGATTCAAATGCGCCATATGCACACGAATTTGATGCGTACGACCTGTTTCTAAACGCAGACGTAAACGAGTATGAGCACGGAATTTTTCAGCAACACGATAGTGCGTGATAGCCGGTTTACCCAGTTCATGTACTGCCATATGAGTACGCTGAGTAGGATGACGGCCAATCGCTTTTTCAACCATACCACCTGCGGTCATAGTGCCATTACACAGTGCTTCATATTCACGCGTAAAGTTTTCACGCTTTTGCAGCGCTGTCACTAAATGCGTTTGTGCTGGAATCGTTTTAGCTACAACCATTAAACCGGTCGTGTCTTTATCTAAACGATGCACAATACCTGCGCGTGGCACGTTAATTATTTCAGGGTAGTAATGTAGTAATGCGTTTAGCACTGTTCCATTAGGATTACCTGCACCAGGGTGAACCACTAGGCCCATTGGTTTATTAATTACCAAAATATCATCGTCTTCATAAACAATGTTTAATTTGATATCTTGTGCTTCGTATTCGCGTGGTGCTTCAATTGTTGTTTCAACACTTACAACTTCGCCACCTAGTAGCTTTTCGCGTGGAGTGTTGAAAATTTCACCGTCTACGGTGATTTTATCATCCAATATCCACGTTTTTATACGAGAACGTGAATAATCAGGGAACAATTGTGCTAATACTTGGTCTAGACGTTTACCACCTAATTCGGTTGGAACGTCGGCTTGAAGAGAAATTTGCTCTGACATTAGTAACTTTACCCAATTTACCAGTGCAAGCTTTGCTCGACTGGGTTAGAATCGCTTTTAATAAAAGCATAATATAATACGCATAGTTTACTCGGTTTTACCGACTTGGCCTAGCCGAAGACATCGAAGGTAACAAATAAAATGATAAATAAAATAGGGAAACGTGCATTTGCCATTGTTTTTTCAGTTTCTGTACTTAGTTTAGGCGCTTGTTCGTCTGCTCCAGACCAAGAAGATATTCAACGTGTACCTAATAAGTCTGCACACGCTTTATATGAAGATGCAAAAGAAACGCTAGATTCTGGTTTATATGCTCGCGCAATTGAACTTTTAAGTGCAATAGACTCACGCTACCCATTTGGCCCATTCTCTAAACAAGTACAAATGGACTTAGTGTATGCACATTACCAATCAGGTAATACTGAACAAGCACTTGCAACTATTGACCGCTTTATTCGCTTAAACCCAAATCATAAAGACCTTGATTACATGTATTACATGCGTGGTTTAGTAAATATTAAAGCTGATAAAAACGCGTTTCAAGAGTATTTTGGTGTAGATAGAGCCGATCGTGATGCTAACCGTACACGTGTTGCATTTACCGATTTATCGACACTAGTAAAACGCTTTCCAAAAAGTGATTACGCACCTGAAGCGAAACGCCGTCTAGTATGGCTTTTAAACCGCATGGCACGTTATGAGTTAAAAGTAGCAACTTACTATTACGAACGTGAAGCTTATTTAGCGGCAGCTAATAGAGGCAAGTTTGTTGTTGAGCATTATTCACAAAGCAGTTACTTGGATCCAGCTCTTGAAATGATGGAAAAAAGTTACGACCAATTAGGTTTAACTGAGCTTAGTGAGCACGCAAAGCAAACACGAAGACTAAATAAAAGAACTAAATAAACAAAAAGGCGCTTAGTAAGCGCCTTTTTACTGCGTAGAAGAAAATCTTAAATCGCTTCTTCATCTTCCTCAGCAGTACGAATACGTATTACACGCTCAACATCAGTGACAAATATTTTACCGTCACCGATTTTTCCTGTTTGTGCCGTTTTTACAATAACTTCAATTGCACGGTCTACATCTTCATCAGTCAATACAATATCAAGTTTTACTTTAGGTAAAAAATCAACCATATACTCTGCGCCACGATATAACTCAGTGTGACCTTTTTGACGTCCAAAGCCTTTAACTTCGCTTACCGTCATACCTGTAATACCTACATCCGACAACGCTTCACGCACATCGTCTAACTTAAAAGGTTTGATAATTGCTTCTATTTTTTTCATATTAATTACTTTTGAAAGCTCCAGTTGCCTCGATTTTAGACAATCATGATGTTCATAGCAAACAAAGCGATTGAATTACGGTGATAAAACAACCGATCATGGTATAATTTATTGTATAAAAATAGCTATACTTAAATGACTAGCAGTAAATGAGATTAATATGAAAAACAAACAAAACGGATTCACTCTTTTAGAACTCATGGTAACCGTTGCTATCGTTGGGATCATTGCATCAATTGCGATTTGGAATAGCAGCGATATGCTAGAAGAAAATAGAGCTGAGAATTTTTTGTTGGAGTTAAAAAGAAATATTAGCTATGCACGCTCTCAAGCAGCAAGTACAGATGAAATAGTCGTTATATGTGCCGCGCAGCACGGTGAAGTAAAAAATCAAAATGACACAATGCAATGTCGTAATCGATGGGACAGAAATAAAATTATCATTGTATTCATTGATGGTGATAATAGCGGTCAATACAACAGCTCTACAGACTCTTTACTACGAGTTATGGAAAAAATAAGCCTTAATGACAAAATAAAATATACTGGTAATGATAGGAGATTACGGTTTAATACCAGTGGTCGAATAACAACGAACCCCGGTGATTTTGTATTTTGTCCTAATAATGGCAGTGAAAATAATAAAGCTTTAACAGTATCTCAATCTGGTACTTCTTTTTATACCGGTGATACAGCTCAGACTTGCGGTTAAAAAACATACAAATTCATCTTGTCATATTTGTATCATTTACTAGACTGAGTTAATCATTTATTAACTCAGGTCTTCAAGGATGAGATTATCAATATCAAAAAACAAGGGAGTGACACTTCTTGAATTAATGGTTTCAATGGCTGTTGTCATTGTAATCAGTCAATTATCGATGTGGTTTTATCCAGACTTCTTGGCTAAAAACCGATTAGATAACCATGTGAATCTACTACATCGAAATATAAATTATGGCCGCCTTTACGCAATTGAAAATGGTACTTACGTCACGCTTTGCGCACTAAAAGGCAGTCAATGTACAAAGGACGAGTGGGATGGTCAAATGTCACTATTTATCGATAAAGATAAATCAACGACTCTAGATGATGATGAGTTACTCTTAAGCACTTTCGAGGATGTCCATGATGCTGATACTTTAGAGTATCCGCGCAACGCCATTACATTTCGTCCAGATGGTTCTTTAAATGGTTTTCAAAATGGGACTTTTATATATTGCCCCAATAGCAATAAAGCCAATCTCGAAGGATTGGCTTTATCTGTAAGTCAAACGGGTAGAATTCGCATCAAATCAACTGATAAGTGTCAGAAGAAGTAATCTAGGCTATCGACCCCAACAATAATCAATATCAGAGTTACCTTTACTTCCTTTTGCACCTTTGAGGCCTGTGTCAGTAATTGTAAGCTCTTTACAATCGTTATCCCCCTTTACAGCACCGGCTATAGGCTTAGCTGTAATAGTGAAAGTATTGCTATCGACTACCTTTATGGATAGCTCAAAATGGCCATTTTCGGTCTTACTTTGCAATCCTAAATCAGTAAATGTCTCTGTATATTCCCTATTATCGACAAAATACTGCTCCTCCTTGTTTGCAGCATCTAACAATGCTGCAGCAGCTTCAGCGCGCGAAGCACGCTTTACATATTCAGTATAGTTAGGCAGCGCAATTGAAGCGAGTATGCCGACGATAGCAACGGCTATCATCAGCTCAATTAAGGTAAACCCGTGTTGTTTTTTCATCTAATTTCCTTAATTATTAACTTCGTCATTTTCTTCACGTTTATAGATATATGTTTGTTGGGTTTTAAAGCCAAACCCTACTGCATTGTCATTAACCAACACAACTTTACCATCAACAACAGTTAAACCAGGACCTTTTATTTCTACAGGTTTCATTGGATTTTCCGCATTTTCACCTTTAATACCAGGCCCAATTAAATAAAACTGACTTTCTTGTATTACGTCAACTGTTGGGTCGTCATCACATTTACCATCGCCATTACCATCTACACATGAAGGGCTTTCACCAAAGTATAACTGAGGTGTGTCTGGTACATCATAGCTGGTTGTAAATTTAAGGTCGTCATACACTTTAGTACCGTAATGTAAGTGAAAAGCGTATAAAGAACCACCACCACCACTTAGCGAACATTGATTTTCAGTCGATGTATCTGATGCAGGAGTGAAGCTTGTAAAATAGGCAACACCTCCAACAACTGTAGCAGCAGCTAGCGACTTTTCACCCGTTCCTAACTCATATCTCCAGCCATTAAATTTAGCCAAGCCCACTTCTAAGTCAACAAAATCATCAACGTCATCTAGAGCATTGCCAAATGGGTCTGAATTCATTTGCATCAAATCAGCAGGCACAATAGTATCTGGTGCATTCGTTTTATACGATTTAGTAACCGTATTTTCATCTCTGATCATAAACAATTGATCTTTTTCATTGGTGCCGGTTGGTTTTGAGCGATTACCACTGCCGATAACTATGGCATCATACGGTGTATCTAAGCGTGTTATAACGGTACTACCATTAACTGTTGACTCGCTTACTTTACTATAAATTGTACGTGCTACGAGTGGTTTATAGAAAAAGCGTCGGTCCTCAGTTGCTTTATTACTACCAAGCTCAGCTAATTTAAAGTGGCTAAACTCACTAGTATTACTACCAGGCATATCTATACGCCAAATATCTCCACCTGTATCTGCCGCATAAATTCGGTCTATATATCCATCATAATCTGAGTCAAGCGTGGTTATATCTGCAGCAATACTATGCTTACCTTTAAAGCCATTAATATCGGGTGTTAATGCCCATACTCTTTTACCTGTTTCGGCTTCAACAATATAGATACCTCGCCCTGTACCATCTTCACTACGGATAGCTGCGTCTTTATTAGTATCATAACCAGCACCAAAAACTAATAAGGGTTTATCCCCAAATGCTTTAATGTAGGCTATTTGTGGCTTTGACCAGGTTTGTGCAAGCTCTTTAAAATCACCTTTACCACCTTCGATTGGAGCGTCCCATAATTTTTTCGGTATGTTCGGGTTTGTTATATCAAGTCCGTAGTAATTTTTACCACCGCGACGCATCCCCGCAAAAGCCCACACTTTATCGTCGCCACTCGCATCAATAATACCGTCATTTAAACCATCACTATTTAAGTTTTTATTATCAAAATAAATACTAATAGGACCATCCATACCATATACTTTCGTATCGGCTTGATTTTCACGTAGAGGTTCAATAATGTTGTATAAAGCAGACGGTATAAATGCCCAACTTTCACTTACACTATCATCTGAATCCTTAAACATATGTAAAAAGCCAGCATTAGTTCCTATCAAAACTCGAATATCATCATTACCATAATCGATTGCAACAGGTTTAGAATGCAGAGGGTCACCAAAAATATCTTTGCGCTGGTCAACCTTAGACCCATCGCCATCTTCATCATCAACGTCTATACCCATTGCCCATTTGATATCATTACTCGATAAGCTGAGCGGGTTGTTATCAACTAAGTTGAGAATATCACTCACAACAGAAGTATTAAAATCTACTATAGCTCCCTGGTTATCAGTGTATAAATTACGGCTATCTGAATCTAATGTCGTTAAATGAAGGTTCACACCGCCTTGAGCAACTAAATTACCATCTGCTGGCTCGTTATCTGGCAACCAGAATGTTTTCGCATTTTCATCAATTAAACCATTTTCATCAAGTGCTGATAGTCCTTTTGAGTCAACAATCTGACTCCCTGATACTTTCAGCTTTTTTAGGTTGCCACGCCAGCGAGCACCGGTTTCTGGATAAAACATCGCGAAATAAATAGCATCGCGGCTACGTGTTTGATCTACATTATTACTAGCTACTGACGGCGATGAAAAGCTATCATTTACTTCTCTAATTCTTGAAATTGTATTTTTTAAAGCTTCTGAAAGTGCTTCAGCGGTTTTTGCTTCTATATACTGCCCACCACCTACACTTGCCGCTTTATCGAGTAAATCAATCCCTCCTTGACTCATACCAGTACCAAAACCAATGGTGTAAAGGCGCCCTGTATCTAACACATCACTTGTTGGTGTATATAAATCGATTTTTGTATCTGACGTTCCATGTAAAATTTTCGCCATTGCAACTAAATAACTATTGCTGTAGTACCCATCGTCAAAAGGTATATTGTCAGTAAATAGGTCATTATGGACATCTGCAATTTGGCTATTTCTTCCACTATCGCTAGTAGGATCACCATCAGTCATCACAATAACATTGATTGAATTATCACAACGTAATGGTTCACCATCCTTTTGCTTAAACGGTGATTCATAAGTTTTGTTGTTATCTATACTTTTATCACGATCGTCATTCCCACTGGCAAAATCAAGATTCTGTCCGGTAATGTAACGGTAGGCTTCCCATAACGTCTCCGTTATAGGTGTAGCGCCATTTGCAGGTAAATCATTAATTTTTTGTAATATATCAGCTTTACCTGCACCAACGCCTGCTAGAACATATCCACCTGAGCCACCATTAAATCGCATTAATCCAAAGTCAATATCATCATTATCATCGACCAGCTGTTTAATCGCATTCTGTGCAACGTTTAGCCGACTATCATTACATGTATTGTCATAGTAATTGTTACTGTAATTGTACCCATTTGTTGTCGTTCCATTATAAAATCGACCTAGCTTGGTGCCTGAGTTAACTTTTTTGAAGCAATCTTTTGTATCGCGAGAGCCTGAGCTCTCAAAACATGTGCTTTGATAAAACCGAGGATTATTTGCTGAGTTTCCATCCCATTGATAACACTGTTTTCCATCTATAACATCCCAAGCCATACTTCCAGAAGTATCAAAAATCATCATTACACGTGGTTTTTCATCAGTTTCTACATCGTGATTTACATACAGCTCTATATCTTCGGCATAAACTGAAGCACTTATTGTTAGGCCAAATAATGCAGCACACGTTTTATTTAATTTAAATTTCATCTTAAATCCCCTTGCTTACGCTGGCCATTTCTTGTGCTATACCTGTAACAATAGTTAGTTCATGCTTACTCTTAGAGCCATATTCTATAGTTGTAGCAACTTGTAGCATGTTGCACGATATACCCGCCGTAAAATTAAAACGACGAGGGCACTCTAAATCTAACGCCCCCTTGTTAAGGTTAGTCATTTTGCTTTGCATATCTGCGTGATTTGCAATCACCATACCTTTGTCATCACCATCCGCAATTGCAGTTACTTCATCTGGAGTCAGGAAGAACTGATTGTTAGCCCCTTTATTTGCCTCATCAGAGATCATGCGCTGCACTTCACCAATGAGTTCATTTTCGGCTACTTCGCGCTCTTGTGCTGCATTGGTAATTTTAATATCAATACTACTACTGCTCATAAGTGTCACAGCAATACCAGTCACAGCAATAACCATTATTAAAGCTGTAATTAGAACTACACCTTGCTGTTTTTTTTGTGATTTTTTTAAATACGCCATAAATTTGATCCAACATTATTTAATCGAATAGTAGTAGTAAATACAGTACGTCTGAAATTATCGGTAAATGTTAATACACGCTTATCTTCATCTTCGCCTAATGTATAAGTTTGGTTTTTAATTTTAACTCCTGGGTCTGGCTGCAATGCGCGTATTAATAAAAATACCTGAACAGTTAAAATACCTTTACGATTTTCCCAATCTGTATACTTCATATCTTGAATACTTCGGTAGGTATCTACACGATTATCACTGTTAGTATCAAGACCAAAAACAAACCGCATGTTCTCAACACCTTCCATAATAGTTTCTGTGTTGATGCTTCCACCAACCAGGCGCTTTCTCATTAATGCTGGTACAGTTAAGTTTTTATTATTAACTTTATAAGTTTGTTCTGATAGATAATAAACATGATGGCTGTAAGGCCAAACAGTTGCATTAACATTAAGAGTCGCAGCGTTAACTTTTCCACGAAAAAACTGAGCTTTTTCTTGCTCAGCTATGAAGTAATTTTCATCTGCTTGAGTCTCATTAGTTACTGTATTAACTGTTAAACTCTTACCTTGTAAAAATTTTAATTGAATAATGTCAGTGCTTTTAATCGGATTATTTAGGCAGTTAAGCTCTTTTGATTCTCCAGCAACCTTTGCGTAAATAGTTCTAAAATTACTAGCTGTAGCAAAATCAGGAAAACTCCCATTATTTAACCCTTCAAAGCAGTCTGTTCCAGGGTTTGCTAATGTATCTGTATTTACTGCAGTGAACGAATCGTCATAATAAGTTCCCCAAAAGCCAATTTGTTCAATATCACGTTGCATTATGTTAATTGCAAGGCGCCCTGATTCTTGAAGTTCACCAATAGTCATCGTATCTTTAGTGGTTACTTTCATTCCTATATAGGTAAACATAACGCCACCTAGTATTAATCCACCAATAAATAATGAAATCATCATTTCTACAAGTGTAAAACCTTTTTGCTTCATGTTAGCTCCTAAGGTAAATGTAACTAGTTAAAACAACTAAGCGACGATTTTTGTCAGCCGTTCCACACTTTATTGCGCCAGTAGCATCATTTGCATTAAACTCTTGTCGACCTTGCCACGAAACAATTACTTCTAAATTAAATGCCTTACCACCCGAGCCAGCAACTGCTGTAGGTGCAATACATACGGTAGCACCATCTAAAGATCCCGTATTTTCTCGAGCTCTTATAGCTCTTTTCCACTGCTCAAGATCTAAGGCCGCAACTTGCGCTGCGCTACAAGTATTTGTAAAGCACGTTTGCGAGGTTGTCGTTGCAGTTTCACTATCAAATGTTTGTGTGTACAGTCCCGCTATTTGAGGGGTATCGTTAGCACGGATACGCTGCACAATATCATTACCAAGTGCAACTGCAGCAGCACGCTGCATAGAATCAAAGCTTGCTTGCTTTGCTTTTGCTTGCAGGGCAACTGCGCCTAAAAGGCCAAAACTAAGAATAATAAATGCAATTAACACTTCAATCAGAGTGAAGCCTCTTTGCATTTTTGTTTGAGATGATTGCATAGTAAAACCAAATAAAAATTATCTGATTTTAAGTTTATGCTATTTATTTGAGGAATCAATGAGGACTAAGATGAGCGGTTATATTTGTTGATAAACGGTTAATTAAATCTGTTCATTCAATAAAATCATAATAATTAAGCATAAATGTATTTAAGTCAAAGGCAACCTAATTGCAAAATAAGTCTAAAGCGTATTTTTAACTAATTTAAGCTCGCGGCGGCTCACTGGCAATAACTCACTGCACCCTTGTAGCTCAATCATATGATTGCCATTCCCTTTTGAATGCAAAGCAATTACTTTTTGTTTATTAACCAATGTATTGCGATGAATTCGCAAAATATGTGTAGGAAATTGTAACTCTAATTGTTTTAGGCTTTGCTCCAGTAAAGCTTCTCCACCCGAGAATATCATTTTGGTGTATTTTTCTTCTGCACTAAAGTACAAAACATCATTTATATCAACACTACGTAGAGTACCCGCTAACTGATAAGATACTTTTACATTTTGTTGCTTTTGAATATGTACTTTATTTAATCGCCCTACTTGCTTAAGTACCTTTTGTAATGATTGCTCTGTAATAGGTTTAACTAAATAACCTGCAGCACTTAACTGTAAAGCATCGAAGGCATGCTCAGGGTGCGCTGTTATAAAAACAACTGCAGGCGGTAGGGTTAAACTATTGAGTTCATTAGCAACTTGTAAACCATTCATACCGGGCATATCAACATCTAAAAAAATCAAATCGGGCGTTTGCTTTTTAGCAAGTGCTAAGGCTTCATTACCATTACTTGCCTCACCTTGCACAACTATACTTTTATCATGTGCTAACAAACGGATTAAGCGAGATCTCGCCAGAGGTTCGTCATCAACAATGAGTACATTCATACACTGCCCCCTATTAGTTTAGGAATAACGACCTTAACTCTAAACACATCATTCTTAGTAGTAATTGTTAGTTGTGCTTTATTTTTATAGTAAATATTTAATCGCTGGCGAATATTTTCAAGCGCCATTCCGTTATTAGGCCTAGTTTGAGTATTAGTAATTGTTATAGGGTTAGAAACAATCATAGTTATATAGCCGGTAGTGATATGTAGCTCTACTTTTATTTCAGCACCATGCTCACTTGTTTCAACGCCATGGCATACCGCATTTTCAATTAATGGCTGCAGGGTTAAGCAAGGAATACTTAGTGCTGGCAGCTCATTGGGGATTTGCCAATCAACTCTTAAGCGATAACCAAAACGCCACGTTTCAAGTGCGATATATTGCTTACTCAGCGTTATTTCATCCGCAAGTAATACGCTTTTTCCTGAGTGCATTGCAGCCTGCGATAAGGCGGCTAATGCTAAAATGGCTTGCTCTGCCGCATCAGCATCATGATGAGTAAGCTCTGCAGCAGTGTTTAAACTATTATATAAAAAATGAGGACGTATTCTAGCTTGTAGGGCATCAAGTTCAGCTCGAGAAAGCGCTTTAGTTTGCTGCTCTTTTTCAAAATGAATTAATAAAAATTGAACGAATAAAGCCGCCAGTAAAGCCACTATAATACAATTACGAAGTGTAAAATAAATTAAGTTATCTGTATCATCTATATCAAAGGCAAAATGAGAAAATAGAATACTAAAAATGCATGTAGATAATAGAAAGGAGGAAAAAAACAGACTTAACTGAAAAGCTTGAGTACGGTTTTGTAAAAAGGATCTACAAAAATATAAAGAAGAGGTGCCGACTAAAACAATTAAATGTAAAAATAAACTAATGATCCCAAGTCGTAACCAAATATCTCCTTCTACATTGGGTGCAAAAGCTAAAACAATAGCAACTACTTGAGAAACGATAAGCGTGGCTAATACGCCTCGCTCATTAAAAAGAGCCGAAAAAAGCAAACCATCATTTTTAAGTGACTTGCTCATAACGACTCTCCTATAATCTAAATTTAAATTAACGTAGCTCTACTGGAACAGCAAATACTATATTTTCTGCTTCGCCCGGGTTCTCAACAACCTGCGTACCACCAAGCTCTTTTAATCGGCTTATAACTTGTTGTACAAGTACTTCTGGCGCAGATGCCCCCGCAGTTACACCTACTGACTTAGAACCTGAAACCCACTGCTCTTGCACATCAGTTGCGTCATCAATTAAATAAGCTACAGTACCCATTTTATCTGCAAGTTCACGTAGGCGATTAGAATTAGAGCTGTTTTTAGCCCCTACAACTAATAGCACATCAACTTTATCAGCTAGGTCACGAACAGCGTCCTGACGATTTTGCGTTGCATAACAAATATCATCTTTGCGAGGTCCATCAATTGATGGAAACTTGTTGCGCAGTTCATCTATAACATCAGCAGTGTCATCAACAGAGAGTGTTGTTTGGCTGCAGTAAAAAAGGTTTTCAGCATTTTTTACATCAAGTGCAATTACATCATCAACAGTTTCAACAAGGTAAATGCCACCGGCTGAGTTATCATATTGTCCCATTGTTCCCTCTACTTCAGGGTGACCATGATGACCAATTAAAATACACTCAATACCTTTACGACTCGCACGTGTGACTTCCATATGTACTTTAGTTACAAGCGGACACGTTGCATCAAATACTTTTAAATCACGACGTTTTGCTTCACTGCGAACAGCTTGCGAAACACCATGTGCACTAAAAATAACAATGCTGTCGTCAGGGACCTGATCAAGCTCTTCTACAAAAACCGCACCACGACTTTTAAGTCCATCAACTACATAGCGGTTATGTACTACTTCGTGGCGAACATAAATTGGCTTTTCAAAAATATCTAAAGCGCGCTCAACAATACTAATAGCACGGTCAACACCAGCGCAAAAGCCTCGTGGGTTAGCTAGTAATATTTCCATTAACCTTCCACCTCAATAATATCCACTTCAAACGTTAAGCGCTGACCAGATAAAGGATGGTTAAAATCAATCGTTACCGACTCACCTTGCACTTCGCGAACTAAACCAGGAAGCTCAGTGCCATCAGGTTGAGTAAACGCAATTATTGCACCTACTTTAGCTGGTGTTTCTGGGCCGAATTTACTGCGGTCAACGTAGTAAATATTATCTGGATTTGGCTGACCAAACGCATCTTCAGGCGCAAGTTCAAATGTTTTACTTTCGCCTGCAGTTAGCCCTAATAAACATTTTTCGAAGTTTGCCGTTAAGCTACCATCGCCCATTGTTAATTTAGCAGGCTTATTATGCACCTTGGTAGAATCAGCGGCAGAGCCATCTTCTAATTTAATAGAAAAATGGAAGATAACTTGCGAGTTTTCACCAATTACAGCTTGGCTCATGCTTTATGCTCCTTCGGACTCTCGCCGGTAAAGGCGTCAAATAACAATAATGCTGCGCCAATACAAATAGCGCAATCGGCAATATTGAACACAGGAAAATGTGAGTCTTTATAAAATACGTGAATAAAGTCGATTACATAACCATACGCAATACGATCGTATAAATTACCAATAGCGCCTGCAAGTACCAGTGCATAAGCACCGCATAATACTTTATTTGTTGCAGGTAAGCGTTTTAGCCACCACACAAGCAAAGCACTAATAGCAATGGCTATAAAGCTTAAAAACCAGCGCTGCCAACCACCCGCTTCACTTAAGAAGCTATAAGCAGCACCATAGTTATGCACATAAGTAATACTAAAAACAGGGAGTAAGTTTATCGAATCTTGATAAGCCATAGTCCCTACAACAAGTGTTTTACTGGCAAAGTCTATTACTAAAAGTAATAGACTCAACCAAAGCCACACTAAACCACTTTTTTGGGCTAGTTTGCTCACTAAGAATAACTCCTAAGCGAATTGACGCTTTTCGCCTTCGCCATCAACATTACTTACACAACGACCACAAATTTCAGGATGAGCAGGGTTAACACCTACATCTTCACTGTAATGCCAACAACGCTCACATTTAGCAGCATCTGTTGCAGCAACACTAATGAACAAACCTTCAATTTCGGTAGCTTGTGTATCAGCTGGCTGACTATCAACTTCAGTAACATTTACAGCTGATGTTAATAATACAAAACGTAGCTCATCACCAAGCGCATTTAATTTAGCGGCAAGCTCTTTGCCCGTAAATAAATTAACCGTAGCTTGAAGCGTTGCACCAATAACTTCTTCTTTACGTGCGGCTTCTAATAAACGGTTTACTTCGTCGCGCACTGTTAAAATTTCTAACCAGTCATCGTTGCTAAATTGGCTATTTGTTGGCGCTTGTAAGCCATCGTACCAAACAGACGTAAATACGTAGTCACTACGCTCGCCCGGTAACGCTTCCCAAATTTCTTGTGCGGTAAAGCTCATAATTGGAGCCATCCAGCGCGTCATTGCTTCAGCAATATGATAAAGCGCTGTTTGACAAGAACGACGTGCATGACTGTCGCTCTTAGCTGTGTACTGACGATCTTTAATTACGTCTAAGTAAAACGAACCAAGCTCACCCGTACAGAAGTTCATTAGCTTTTGCGTTACTAATAGCATTTGGTAGCTATCGTAAGCGGCTAAAATTTCGTCTTGCAACTGAGCAGCACGACCCACAATCCACTTATCAAGCTCAACCATATCATCAACAGCAACTTGATCAGTTTTTGGATCAAAACCATTTAGGTTAGCTAGTAAGTAACGGCTAGTGTTACGAATTCGGCGGTAACGATCAGCAGAGCGTTTAAATATCTCATCCGATACAGTCATTTCTGCTGTGTAATCGGTAGAAGCAACCCATAAACGAAGAATGTCGGCGCCTAGTTTATTCATCACATTTTGTGGAGAAATAACATTGCCTAGTGACTTAGACATTTTCCGACCGTTTTCATCAACAGTAAAACCATGCGTCAATACTTGGCGGTATGGTGCATGACCATTAATAGCCACTGACGTCATCATTGATGACATAAACCAACCACGGTGTTGATCAGAACCTTCAAGGTATAAATCAGCTGGACCAACCAAGTCTTCACGTGCGTCTACAACACACGCGTGCGAAACACCTGAGTCAAACCATACATCTAGCGTATCTTGCACTTTCATGTATTGCTTGGCATCTTCTTCACCAAGTAATGTAGCAGGGTCTAAATCGTACCATGCCTGAATACCTGATTTTTCAACAAGCTGTGCAGCTTGCTCAATGAGTTCTTGAGTATTTGGATGAAGCGCACCAATGTCTTTATCAGCAAACAATGCAATTGGAACACCCCAAGTACGCTGGCGAGAAATACACCAATCTGGGCGGCTTTCAACCATGTTAGAAATGCGGCTTTCGCCCCACTCAGGTAACCACTGCGTATTTTTAATTTCTTTTAAAGAATCTTGACGCAAGTTAGCCTGATCCATACTTACAAACCATTGCGGTGTAGCACGGAAAATAATTGGTGTTTTATGGCGCCAACAATGTGGGTAACTGTGCGTAAGTGCATGATGATGCATAAGTGCACCGCGCTCTTTTAATACTTCAATTACGCTCGCATTCGCCTTAAATACATGCTGACCTGCAAAAAGTTCGGTATCTGGTAAATAAACACCATTTGCACCAACAGGATTAGCTACTTCAAGGTTATAGTTTAAACCAGCCACGAAATCTTCTTGACCATGCCCTGGCGCTGTATGTACAACACCAGTACCTGAATCAGTTGTTACATGCTCTGCAACAATAACAGGTACGCTAAAGTCGTAAAAAGGATGGGCTACTTGTAAATTTTCAAGTGCCGCACCTTTTACATAACCTAATACATGGAAATGATTAAAGCCAAAACGGTCCATTGCATCTTTAACAAGTTCAGAGCCTAAAATTAAACGTTGCTCTGCGCCTTTATCTTCAACTTGTACTAGTGCATATTCTAAATCAGCGTGTACTGCAACAGCACGGTTTGCTGGAAGCGTCCATGGTGTCGTTGTCCAAATAACAGTACCAACACTGCCTTTACCTTTATGGCCATCTGCCAAATCAAATGCACTCACAACAGCATCTTGATCATCAAAAATAAAACGTACGTCAATGGCTGGAGATTGCTTATCTTGGTATTCAACTTCAGCTTCTGCTAGTGCAGAGCCACAATCTGTACACCAATGCACAGGCTTAGCACCTTTATGCAAGTGACCTTTTTCAATAATACGACCAAGCACACGAATTGCATTCGCTTCAAAGTCAAAGTTCATTGTTAAGTAAGGCTTATCCCAATCTGCAAATACGCCTAAACGTTTAAAGTCAACTTTTTGGCCTTCAACTTGCTTTTTAGCATACGCACGACACTTTTCGCGGAATTCTGCTGCCGTTACTTTTACACCCGGCTTACCTACTTTTTTCTCAACCATTAACTCAATTGGTAAACCATGACAGTCCCAACCAGGCACTAATGGTGAATCAAAGTCAGATAATGTTTTAGACTTAACAATAATGTCTTTTAATATTTTATTAACTGAGTGGCCTAAATGGATATCGCCATTTGCATACGGAGGGCCGTCATGCAAAATAAAGGTCTTTTTACCTTTCTTAGCGCTGCGAATTTGACCGTACAGGTCGTCCTCATACCATGCTTTAAGCATTTTTGGTTCACGTTGTGCCAAATTGCCACGCATTGGAAACGGTGTTTCCGGTAAGTTCAAAGTATGTTTATAGTCGCTCATTTATCCTACATTCCGTCTCTATCGGCTACCTGATTTAAACCAAAACACTGCTTAGCGGCAGCAACATCGGTTGCTATTTGCGCCGTTAATTGTGTTAATGTCTCGAATTTTTTCTCATTGCGAAGTTTTTTTATTAACTCCACATGCATAAATTGTCCGTAAATATCCTGTGCAAAATCAAAAAGATGAACTTCTAACAATGCACGAGTTCCATTAAATGTCGGCTTATTACCTACATTTGCAACTCCAAAAATCTGTTTTCCTGCAATCGTTGCTTGCACTGCAAACACTCCGTTAACAGGACACACTTGGCGTTTTAGGGCAATATTTGCCGTTCTAAAACCGAGTTCACGCCCTCTTTTCCAGCCATGTATAACACGCCCAGAAATAGCATAATCGTGACCAAGCATTATTTTAGCACTTGCCAAGTCACCAGATGCCAAAGCATCTCGTATTAAAGTGCTGCTTACTCTAGCATTTAATTGACGAAAACTCGCGGTGCTTTTTACATCCATGCCCGCTTGCTTGCCCATGCTAGCAAGTAAGTCAAAGTTACCTTGGCGCTGCCTTCCAAACTTAAAATCATCGCCAACGGTGAGTGCTTTAACACCTAACTTTTTAATCAAAATCTCATTAACGAATTGCTCAGCATGCATGTTTGCAAATTGCTGATTAAAGCTAATGCAAATAACTCGCTCAATACCTACATCACTTAATAAACGTAACTTATCTCGTAAGCGCGTTAATCGTGCAGGGGCATTATCCTTAGCAAAAAACTCTTGTGGCTGGGGTTCAAACAGCATTACAGTGCTAGGCAAACTATGTGCTTTAGCATCAATAAGTAAACCTTTTAATACTTCTGCGTGGCCTAAATGAACACCGTCAAAATTACCAATAGTTAACACACAACCAAAATGGTGTGGGCGAATATTGTGTATACCTCTAATTAACTCCATGCCACCTAATGCCTTGTTTAGCGAGCTATTAATTACGACTAAAATTTTATTAAAGCCGCAGAGTTGCCGATTATAATCTTTTTTTTAGTTTGATTCAGTAATTGCTACACTTTTTATCGTATTTAGTCTAACACCCATCAAAAATAGCATTGCAAAGTAACTAATACCTGCCAAAGCGACTAATGCTATTAATAATATTACTTGCTGTGTAAAGGCCCATGTAGCCCAATAGTAGTAACTACTCACAAACCATGTAACAGCTCCCATAACGATACTTGCAACAACACATTTAAGTGTAAAGCGCATGCTCATTGATGAAAACTGGTATACATTTTCTTTTTTAAGCTGCCTGTATAATAAAAACGCATTACAACTAGCCGATAGTGAAGTAGCGAGTGCTAATCCTAAATAACCTATAAAAGGCGCAAGCATAATGTTAAACACCATATTTAACACTAAGGTAATAATACCAATACGCACAGGCGTTTTTGTGTCTTGACGAGCATAAAAGCCAGGAGCGAGTACTTTAATGAGCATAAAGCTCACAAGGCCTACCGAATATGCAACTACGCCTAAACTAACTGCTTTAACATGATCAACACTGTCTTCTTTAAACGCACCGTGGTCAAACAACACGGTAATAATAAGCGGGCTGATGATCATTAAACCAATCATCGCCGGCAGACCTAAGAATATTACAAAACGCACCCCCCAATCGAGAGTATGCTGAAAGTCGCTACTTTTTTTACTGCTATGTAACTTAGAGAGCGCCGGTAAAATAACTGTCGCAATACCAATACCAAATAAACCCAACGGAAATTCTATTAAACGGTCTGAATAATAAAGCCATGCGATTGAGCCCGTCATCAATAGTGATGCAATCATGGTATCAAGCAATAAGTTAATTTGGCTGATAGATACGCCAAATAAAGCTGGTAGCATAAGTTTGCGTACTTTTTTCACGTTTTCGTCTTGCCATGCCCAGCGCGGACGCGCCAACATTTTTGCACGATATAAGAATGGAAGTTGAAACAACAACTGTACAACGCCACCAATAAACACCCCAATTGCGAGAGAATAAGCACCCACACTAAATCTATCATGTAAAAAAATTGCACATGTAATAATAGAAACATTGAGTAAAACAGGTGTAAATGCAGCAACAGCAAAACGGTTATACACGTTCATTACCGCACCACTAAGTGCCACTAGGCTTACAAAAAACAAATAAGGGAATGTAAATTTAAGCAGTGAGCTTGCAAGTTCAAATTTTTCGGCATTAGGCCCGCCCTGCCACCAATCTATAAACCAACCTGTACCAAACAACGCTGCAATAACGGGAGATGCAACAACACCTATTATAGTGACTATTAATAAAATAGTGCCTAATGTACCTGCAGCCTGTGCAACAAAAAGCCTGACTTTGTCGTCACCTTCCTGCTCTTTAATTTCACTCAGTACAGGGACAAATGCTTGCGCGAAGGCACCTTCTGCAAATAAACGACGTAAAAAATTAGGAATACGGTTAGCAAACAAAAAAACATCAGCCGCAGCACTTGCACCTAATAAATTAGCAACAACAGCATCTCGAACGAGCCCTAAAATACGCGATATCATAGTCATACAACTAACAATCATACCGGAGCGAAATAAACCTTTTGACACCTTAAACCTACTCAAAAATCCTCAAGATAGGCAATTATGCCACAGTCTTTTTTATAAATCGCTTTAAAGCACTAGGCTGAGGGTCTGTGCTTTGTTACAATGTCGGTATTAACTGCTAAAGCGGCAAATTGATGCTCGTTATATGGTGCAGTTTTTCTTGGATTGTTAAATTTAAATTGACATCCATGATAGAAACAGGCATATTCCACGGCCTTTAATTTAAGCTTTATTTTAAGATTGTTAGGAGCAAACCTTGGCTAACATCAAGTCTGCAAAAAAACGCGCTATCACAAGCGAAAAAAACCGTCAGCACAACGCAAGCCGTCGTTCAATGATGCGCACTTACTTCAAAAAAGTAATTGTTGCTATTGAAGCGGGCGATAAAGAAGCTGCACAGCAAGCTTTTTCTGTTGCTACACCTATCCTAGACCGTTACGCAACTAAGGGTCTAATTCACAAAAACAAAGCAGCTCGTCATAAGAGCCGTATAGCAGCTAAGATTAAAGCTCTATAATTTGTTTTTGATAGAATATAAAAAACCGGCTTTTGCCGGTTTTTTTTTACTCTAAATTTAATTATATATTTTAAACTCTATTAGACATTTTCTAGATTTGGATAAAATTTCTTAAGCATTGCTGCTATCTTTTTAGGTGTAAATGGCTTTACTACAAACCCCTTAGCGCCTTTATCAATTGCATCCTTAACATTTTCAATACCTGAGTGTGCCGATACCATCACCACGTTTGTTTCTGGACTTAATTCATTGATTTGTGCAATCAAATCTTTACCATCGCCGTCCGGCAATTCAATGTCTAAAAAAATAATATTATAATTTGCAGCTTGGCACTCACTAATACATTGTGAGGCAGTAGATGCTTCCTTTACGTTCTCTATCCCTAAGTGCATGAGCGTTTGGCTCAAAAAGCTACGCACTGTGCTAACGTCATCTACAATTAAAATTGATAGCTGCGTATTCATCTTTATTCCTCGTAGGCTATAAGCTAACTTTAAGTTATCATATTAATTAGCTTAGTATATAAATTTACTCATTTAATTATAGAGACCTACGGAAAAAAGGCCAGATTTGCTTTATGTCTAAAACACCAAATAAACAGTCGTTGCTAGGTAAAACACCCGCAAGAAAAAAAACAGCGCAAAAAAGAAAACCACAGCGCCCTACTCAGCGTCCTGTAGCTACAGAGCTAAATACCAAAAAAAAGAATGATACAAACCAAAAATCAAAGTCAAAAAAGGGATTATTTATATCACTCGCTGTCGTTGCTGTAATAATTTTAGCCTTTCCAAAACCAACCTTGCTCACCTATAAAAAATTAGGGATGGTAAGTGAAAGTGTTTACTGGCCTGGACTCTTTGGTAAAGGGGCTACTTTAATTGATTCAAATTTACATCCAACCTATAACTCTAGCCGTAATTCCCTTTATTTATGCAGTGATTTACAAAAACCAGAGAGCTGCCAAAAGTATCAAGTAATTGCTGATAATGGTTTATTTTCAGCAATAGGCAGCTACTTTTAGCATTAAAAAAACTAATCTGAAAATTTAAAATTACTTGGTTGAAAGGTGTGCAAAAGATCAACATAATGGCGCTCCTTTTTTCAACAACTGAACTATTGAAACGACCATGCTAAACGAGCTAGATTGGCTTTTAAACACGATACTACTTGCACTAGGTTTAGGTGCATTCTTTATTAACCAGATAACACTGCTGCGAGTTGCCGCTATTAGTGCATGTGGTTTACTATTCCTATCATTTAGCTTAGATCTTATGTCGTCGAGTGTTATTTCAAATATGAGTTTGGTATTGATCAATACTTTTTACTTGTTTAAAGTTTATACATTTGGGCAATTTAACGTAACCCAAAGTTAACAACTTTTCCCTAGAATTTTTAATAGCCCAGCAATGCTGGGCTTTTTTGTTAATAATTTAAAAATTCTGGAAAGCACTTTGAGCTAGATAACAAGTAGAATTTAAAATAGCACTAAAGCACCACAGCTGGGTTGATGCTATTTATTGACTGTTAAAAATAATAAGAAGAAACAAAAACATCAAGAAATACATAATAAGCGAAGTTAATCCGTTATTGTTAACTCACTTTGGGTTTGTATTTTAGAAGGACTATCTTCAGCGTTAGCCTGATTAAACCAAGCAGAAACACCTAGTACAATAATTGAAATAATAACTAGACTTAATTTAGCGCCACTTTGACTCGATTTCATAACACACTCTTTATATTTTTTATTAGTGAGAATACCATTCACACTAATAAAAATTACAAATGTTAACAAGCTGTTTTTTAAACCAATTAGCTATCAGCTAATAACCTTTAGTTCTATCTACTCGATTATTAAGTACTAAGCCCTTATTTAAGCGTTCAATATTATCGGCTATTTGATCTATAACGCTATTTAAATCAGAAAGTGCCGCGCAATGTGGTGTAAGTGTTATTTTTGGGTTCGTCCAGTAAGAGTGGGTCTGTGGCAATGGTTCCTCATCAAATACATCGAGTGTTGCAGCGCGTAAGCTCTCGTTATTTAATGCATTTAGTAAATCTTGCTCAACAACATGAGCGCCGCGTGCCACATTAATAACAACAGCATGTGAAGGTAACTTTGTGAGCATTGAATGATTAATAATGCCTGTCGTTGCTTTTGTAAGCGGTAATAGGCATACAAGGTAATCAACCACAGGAAGCATGCAATTAAGTCCTTCATCACCATAAAAAATATCGACATTAGTGGTGTTTTTATTACTTTGCGCCCAGGCACTTACCTTAAAGCCATTATTTATAAGCTTTTGTGCGCATGCTTTACCTAGTTCTCCAAACCCAAGTATTCCAACATGTTTATTACTGTATGCTCGTTTTGGCTTCCATGTTTGCTGCGTTTGTTTAATGTAATACTCTTTTAAACGTAACTTTTGCGCTAGTATATGTGTAAGTACATATTCCGCCATATCTTCAGCTAGTTGGTCGTCAACAATACGTACTACTTCAACACTTTCGTCGAGTAATGTTAAATCTATACTATCTACACCTGCACCAAATGACGACACAGCCTTTAAGTTAGGTAGCTGCGGCCACATAGACTCTGGCGCTTTCCATGCAAGTACAAAATCCACATTATTTGCATTTTTACAATTAGGCCACTGCTCTAGCAGTGTATTTGGTAATCGCTCTTGTAACTTCGTTATTAGTTTTGTGTTGTCACGCCCCGTTATAGCCACCAATACCGACATAAATTCTCCTAGCAATAAACAGTTTATAAGTTAGCACTTTAAAAAGTCACACTACTGCAAAGTAACTGTCACACCCTTTTTTTAAACTACATGTATGGCGAATAGGCCAAACGGAATATGAGGTTTATATGATAAGTGTTGATAAAGTAATTGCTGCAAACTTACCACAACTAGAGAACTCTCCAAAAGTAAAAGGTTTAGTAAAAAAAGGCCTAGGCTACTTATTGCACGAACGAGAATTTGTTGCCTTTGGTGATGCCTACCCTCATCTACAAGGATTAGAATTTGTTGAACAAGTACTTGATGAACTCAATTTTGATACACGCTATAAACCTAAACAAATAGAGCATATTCCTAACGAAGGTAAACTTGTTATCGTTGCTAATCACCCTATTGGATCATTAGATGCTTTAGCACTCATTAAAGTAATTTCAACGATAAGGCAAGATTTAAAAGTAGTGGCAAACCGCATGTTAATGTCGGTTACCGCAATGCACTCACTTTTACTCCCGGTAGATAACTTATCGGGCATGAGTAAAAAACAAGAGCTTAGTAATATACAAAACCATTTAAAAAATGATGGGGTATTACTTATATTTCCAGCAGGAGAAGTGTCACGATTAGGGCCAATGGGCATTAAAGACTGCAAATGGAATAGTGGCTTTTTACGTATGGCAAAAAAAGCCAATTGCCCTATTTTACCTATTTATATTAAAGCCAAAAACAGTCCGCTTTTTTATGGCACATCAATGATTTATAAGCCGCTAGCAAGTTTACTATTGGTGGCTGAAATGTTTAAGCAGCGCCAAAAATCTTTAGAGTTTGAAATTGGTGCTTCTATCCCTCCTGAATCTTACTTAATAGAAAACCTTAAAGATAAAGAAGTTGTAAACCTCATCCGTAAACAGCTTTATAGGCTTACCACTAAAAAAGCCTTGCCGCTTAAAACACAAACCCCTATTGCGGTTCCTGAGTGCAGAAAAGAGCTAAAAAAAGCAATTGAGCAATGCAAACTTCTTGGCAAAACACAAGACGGTATGCATATTCATCTCTATCAATATACAGGAAGCTCCCCTATTTTTAGAGAGCTTGGCCGCCTTAGAGAAATTGCATTTAGAGCAGTAGGCGAAGGTAGCGGTAAACGCCGTGACATAGATAAGTACGATATGAATTATCAGCATCTTGTATTGTGGGATCCTATGCAACTAGAACTAGTTGGTGCTTACCGATTAGCCTGTGCACAAGACATTATAAAAAAACATGGCCGCGAAGGCTTATATACCGACAGCTTATTTACTTACACCGATGCTATGACGCCCTATCTAAAACAAGGAATTGAGCTTGGTAGAAGCTTTTTACAACCTAAATACTGGGGACGTAAGAGCCTCGACTATTTATGGTATGGCATTGGGGCTTTTATAAAAAGCTATCCACAGTACAGATACTTGTTTGGCGCTGTAAGTGTATCAAATGCTCTGCCCGAGCAAGCAAAAGCCATGCTCGTTTATTACTATCAGCATTACTATAAAAGTGGTATTGAATTAGCAACACCTAATAATGAGTTTAAGTTAACTGAGCAACAGCTAACCCAGTGCCATGCTCTTTTTAACGGAGATGACGTTAAAGAGGATTTTGTAGAGTTAAAACATGTGTTAGCAAATATGAGTGCTCAAGTGCCTACTTTATTTAAGCAATACACTGAACTTTGTAAACCAGGTGGAGTGCAATTTTTAAGTTTTAGTATTGATCCCGATTTTAATAACTGTATTGATGGATTAGTATTAGTCGATCTTGAAAATATAAAAGAAAACAAAGCTAAACGTTATTTAGAATAACTATTAATAAGTAATGGCCAATTCACCGAGTACTTTCATAACTGATAAAGTACTCGGTTTATATTTAGGGTCTGTTGATCTTTGCGGATTAAAATTTGTTCAAATTAGGGGCTATTTAATTCCTAAAATTGATTAGATATTATTGCAGATTGGTATAAACACCTGCTTAATAGCATTTTTAATCTTCTAAAGCTTTTTAAGTATCCATCGCTTTTAGTACTTTTAGTGCTTTTAAAATTCTGATAAAAAACACTTTGTTGTTTATTCAAGAGCCTTTGTTAAAACGCGAGTTTATGACTAAGCAATGCCTGCCTTAATTTATTCATGTGACTGTTAATCAAATACATATGTCAATCTTTACAAAAGCAGAACGACACTAAAATTAATCTAAATCAATAAAACACTTCACAAGGTTCAAACATTTTTGAAACTTTGATCTAGAACAGGTTTTCATATTTATTCCTCGGTAATAATAGCGCCAATCAAACAGTAGTTCTTGGAGAACAACATGAAAACTCAAATTAGCATCGCATTATTAACCTCTTTATTAGCACTCTCTCCAGCTGCACACGCTAACTTTAGCGTAAATGTTGGCGCCATTAACGTAAACCCTGATAACAGTAGCTCAGCTATTAATGAAGCACCTACGTTGGGCCTTAAAGGTGATTCTGATACTCAACTGGGTATCACCGTAGATTATGCATTTAACGATCAATGGGTGCTAGAGTTGATAGCAGCAACACCGTTTTCACACGATGTGAATGGCACTGGCGGTTTAGCCGGCAACAAAATTGCTGATATAAAACAACTTCCTCCTTCATTAGTTGCGCAATACCACTTTTTAGATACAAGTTATGCGCTAAGACCTTTTATAGGCGTAGGCATAAACTACACCGCATTTTTTGATGAGCAACCTTCTCAAGCACTTAAAGCGACGCTAGGTACAGACGATGTAGAAGTAAAATTAGATGATTCGTTTGGCTTTATGGCTCAGGTAGGTGCTAACTATAAGATTGATAAAAATTGGGGTCTACACGCCATGGTATCAATTATGGATATTGATACCGATGCCACCGTTTATGCTAATGGTGCAAAAGCCCTCACATCAACGGTTGAGCTTGACCCTGTTGTTGCTATGTTCGGTGTTAGATACAGCTTTTAAAGCATGTAACAAAGCCATGCGTAGTTAACCAGCTTATAATGTGTGTTGAAAGGCCGAAAGGCCTTTTTTTTCATTTGTAAAAACTATAAGTTACTTGGGTAAGTTACTTAACTTTTTCTGCTCTAGCATTTCTTTCCAGTGCATAACTTCACTTGGCAATATAGGTGTTTGTCCATCAAAACCAGCAACTTCAAGCATTTCTTCAATACTTATAATACCTTTTTTACTTTTAAATACACCGCGTACATAAGCAATAGCATGTAAGCCTCGTTCTGAGTGAAACTTTTGCTCAATATAAAAGTATTTATGATCCCAGCCAACTAACTTAGTACTTATTGTATATCGCTGCATAGGTTTAATATCGCGGATATAAGTAATGGCAGTCGCATTAACAATCGGAAACCAACGACGCTTCATTATTTGCTTTAGTAAGCCAACTCGTTCAGTCATCCACGTGCGAGATAAATCCATCATCGCGAGATAACGTGAATTAGTTAAATGTAGATTAATGTCGCAATCAGTAGGTAAAGCTTTGTAATCAATGTCCACCGTATCAAGTAAATTTTGATATTGCGTGTTTCGTTTGATTTTAAAAAACAGTAATAAAAGTCGAATATATAAGTTCACAAAAAAGGTCTTACCAGTTAAATTTATTCGAGTGTAGCATAGCCCCTTGCTAAGACGAATATTCTACTTTAATCTTAAATCATTATTATAATAAAAAGATAACTCATGAAATCAAAACTAAAAATTATCACTGCGCTAGTTTTATTAATACCTAGTTACAGTGCATTTGCCGACTTTTCACTACCAGGTAAAGGCTCTGTTACTTACCCTACCGGTGTGGTAAAAGAGTTTAAATTTGGTTTTGAGTGGCAACAAAAAGCTGAAAAATTCACTATTGGCTCTAAGAGTTACAACATGGAGCAAATTCCTAGCTCATATTCAGTCGCTATCACCCTTTCAAAAGATGACAGACAAGTATGGGTGCAAGAATTTAACAATGGATTTATTAAAGAGTTTGAATGGCAAATTGGTGGGCATAAAGTCACTTTAAAAAAGCAGCAATTTAGCGACCCCGTAAAAGGCGATTATGTGATTGAGCTTAATGGCCGAAGCTATTTTTTCACTCGTAATAACGCCAGCATTGTAATGAGCTTTAACGAAGAAGGTATCGAGACGATTGCTATTGATGGAGTAACAAAAAATATGGGCACTAAAAATTAGCCCCCATATTTTAATTACTTTATGTCAATTACACTTTTACTGTTTTTCGATTAATACCGTAATCACGTAGCTTGTTAGCTACAGCCGTGTGGCTTAGGCCTAATCGTTTAGCTAACTGGCGTGAACTTGGATAAGCTGGATAAAGCTTACGAAGTAAAGTAGCTTCAAAACGTTTAACCGCTTGATCTAGTGAGCCTTCAAAATCAGACTCTAAATACCCTAAATCATGGGTAAAAGTGGGTAACTGTAAATGCTCTACGCGAAGTTCACTGTCATCTAATAAGGACACTGCACGGTAAATTGCATTTTCAAGCTGACGAACATTTCCAGGCCACGGATACGCTTGTAAAAAGCTTAAACACTCTTGTGATAAAACAGGAATTGCATGACCATTTTGTTGCGCGTACTTTTGAATAAAGTGCTCAGCCAACGGCCCTACATCTGCTTTTCTATCTCTTAGTGGGGCTATTTCTAAAGTAAGTACGTTTATACGGTAATATAAATCTTCTCTAAAAACTCCTTCTTGTACCATTGCAGGCAAGTCTTTTTGAGTAGCTGCAATAATACGTACATTTACTTTAACTTCGTTCTCATCGCCTACTTTTCTAAATGTGCCATCTTGTAAGAAGCGCAGTAACTTTGTTTGTAGCTGAGTCGACATTTCGCCAACTTCATCTAAAAACACAGTTCCACCATCGGCTTGCTCTAATACGCCACGTTTTGGTGCTGCATTTTCTTCGTATCCGGCATAACCAAATAACTCAGATTCAGCAACATCATCGGGAAGCGAAGCACACGACAGCGCAATAAAAGGTTTAACAGAACGATTAGATGCGTAATGACACGCACGCGCGAGTAGTTCTTTACCTGTACCAGTTTCACCGGTAATCAAAATAGGGGCTTCTAGCTGCGCCATTTTGCGTGCTTCACGCACCACTCGGCGCATTGCCGTACTAAAGTTATGAATAGTAGCAAAGCTTTCTTGCCCGTAACGTCTAAATGCACTGACTTGCTGCCCTAAGCGGCTTTGCGATTTAATATTAATAACCGCACCCGCAAGCACATCACCTTCACTACCTTGAGGCACTGCAATTGGCAAAATGTCTGCAATAAAATCCTCACCCGCTACTTCAACGCGTGTGGTTTGCCCAAGCACTTCTTTACCCTCTAACCAACGTGTAAAGTTAAAGCCTTTAAGTAAGTTATTAATATTTGCACCAATAACGTCTTTTTCAATTAATTGTAAGTCTTTACATGCTGCATCATTACATAAACGTACCCAGCCTTTAGCATCAATAGAGATGACTCCATCAGGCAATGCACGTAGTAAAGTATTTAATTCGTTGTGTTCACGCTCAGAGGGTAAAAATGCAGTAGTACGCACGTCATGTACACCGTCGATTAAACGTATCGATGGCATAATTTTTTGGAATTGTTCAAATTCAATTTCGGGAAAACTAACGTACATTCGACAATTAACGGAATCGACTTCAATTCCTTTTAAATCAACGCTGTAGTTAACTAATATATTAAGGATTTCTTGAGCAATACCAATTCGATCAGCACAGTGAATATCTAGACGCATACATCCTCAAAGAAGGAAAAACTATATTAGCCGAATAATACGCTAAGTCGCTTTGAGAAGGTAGTTTATTGTAAACATTTTTGGACAAAATAGCTTTTAGAGCCAAAGGGTGGGATGTAATTAAACGAAGAAAAACAGCACTGATATTTATATTTAACTATACCAGTGCTGTTTATTAAATCTTATTATGAGACTACTTACCTTGTGGGTAAGCTGACCAATCACCGCCATCTAACTGTATAAATGGTCGTTGATTAACATACATCATTATAGTGCCTTCATTTTCAGCCACTTTAGGCGCTATAGGTAAGTTTTCGAGTAAATTAGCAACACTGTTATTGCCACCAAACACATCAGTTTGCAGCGTCTTACTTACTAGCTCCGAAAGCGCAAAGTAACTTGTAGAATTATTAACCACAATTTGCGAGTGATTTTGCACGTCTGGGCCTATAAATTTAATCGCAACAGGTACAGACACAATAGCAGGGCTCGGAATTTCACGTAAACCTGCAAATTGTACTTTATCACCTTTTAAATTAGCGCCATGCTCAGGCACTATCATCAACATAACGTTGCGACCACGCTTTTCTAATTTTTTTACAAACTGGTTAATATCAGCAAACAAGTTTTTATGCCTGATTGGGTATGTATCTTTACTATTCACCCTTGGTTGATTCTCTAGCTGATTACCGTCATGCAAACTTGTGGTGTTGTAGTACATCGCACACGGCTTACAATCATCAGCTTGCTCTAACCAACCATCCAGCACAGCTTCATCTGAGTAAATAGGGCTATTATCAAAACCTCGAAGCGCCACTGGCATTGAATCGATATTAAATGGCGTGCTATCTAGGCCACCGTACTTATTTATTAAACCTTTAAACTCATCAAAATGTCCGTCGTGATTCATCACAACATTATTTTGATAACCTAGTTTTTCTAGGTTTTTAAACAAGTGACACCGTTCAGGTGCCTCTTTAAATAATGCGGTTTGGCTAGTTTGCCCACAACTTGCGCGCAGCAATCTTACCGCAGCAGGCCCGCTGTATGAGGTAGCCGAGTTAAAGTCTGAAAACACCACATCAAAATCTTTATACATGTCAGTAATGCTTACGCCAATGGCATTTAAATCAGCAACAGCCATTGAACATATGTTCAAAATAATCACATCAAACAGTTCACCATTTACTTGAGTCGGAAAGTGACTCATTAATAAACTTTGTTGTTGATAAAAATCAGCTAATTTTTGATCAGGAGATTGTGCTGCCTGAGTGATCACTTGTGTTTGAGGATTACTTTGACTCTGTGTAACCGGCTCAGGGTTAGCCACATTATTAACGAATTGTGATTGAGAGTTACCCCCTTGCCACCCTACAACTAACAGCCCAACGATAGTGACTGTTGTAAAGCGTATCCATTGCGATGTATACCAAAAACACACACTAATTACGAACAAAGCCAATAACATATCAATGTTAATAACACGGGTTAATAACTCAATAAAATAACCAAAACTAAAATCTTGAACGTTACCCGCTTGTTTAGTCAACCTGTTTATTGGTGGCAACCATGAGTCTTGGTAAAGTAATACCACAGCAAACACAGCACCTACTATATGTTTTGCCTTCTCTATTAATGGCTGTTTAAATTTAATCGCAAGCAACGCAGCAAAAGCCGCATTGCTAAGTACGTTAAAATCAATTGCACCATAATAAAACAGAGCAAACTTAACTAAAAAATAAAGGTTCCAAACCCCTAAACCTGATAATTTCACTGCTTATCCTTTTTTACTGTATTTGGTGTATAAGGCTCTAGTACTTCATGTTTAAAAGTAAGCTTATAATAATATTTTGTTATTTGAGATAAAATGTATTTGCCTAGTACACAAAGCACCGCGCCAAGCAGCATTGCAAAAAACACGGTAATTAAGAGCTGATTCATACTCATAAGTTATCTCTTAATTTCATTATAAAGGGCTTAGCATCTGGACGACTTTTGCTAGAGAATTCTGGCGTTTTAATGTTTTCAGTAATACTGTTTGCTATATCAGGTGCAAATTTATAGCTATCATTCTCAGCAAGTTTTTGTGAGAAATCTACAACACTCTTACCTTTATAAAAACGCCTTAATTGCTTACATTCTTGTTGAATGTAAAAGTGATCAGAAATTACATTTTGCTGCACAAAAAAATCACTCGTTTTTAATTTAAACAAATGCTTAATTGCATTATCAACGTCATTCTCTCTACAAGCATGCAGATATAAATAAACTGTATTATCTGCAATACTAAATACATCACCTTCGCGCTTAATATGAAATAAATGCAAAGGGTGAATAGGGTCTATTCTTGGCAGTAGTTCAAGCTTCACTAGCACACCACTCACACCTAGATTAACGGCTGAGTCACTATGAATTTCTACTTGTTTTGTAAACTCAATGAAAGGTAAATACCCCTTTGAAAAGGTATTTTCAGTGTATTTTAACACATCTTCAACAGAGGGAGGTAAAGGTCTTGAAAACTGAAAACCTTGAATAGATTGAACTTGTGAGAGCAACCGAGAAGGCTCTGAAAAACTATATAAAATAAGGTTTACACCCAAGGTTAAAAATAAGCATTCATCTTGATGACGAATTACACCGTCTACATTTTGAATAACAAGTTTTAACCAGCGTCCACAGTTTTTTCTAAGCTCAAAACACTGCTTACCTAATAACGCTAAATCGGTATAACGCGTTACTGCAAAAATTAATGTAGCTGCCTCTACCTTTGGGCCTTTATTAAATAAGTCATTATTATCTTTCACACTTTTATAGTGCATCGGTAGTTTAGTACCTTCGGGCACCGCACCTTGCACTAGCCATACATCATCTTCATCAGAAAAATCTGAACTTTTAGCCGTTTTACTCTCGCTTATTATTCCCTTTTGAACAACAAACTGGTTTTTACTTAGCAATAACTGATAATGTTCACCAGCGATAACACCGGTACTATGACGCCAGTAGTCATATTCAAGTACTCGCACCGCAGCATCGTTATCAACAAAAACTAGTCCATCAAATACATTGTTTAATCGTCTAACTAAAAAACGATAATTAGCAATATCAGGTCCAGATATTAAGAGTAATAATGTAGCACCCGTCTTTTGAGTGAAATCTCTATACTCTTTCATCATCAGCTCTAAGCTTTTTTCGCTAGCACTGTTTAGCTGTGTTGTACTAAAGTGAACAAAAACAAGTGCCGTGTTTAGACGTTTATAAGCACTGATTTCTTTTATAATAGCTGAATTAATTTTCTCAATTGAATAATGCTGTGTTTGTGGGGCCAACGAAAAAGGGTGAACTCGATTATGTTTATAAGCATAGTTTAACGGTGCAGAAAAAGAAGAATCAAAAAATGACTCAATCTCTTGGGAAACTATATATATATCATTAGCCAAGCTTTGGTTAATTGAATGTAACGCCAATTCGATTGAAAAATTGTCTAAAGGGGCTAAAACAGCGTAACTTGAAGCCCATTTTAACTCTTTTGCAGCAGGCTCTAATCCCGTTATGTTAAAGTTATGCATTTAAAACGCCCTATAAAAAATACTTTTTTACTAGTTTTAACCGTTATTCTATATATAATAGCCAAATATTGTCCACATTTAATCAAAATAATTAACGTAACTGTTAAGGTAAAGATGAACAACTTAACGTATAAAAACTCACAAACGTTAACATCAAGCGACATAGAAAACCTTGCACTGCGTTTTGGTGGTAAAAGTGATGACTACATAGAAATTGTAAACAAGCAGCAAAATAATAATACAATTAATAAGTACGCATTACTTAAAGAAATAAACAACGAACTAAACATGTAAGCTAGTTCAATTAACAATAGGTAAAACATCAGTTGCAAAGAGTTTTCATTAAAGGTGTCAAAGGCGGTTTAGGCAGTACCTCTGTGGTTGCAAACCTAGCGTGCGTACTAAAAAAATCTGACGTTGATGTTATTGCAATCGATCTAGATGCAAAAAGTGACTTAGGTTTACATTTTGGTTTGCCATGGAAATACACCAAAGGCTGGAGTAATGAAGCAAGCTTTGAAGATGCAATTGCGCATTTTCACCAAGATAACGATGGCATTGTATTTTTACCATTTGGTGATAGTGATGACACGAGCACCAATAGCATCACTAAAATGGTCGATAAATGCAAAAACCTAAATTATAGTGACGAAGCTTGGGTGCTTTTTGACTGCCCTTCACATATTAATATTTCTCATTATCCGTTAGAAAAAAAAGATATTGTTATTGAACTGGTAAATTGTGATGCTATTTGTCACAGCTTAATTTATAGGCGCCTACAAACACTCAAAAATTCAGATACCGACTGGAAGCATTACTTTTTAGTTAACCGATATAACTCTGCATCTACGCTAGAATTTGACTTGTTTTCTCTATGGCAATCAACGCTTCCGCTTATGGCTCCTTTTTTTATTAACAGTGACGAAGTTATTAAAGAGTCAACCGCATACAGAAATGTAGCGCTTAACTGCGCGCCATATAGTGTCGCAAATGATGACTTTGAAACGCTAGCTGGTTGGCTAGTTAGTAAAGTAGCCTTATAAAATGAGTATTACATTATTTTATCAGCGCCCTATCCACTGTACTTTATACTTGCTGCTGAGCATTTTATTTACTGATAAGTTAGTTCGGTACATATTATTTAAGTTTCACAGCTACTTTAATCAACATAAAGTAAATGTAATTGAAGCTTTCTTAATGCCTTTTATTACACTTTTAAGCTCGCTATTTATAAACATTAAACAGCATAAAATCAGCTTTGAGTTTACCCTTTATGACTACTACCCTCATTTAAGGTTGCCTTATCGAACCTATATTTACTCAAATATATTACGCTTTGTTATCCAAAGTATTTTTTTAGTATTTTTTAAAAACCAGCTTAAACCGAGTTCTGTAAAAGAAGATGCGGTTAATTATTTTTATGATGGCGTTAGTTACCTTTTAAGGCAATTACGTTGGTTTGATTTAAAGTTAGGTAAACTATTAAAGCGCCTACTATCAAAAAACAAAAAAGGTCCTAAAAAGAGTGCTTTTAAAGCGATGGCTGATGCACGTGTATGGCAAAATAAATTAGTTAAATACGTCATCCTCGCGTTTATTTTATTTTTATTAGCAATATTCATTACAATTCCTTTTAGCTTGGAAGCTCAAGCCGTTTTTATAAGTTTTATTTTATTAGTTGCGTATGCACTTAAGCGAGTAAAAGGCCAAATGGCAACCATTGTCATGATCACCTTGTCAGTAACTACGTCTTCTCGTTATTTATGGTGGCGTTACACTGAAACTTTAAACTGGGATGACCCGCTTGCACTTGCGCTAGGTGGGGGCTTATTACTTGCTGAAACGTATGCCTGGCTTGTGCTTATTTTAGGTTTTTTTCAAACAATTAATCCACTTGAACGAAAACCAGTTCCTTTGCCTAAAGACACTGACTTGTGGCCAACAGTTGATGTATATATTCCAACTTATAACGAGCCGTTAAGCATTGTAAGGCCCACTACGCTCGCGGCTTTAAGTATCGATTGGCCAGCCGATAAACTAAATGTTTACATATTAGATGATGGTAAGCGCTCAGAGTTTAAAGATTTTGCAGCCGAAATTGGAGTGGGTTATTTAGCGCGTTCGGATAACAATCATGCTAAAGCCGGTAATATGAATAGCGCTATGCGCTATACCGATGGCGAATATATCGCAATTTTTGACTGTGACCACGTTCCTGCTCGCTCATTTTTACAAATGACAATGGGGCAGTTTTTAAAAGACAGTAAAGTGTGTTTAGTGCAAACACCGCATCACTTTTTCTCAGCCGATCCATTTGAGCGAAACCTTAATAACCACAGCCAAATTCCTAACGAAAACATGCTGTTTTATGGACTTATTCAAGACGGTAACGACATGTGGGATGCAACCTTCTTTTGTGGTTCTTGCGCCGTATTAAAACGAGCAGCACTTGATGATATTGGCGGCTTTGCGTTTGAAACAGTAACTGAGGATGCACATACGGCTCTTCGTATGCAACGCGCTGGTTATAAAACAGCTTATATAAACATTCCACAAGCCGCAGGCCTTGCTACCGACAGTTTATCAGCGCATATAGGTCAACGTATCCGCTGGGCGCGTGGTATGGCGCAAATATTTAGACTTGATAATCCGTTAATGGGTAAAGGTTTAAGTATTCCTCAACGATTATGTTATATAAATGCAATGCTGCATTTCCTATCGGGTATTCCTCGTATTGTATTTTTAACCGCTCCTTTAGCGTTGATATATTTTAATGCCTACATAATTTATGCCCCTTTTATCGCTATTTTTATCTATGTGGTACCGACACTAATTCAAATAAAAGCAACTAACTCACGCATTCAAGGTAAATACCGTTACTCCTTCTGGGGTGAGGTATATGAATCAGTACTTGCTTGGTACATATTAAAACCAACAACCGTTGCTTTATTTAATCCTAATAAGGGTAAATTTAACGTAACCGAAAAAGGCGGTTTAAATGATGAAGAGCATTACGACTGGGGTATTTCTAAACCGTATTTAATTCTCTTACTTATTAATTTACTAGGCATAATAGTCGGTATATTACGTCTGTTTTTAGGTGACTCAAGCCAGATTGGCGTACTGATAATAAGTATGGGTTGGGCTTTTTATAATATTATTATTTTAGGCGCTGCGGTTGCGGTTGCTGCCGAAGCACGCCAAGTTAGGCACTCGCATCGTATCAAAGCAAACTTCCCTGCCGGCGTTCGTTTAGCAAATGGTCATACTTTAAAAGTAAAAATAACGGATTATTCAGATAACGGTGTAGGTATAGAGACTGAACACGCACATTTATGCCGCGTTAACGATAAAATTGAATTATTAATGAGTCGCGGTAACAAGCAATTTTCGTTTACAACTTATGTATGTAATACCCGTAAAAAACAAATTGGCCTTACACTTAAAGATTTATCGCTAGAAAAACAAAGAGCTTTTATACAATGTACTTTTTCAAGAGCAGATGCATGGCTAGATTGGCAAAATAACTTTAGACATGACCGTCCATCGTATAGCTTTAAAGAAGTGCAAAAAACAAGTTTACGGGGCTTTAGTAATTTACTATTTCATGCTCCAAGAGCGTTACAACCAATAATTAAGTTTATGACTAATACCGTCATTTACATAAATTCATTTACTCCAAAAAAACCGATAGTGCATAATAATTATGATTAAAAAGTTACTTAATACATTTCTAACATTGTTGCTTATTAGTAGCGCATATCAAGTGCTCGCTATCGAGCCTATGCACGACAAAACTATGTTTGTAAATGGCTACCCTGAGAGCGCTCAAATATCTAGTTTACGCCTTAGCTTTGAAAAGTTAGGATTCAACGACTATAAACTCGACGGCGTTAATAACAATTCCAGGGTTGATTTCACAAATAGGATTGATAAATTAAGCACTAACTTAAAGCTTAACTTTTCGTATACCAACTCACCTTCATTACTAGCTAATGTATCGCATTTAAAAGTTTACTTTAACGATAACTTAGTCACTGTTTTACCTATTAATGAAAAACTAAGTGTTGTAAAAAACACAGTAAGTCATAACCTAGATCTAAATGCTAAATACATTCAAGACTACAACCAAATTCGCTTTGAGTTAGTTGGTTACTACGACTTACAATGCCAAGATTATTTTAGCCGTTCAATTTGGACTGAAATAAATAAATCAAGCAACATTACCCTTGATCAAAAACAGTTAGCAATTGATAGCCGCCTTGAGTATTTACCAGAACCATTTTTTGATGCTAAAGATTACAACAAATTAAACCTACCTTTTGTATTTGCAAACACGCCCAATACACAAGCAATAGAAGCCGCAGCCACTTTATCAAGTTGGTTTGGCGCACAAGCTGACTGGCGTGGAGCTAACTTTCCAGTAGTCGTAAATAAAGCACCTGAGCAGCATAGCGTGGTGTTTATTACTAATGACTCAAAACCTGATTTTTTAAAAGATTATCCAGATGTTGAAAAGCCAACTGTTGAGCTGATCTCAAGCCCTATTCACAGATACAATAAAATGCTGTTAATTCTAGGCCGTGATGAAAAAGACTTAAAAACAGCCGTAACGGGTCTTGTATTTGGTCATAAAATTATGACTGGCAGAAGTGCGAGCATCGAAGCAATTAATAAGCTACCACTGCGTAAAGCATACGATGCACCGCGATGGCTCAGAAGCGATCGCCCTGTGCACTTTGACGAACTTATTGACTACCCAACTCAGCTACAAGCTGAAGGTCTTAACAACGGGCCTATAAAACTAAACGTTCGTTTTGCTCCTGATTTATTTACTTGGCGTGAAAAAGGGATTCCAATAACCCTGCAATACCGTAATACACCAGATAGCGAAACCTTAAATTCACGTTTGAACATGTTAATAAATCAAGAGTTCATAACTGGTTATTTACTTGATAAAAAAGATACATCTTTAACGACCGCTAAAACATTGTTGCCTTTAATAGCTAATACAGACACAACACAAAGCGCAGAAGATTTTTCATTAGAGGGTATTAACCTTGCCAACCGCAATGAACTAAATTTTGACTTTAGGTTTGCAATATCTATAAAAGGCGACTGCCCAGTTGCCCCTCCTGGTGGCGAGTACGGTGTAATTGATGGAAACTCTAACATTGATGTAAGTGGATTTGACCATTACATGGCTTTGCCTGATTTAAATGTATTTGCAAATAGCGGATTCCCATTTACAAAATATGCAGATTTACAACAAACTTTAGTATTAATAGATGAAGTGCCATCACCTAAAGCGCTTTCTGTACTGCTTAACTTAACCGGTCACTTTGGTGCAATTACTGGTTATCCAGCCCACAGAATAAGCGTTGCTCATTTAAATGAAGATGCCAACTTAGATGATAAAGACATTTTAGTTATCGCAAAACCTAACAGCATTGCCAATAACTTAGATGAAGACGCGCAAACCAATATCCTGCTTGATAACAATCAGCGCGCTATAAAACAAGCTATATACAATGGTGCATACGATGAGCAAACAACAGATAAGGTTGAAGTTAGTATAAAAAGTAGTGGTGATATGGCCGTTATTACAGGGTTTCAATCACCGTTTGATTCAGAGCGTTCAATTGTATCGCTTAGTGCAACATCACAAAAAGCCTTTACTCTACTAGATGATGCGCTAATGAGTTCAGAAGCACTTGCCCAAATTAAAGGCAGTGCAGCGGTCATAAACTCTCAAGGCATTAAAACAATAAAAACTGATGAGCAATACTTTGTTGGCCATATTCCGGTGCATACCCTAGTTTGGTTCCATTTGTCAGATCACCCATTTGTGCTAGCGCTATTGTCTATTTTAACACTACTGCTGATCTCATTTATAATATGGCGATTACTACAAGCATTAACACACAAGCGCTTAGCTGAAGGAGATAAGTAATGAAGTCACTCATTAATGTATTTTTTACTGTGATTGCATTATTCACCTTTAATGTCAGTGCACAGGTAGAGCAGTGTCAGCCATGGGATGCGTGGCAAACGTTTAAAAATAATTTTATAAGCCAAGATGGTCGCGTAATTGATTTAGGTAGCGAGCAAAATATCACAACCTCTGAAGGCCAATCTTATGCGTTATTTTTTGCTGTTGTAGCAAACGATAAAGCAATGTTTGACCTAGTACTTGATTGGACCCAAGAGCATTTATCTGAGGGAGACTTAAGTACCCGTTTACCTGCATGGCAATGGGGTGTTAACAATCAAAATGTTGGTGGTATTTTAGATTCAAATCCAGCGTCTGATTCTGACCTATGGATAGCGTATAGCTTATCGCAAGCTGCTATTCTTTGGGATGATCGCCGCTACAGCATATTAGCAGCCGTACTTGCACAGCGAATAATGCGTGAAGAAACAGCCTATATTTCGGGTCTAGGTTTATCATTACTACCCGCTCCTACAGGTTTTGAATTTGATAATGAGCGTTTTAAGTTAAACCCAAGCTACTCACCGCTATTTATTTATCAGCAGTTTAAAAAGCTTTATCCACACTCGCCTTGGCATCAATTGCACGAAGGGTCAGCAAAGTTAATTTTAGATACCGCAAAGCAAGGTGTTAGCCCTGACTGGGTAATGTATGATGCGAATAACGGCTTTTACTACGATAAAAAAACGAGCGACTTGGGCAGTTACAACGCTATTAGAGTATATTTATGGGCAAGCATGATGGCAGACAACGCACCTTATAAAAAAGAGCTATTAGCGCAATTTAATCCTTTTGTAAAAACAATTAATAAACGTGGTTACGTGCCTTTAAATACTTTTGCTAAATCAGGGGAATCTGAAAAAAGAGGTCCTTTAGGCTTTAACTCAGCTCTATTACCTTTACTAGCGACTAATAACGATAACTCTACAGTTATGGCAATTCAGCAAAAGCTAATGGTTGATAAATCATTTACCCAGACTCGTTACTACGACAGCGTACTTAACTTGTTTGGTGCAAGTGCTTTAAATAAACGTTTTTCAATTACAGCAGATGGGACGCTACAACCGATATGGAGCACTGAATGCCGTTAAGGTTTGCCCTAGCGTGCACATTAGCGCTTAGCTCTGGATTAAGCGCTAACACAGTCAACGATATTGATACGCAATCTGTTGATTGGTTACTAAGCCAAATAGGTATTGGTGAAGCACAGCAAAATAATAAACTAGTTGAAGATAGCTTACGAAAGTTAGTTGCGATTGCTCCTGCACGTATGGAAACACAGTGTGCCGTAGCACGTTATGATTTTGCTAATGGCGAATCGGCGAAAGCTAACCAATTACTAAGTAAAATAGATAATGGGCTTACCAAACAGGCTCCGTGCGTTGAAAAGCTAAAAGTACTTTCTCATACTCAAGGCAAAGACAAATCTTCAATTCAACAAGCTAGATTACTCGCTCGTGCCGGTCGTTATGAACAAGCTCGCGAAATCTATAATCAAATTTTTAAAAACGTCTACCCTACATTAGATTACGAACTTGAGCATTTAAGCTGGTACGGACAAGACAGCGACCAATGGGAAAGTGTTAAGAAAGGCTATGATAAATTAGCTCAAAACTATCCAAGTATTGCGCAGGTAGAAGTCGCTTATGCACGCCACCTACTTAGGCGTAATCTGACAGATAAAAAAGCGATTGATATTTTAAGTAAATATGGCGCGGGCCCTACTTTTATTAATGAAGTAGAATATATTTGGCTTAGTGCTTTGCTTGAAATGCCCTTAACGGATGATACAGTTAAGCAGTATCAGCGTTATTTCACGCTTTATCCTTTTAGTAGCAAAGGCGAATTACAATATCAAGATTTTCTAAAAGATTATAAAAAACGCCAAACATTGCTTGCAAACCCTGCTTATCAACAGTGGGTAAGAGCCGATAAATTACTCGAAAAAAATAAACTTGCTGCCGCAGAGCCTTTACTTTTAAAAGCTTTAAGAGGCCGCCCGCAAGATGGCGCTATAATGCGAAGCCTTGGCACACTCTATTTACGCCTTGGTGAAAACCAAAAGTCGTATCAATATTTTACTCGTGCACAAAAGTACACAACTGAGTTCGCAGAACGTGAAACACTACAAGAATTAGCAAAAACAGCTAAGCTTTGGCTTTATATACGCGAAGCTAAAAATGCTATTAATAATAAAGAGTTTAAAACGGCTAAGCTTAAGCTTGATTTAGCAGCCACCTTAGAACAAGAAACTAATACAGTAATATATAACAAAGGTTTATTACAATTTGCTCAAGGACAATATTCACAAGCAGCTCTTACTTATCAAATTGTTTTAAAAAGTGATCCACTTAATAACACCGCTTTAATTGGCCTGCTTGAAATAGCTGAATTAGAACAAAATGAACAAGCCTTAACTTCTTTTTATAACAGCTTATCGTTTAATCAAAAAAAACTAGTTAAAGAATCTTATTCTGTCTCTTTAAGCAGTCAGTACCGCGCAAAGGCAAATACGTTTGCACAGTCGGGAGATTTAGAGCAAGCCGAAAAAGTATTAAAAGACGCTATTGAAATAGCGCCAGAACAGCCTTGGTTATACTACGACTTAGCCTTTATATACCAACAAAAGGGACTGACAGAAGAGGCCCGTGCTTTATTTAATAATGTGCTGTGGCAGTTTCCGTTAAACCCTCAGATTCGTTACAGCCACGCGCTTTTTCTACGCTCTCTTGATGACTATCAAGGTGCTATTAAAACCTTGCAGTACATTCCATTTAAATCCAGAGATAAAGATATTATTGCGCTTGAACAACAGCTGCAACTTAATGAGTCTTTAACACAAAGTGAGCGCCACCTTGACGCTAAAGATAAAGCCACTGCGATTTATCATTTAAGTAACTTAGAAGCACAGAGCTTAACACCTGCTATGCAGGTTGAGTTATCACGAAGCTGGTATAGAATCGACGAAAAAAAGCACGCTATAAAACTTATAAACAAAGCACTGAAAGCTGAGCCTTCGCTTTCTGCTTATTGGCATACACTTTATGGTGAATGGCTTTTAGATCAGGGCGATGAGAGTAAAACGAAGCAATGGTTTGAACATTACGTATTACCAGAGAGCGCAACTAAAAACGAAACAACTCAATATGTACAGCTACAAAATAGCTATATTACTCAGTATTACAATGGTAGTGATTTAATTGCTAAGCTTAACCAGCTGGATCAAAAATATAAAAATACTCCTGCAACAACTACTGCCCTTATTAATGCAAACTTAGTACTTGAACAGCGCGAAGCGGCTGTTATTTTGTATCAACAAAAAGTACAAAATAAACAAACCATAGAGCCTCAAGCACTACTCGCTATTGCTAATGCATACATAGAACTTGGGGACGACTTTCAAGCAAAAGAAGTAACGCAAAAAGCGATAACGCAAACCACGTCGCAAGAAGGTTATTTACAACGCCAAATCATGTCATCTCTTAATGAGTTTAATTACTCAGGGGATGCACTTTACTTAGCTAAGCAACTAGTTGAAAAGTCACCCAACGATCAAGAATTACGTTATTTAGGCGCTCAAGTAGCCAGCAAATTTAACGAAACCGAACAAGCACAATCTTGGTACGCGCAAACCCTGTTTCCTAATCGTACATTAAATGAAAAAGAGCTTTACGGGGCGCTTTCAAAAATAGATGAAAACGACGAATGGTATGTAAACGGTGCTAAACGAGAGCTAATAAACGAGCAAAACAAAAACCAAGCCTACATTGCCATTGGTGTTAACTTTAGTGGACAAACAAGTACTGAAAGCGAAGCAACACTTGGTGCGGGCTTAGTCCCGATTGAAGCTTATTTTCCACTTTGGCAAGGCCAAGGGTTTATTAAAGTAGACCCTACAACTATTAGCGCACAAACAACGCGCTTCGATGAGCAATTTGCTGGCAGCCGCTATGGACAAGGTGCACTGTGTATTTTTACCTGTTCAATTGATGAAGTAACACCACAGGAAAGTGGTGTAGATGTAGGTATTGGTTGGCAAAATGAAAACTGGCGTATTGATGTAGGAACGACCCCACTTGGCTTTTTAATTGAAGACATTGTATGGGGTGTAAATTACGCAGACAGTTTTGGCGACTTTGGATACAGCCTAGAACTTGAAAAACGCCCAGTTACAAGCTCGGTACTTTCTTATGCAGGTCTTAAAGATGTAAGAACAGGTAAAGTTTGGGGTGGCGTACGTTCTACAGGTCTAACTGCTAATGTATCGCATGACTTAGGCGGTAAATGGGGTTTTTGGTCAAGCGCCGACTTTACCCTTTATAAAGGTCAAAATGTAAAAGACAACCAACGCTACCGTATGATGGGCGGTACTTACTACCGTGTAATTAGCAATCAAGATCGTGAATTTACCGTAGGCGCTAGCTTATTACATTGGGCATACAAGTATAATTTAAGTGAAGAAACATGGGGCCATGGTGGTTATTACAGTCCACAAAACTATGTAGGCTTATCTGTGCCACTCACTTATGACGCGCGTTGGGGCGATGATTTTGTTTATCGATTAAAAACAGGTGTTTCTTATTCGCAAACAAAAACTCAATCTATTGATTTCTTCCCTAATGATGGCGATTTGCAAATAGCTGCATATGATAGAGAGTCAATAACAGGTGTTGATCCTGTATTTGAAGGTGAAACAAGTTCTGGTGTTTCATATAATCTTGAAGGTAGTTTTGAGTATAGAATAACGCCGAATTGGTTCTTTGGTGGTTACTTAGCCATCGATCGTTCTGACTTTTACGAACCAAATTTTGGCCAGCTTTATATACGTTATTACTTTAATCCTGTTTATGGAACACTTGAGTTCCCGGGTACTCCTATTGTTCCTTATGCTGAGTTTTAACTTGGCATAAGGTGATATACCGCGAATACTTCCCCTAGCACTAAGGTATATGTATACTTGAGCGCAATTGTAACTAGGATAAGGGTGTGTCTCTTACCTTGTGGTGTTACTGCCATATAGCAAATCATTATCTTAGCTACAAATAATATACTGATGGTCGAGCATTTTAGTGGTTACAAATTCTAAAATAGCTAAAGCAAAAAATTATAAGGCCATCATAACAATACTTAAAGTTAGGAAGTAAATATGAGTTCAGCTCCAGATAGTGGCTGGTTTGGCCACCCTAAAGGACTTTCAACATTGTTCTTCACTGAAATGTGGGAACGAATGAGTTATTACGGTATGCGAGCTATGCTCGTATTATTCATGACAGCAAGCTTACAAGAAGAAGGTTTAGCCTTTACTGTTGCCTCAGCTGCTGCAATTTATGGTTTATACACAGGTGCGGTATACTTTTTAGGTTTACCAGGTGGCTGGCTAGCAGATAGATTGTTTGGTGGTCAAAAAGCAGTATGGTATGGCGGTATAATCATTATGATTGGTCATATTATTTTGGCTATTCCACATGATTATTCTTTCTTCATTGGCTTAATATTTGTAGCGACAGGTACTGGTTTGCTAAAACCAAATATCAGCGCAATGGTCGGCCAACTATACAGTGATGCTGATGAGCGTCGTGATGGCGGTTACGCTATTTACTACATGGGTATTAACTTAGGTTCTTTAATTGGTTACTACGTTTGTGGTTACTTTATGGAAAACGTAGGTTGGCACTGGGCGTTTGGTGCAGCAGCTGTTGGTATGGCTATTGGTTTGGTGCAATATAAGCGCTCACTTAATAACTTACCAGAGCATAGCGCTTTACCAGCAAATCCATTAGGTCCTAAAGGCACTTCTCGCGCATGGGTTGGTATTGCTGCGTTTGTAATTGCAGCGGCTGCAGTTACTACGGCTGCAATGACCGGCGCAATTGTAATCAATCCAACAGTGGTTGCAGGGTACGTAGCTGTTGTATTTACTATTATCTTTTTTGTTTATTTTGGTGTTATTTACTTTACAGGTAAATTAACAGATGCCGAAAAACAAAGAATGTGGGCACTATTTTTAGTATGTATTGCATCTGCATGTTTTTGGTCTGGCTTTGAACAAGCAGGTTCGTCATTAAACTTATTTGCTCGCGATTATACTGACCGCCTTATTGGTACTTTTGAAATCCCTACAACGTGGTTTCAATCATTAAACTCACTGTTTATTATTGCCTTATCGCCATTTTTTGCAGCACTTTGGATTAATTTATCTAAAAGCCTAGTGTCACCTAGCTACAGCGTTAAGTGTGCAATTGGTTTAATTATCATGGCATCAGGCTTTTTAGTTATGTTTATGGCTGCTCATTACGCAGCTGAAGGCTTAAAAGTAGCGCCTTACTGGCTTGTTACTACGTACTTTTTACATACTGTGGGTGAGCTTTGTTTAAGCCCTGTAGCGTTAAGTGCGGTAAGTAAACTATCGCCTAAACGTTACACAGGTCAAATGATGGGTGTGTTTGTATTAACTTACTCAATCGGTAATATTATTGCAGGCTTACTTGCTGGTAATTTCGATCCGAACAATGTTGATGAAATTCCTAACTTATACTTACAAATTGCATTATTTAGCATTGGTGTTGGTGTTGTTTTAGTACTAATGACTTTTAAAGCTAAAGTATGGGAAAAACAAGGGTTAGAAGAGAAAGTCTCTTAATTGTTGTTTATTTTAAATATAACAACATAACCTAAACATTCCTCCATAGCGTCTATGGGGGAATTTTTTTATTCAACTTTGCCCCACTCTCGTTAACTGATATTATGCCCTGATTGATTATTGAATAGACTCAGGGACAGCAGTATATGCATTTATTAACGTTATCACGTGCCACTCTAATAGTATTTCTCCTTATTTTTTTATCTGCCTGTGGTGGCGGTGATGAAGTCACAGTAAATCCAAATGATCCTGTAGAACCCGAACCTAGCGGTTTAATTATTACCAATGCTAATGGCTTACAAACGTCATTAGATGAAGGTAACTTTGCTATCAATGCACCTGGGCAAATAGTGGCTAGCGATACTGAAATAACCTACGAAAAATTAGTTCTTGATGAGACTAATCAAGCAAAAAATATCATTTCAGATATACATACGCTTACCCCAGATACACTTCAACTTTCTAGCCCAATGACTGTCACTATAAAAATACCTGACGACTATGTATTAGGCGGCCAATTAACTATTGCTCGTTTAAGCGGAGACTCTTGGTCAAGCATTACTAATTCAACGGTATCGCAAGGCTTTGTTAGTGCACAAGTAAACCAACTAGGTAGCTATGCAATAGAAATGCAACGTACTGTCGCGTTTTCTGATGTTGGCCCTACATGTGATGCTAATGCAACAGAGCAATCTGTAAGGTTTGTTCATGTTGCCGACATGCATTCTCGCTTTGGGTATCAAGAACAATATTTTAGTCGCATTAAAGCTTATTATAAAAAAGCGCTAAGCGAATCACCGCATACATTATTCACCGATGGTGGCGATGACTACGAAAAAGGAACTGTAGCAGAGCAAATATCACAAGGGTTAGCCTCTGATGAAACCGTAAAGCTAATGGCTTTTGATTTACGTGTTTTAGGGAACCATGACTATGCGTGGGGTCCTGAAAAGCTACTTGAATTTTCACAAGACGATAATGCCATTGTACTTGCCAGTAATACCCGCTTTGAGGGAGAAAACAGTCAGAATTTTGGTGGTGTCGACTTTGCTAAGGTACAGGTTGGCTGCATAACATTGGGTGTGTTTGGGATGACGTCGGTACCATGGGATGAGCTTGACGAACCAATTGAAGATGACCCTATTCCTGACTTTATAAAACAATTTAAAATGAGTTGGAAATGGCAACAAATCGCACAAAGTATTGTAAGCCAATACCGCGATGACGTTGATTACATGATTATGCTAAGCCACTTGGGCAAAGGAACTGATGTTGAGATAGCAACCAATGTACCCGGTATAGATTTAGTACTTGGCGGGCATACTCATGGTGGTGAGGATTTTATAGAGCTTGATAATAACGCTTTAATCATTCAACCAGATTTTTATGCACGCGGTGTCACCGATTTAAATTTAGTATTTAATACTGCCAATAAAACACTAAGTCGTTACAATTATCAACATGTAGATACACGATCATCTATAGAGCCCGACGAAGAAACCAAGCTAGCTATCGATGAAATAATGGGACGTTACGCACCCGATGCAGATACAGAAATTGCTATTTCAGAAAACTATCCAAGTGACTTTGAAGTTGCGGGTATTACTGCACTTGCAACTAAACATTCAAGCTCAATTAATGCAGCACTGCTTAACCCTGAGCTTGTGCAAAAAAGATGGACGCCAGGTACAGTTACACAAGAAGATTTTCACAAAGCATTTTATGTTGAAAGACAGCCTTCAAACACACCTGGCTTTAATTCACTGTATCAAGTAACTGTTACGGGCACTGATTTAAATACAATGATTGCCAGTCAGCCCGATTGGTTTGTGCTCAAACCAGAAGAAATTCAAGTAACGACAAATTATAATGTCGCTTTATTTAAAGGTGCGGCACTTAATCCAGATTTATTTTTTAGCAGTGTTACTTTTAATGATGTAAAACCAATTGCCGAAGCATGGTGGCTACTTGATCAATACGCGCGCTTTAGAACAACGCAATGTCTTCACCTTGATACAGACACACAACTTAATGCTTGCCAAGATGTTGCAAATATAACAATTTGGAACTTTGACGATCCAACAAACCCACTGGCCCCAGACTTTGGTCCATCGGTTTTAAACTACTTTGATCCAGAAAATGACGGTTGGGGCCCAGAAGATACCCGTTATGAGACAACCACTGCTCTTGATATTGCGGATTTAACTGATGGTCCTTCTGGTGTAATGGCTTTTACTGCTCACTCACCTACAGAGGGTTTTAAAATTGAATTAAACACACCAGCAAATGGTGACTTTGCAAGTGACGGTATGGTATCTGACTACACTCTAATAATGGATTTATATTGGCCATCAAAAGATAGCGATTCTTATCGTGCAATAATACAAACTGAAACAGTAGATTATTTAAAAGATGATGCAGATATATTTATTGATCCCAGTGGCGGTTATGGTGAAGCGACATTGAAAAGTGGATATTTTGGTGATACTAAACCAGAAACATGGCATCGTGTAGCGTTTGTGTTTTACACAGCGCCAAAAAATGGCGTGTTTGAAGTATATATTGATGGTGAGTTAGCGGGTGTAAAAGAGTTTGGAGAAATAGACCAACGTTGGGCTCTCAACAAAGCAGTGCTCTTATTTACTGATAATGGCTACGAAACAGTCCCTGGTTATTTAAATGCATTACTCTATGCTGGCCGTGCTATGACCCGTGGCGAAATTAAAAGTATGGGCGCTGCACAACAAAAATTAACCTTTGAACAACCAATGCGTGTGTTAAATCAAACGATTGAACGTCACTACAAAGCAGCTCCAGCAATAAAAACTAATTTATGGATAGAGCAGCGAAACAAGTTCTTTGGTAACGCCTCTCAAAGTGTAAACAATTAAATACAAGCAGGCTTTGGCTTGTTCATTGTAAAAGGAGGTTTAGCGCAGCTTAAACCTCCTTTTTATTCATTTAAAACAATGAGTTAAAGAAAATGAACCACTACTCAAATTTATAGCATATAACTCCATTTTACATAACTGTATTACAAATACGTAACTTTATAATAACCGTCCTATTAAATTTACACATACCACATTTACTAAATAGTGTTCCCCTCTTCCCCAAATCAAAAATCTGGTTGATTATCTACTGCAATATGACAACAACACATAATCGCAGTGCTTAATTGCGGGAGTAATAATAATGAGTGAAGTAAATAACTATTTAGGTTTAGTCGGTATTGAATTTACCGAATACGCAACACCTGATGCTGATTATATGGATAAAGTATTTACTGATTTTGGCTTCTCTAAGCTTAAAAAATTCAAAGGTAAAGACATTGTTTATTACAACCAAAACGATATTCATTTTTTACTGAATAACGAGCGTGAAGGTTTTTCTGCCGAATTTGCTAAAAGCCATGGCCCTGCTATTTGTTCAATGGGTTGGCGTGTTGAGAATGCGCAAAAAGCATTTGAAACTGCAGTAGAGCGTGGTGCAAAACCAGCCACTGATTCAACACATAAAAACATGCCTTACCCGGCAATTTATGGCATTGGCGACAGCCTAATTTACTTTATTGAAAATTTTGGCGACAAAGGCACTATTTACGAAAGTGATTTTGAAGATTTAGAAACGCAAAATGTTGTAGAAGATAAAGGCTTTATCCGAATCGATCATTTAACTAATAACGTTTATAAAGGCACCATGGAAAAATGGGCTAACTTTTATAAAGACGTATTTGGTTTTACAGAAGTACGCTACTTTGACATTAAAGGTCAAAAAACAGCGCTTATTTCGTATGCACTTAAGTCCCCTTGTGGCACCTTCTCTATTCCAATTAATGAAGGTAAAGGAAACGATAATAACCAAATTGACGAATACCTTGGCGAATACAACGGCCCAGGCGTTCAACATTTAGCATTTTTAACAGATGATTTAGTAAGCTCTCTTGATAAGCTTGATAAATCAACAATTGCTACTTTGGATATTATTCCAGAGTACTACGACACTATTTTTGACCGTGTACCTTGGGTTGCAGAAGACAAAGAAAAAATTCGTCAGCATCAGATACTCGTAGATAGCCAAAGTGAAAATTGCTACTTATTACAAATTTTCTCTAAAAACTTATTCGGTCCAATCTTTATAGAAATGATCCAACGCGTTGATGATGGTGGCTTTGGTGAAGGTAACTTCCAAGCATTATTTGAATCAATCGAACGCGACCAAGAGCGTCGCGGCGTTTTATAAAATATTTGAGTAAATTAAAAGCAGCGAACTTCGCTGCTTTTTGTCGTTTTAATATTTAAAAAGTATTGCGCTGAGTACAAGTATGATTAAATAAACTATACCTTGTCGCCATACAGTAAAATCCAAAGGAAATGTAATGAGCCTAATTAACGAAACCCATGATATTAATTTAACCAGCTGGGTAGAGTCAGCTAATGTTGATAATTGTGACTTCCCTATTCAAAACTTACCGTTTGCAGAGTTTCGTCGTAAAGGGTCTGATGAGGCCTTTCGTGGTGGTGTTGCAATTGGCGACCAAGTAATTGATTTAGCAAAACTGAGCAAATTAGACGTTTTAAAAGGTGACGCAAAAACAGCCGCTGATGCAGCAAGTGAAGCAACCCTAAATACATTTATGGGTTTAGGGGAGCAGTATTGGTCAGCACTTCGTTTAGCGCTTTCAAAAGCACTACGAGCAGGCTCTGAGCACCAACAAGCACTTAGCAATACACTTGTTGCACAATCTGATATAGAGTTTTCACTACCTTGTCGCATCGGTGATTACACCGACTTTTACACCTCTATTTACCATGCAACCGCCGTGGGCAGTTTATTTCGCCCTGATAACCCATTACTACCTAACTATAAATGGGTACCTATTGGTTATCATGGCCGTTCTTCTTCAATTGACGTATCGGGTCAAACATTTCATCGCCCTAAAGGTCAAACTAAAGCGCCAGATGCAGAAGTACCGTCATTTGGTCCGTGCAAGCGCCTTGATTACGAACTAGAAGTAGGTATTTACTTAGGTAAAGGTAATGCACTGGGCGATGCAATTGCGATTGAAAACGCAGAAAACCACGTATTTGGCTTTTGTGTATTTAACGATTGGTCAGCACGCGATTTACAAGCATGGGAATACCAACCGCTTGGTCCATTTTTAGCTAAAAACTTTGCCTCAACTGTATCACCTTGGATTGTAACAACCGAAGCGTTAGCACCTTATAGAACGAGCTGGACACGTGATGAAAACGATCCACAGCCTATGGACTATTTAGAATCAAAAGCGAATCGCGACCAAGGGGCTTTTGATATTCAAATGGATGTGAAGATTCAAACGCAAAAAATGCGCAGCGAAGGTCATAACCCTACACGCGTATCAACATCTAGCTTTAAGCACTCTTACTGGACTGTGGCACAAATGGTTACTCACCACACAGTAAATGGCTGTAACTTTATGCCAGGTGACATGTTAGGCTCAGGCACTCAGTCTGGTCCAACGCACGAAGAAGCAGGCTCTTTACTTGAGCTTTCTCGTGGCGGCAAAGAAAAAATCACGTTAAGCAATGGCGAACAACGTAGCTTTTTAGAAGATGGCGATAACGTTATTATGCGTGGCTGGTGTGAAAAAGAAGGTTATGTACGTATAGGTTTTGGCTCAGTAGAGAGCACTGTACTACCTACAAAGTAATACATTTCCATAAATTAAATACAAAAGGGCCGCTTGTTAAAAGCAGCCCTTTTTTATTAATTTTTGAACAGTTACAATTTTTTTCTAGCTTTTTTAACTCAAATTGCTATCTTAATTCGGTTAATAGCCAGTGTTTATATGCCATGTCAGTATTTATAAAGTCTTTTTATCATCAATTTTTCCCAGCTCGACAGCTACTTATTCGTCAAAATGGCGAAGTTAAGCATGTTGTTTTAGCCTCTTGGTTTCAACTTCTTGTAGCATTGCTTATTTTAGTCACTTTCACTTGGCTGAGTATTTCTAGCTTTCGTGTTTACACACAAACAAATAAAATTTCTGACATAGAACAAAGTCAAATAAACGAGCAAACACTTTGGCAACAAAAAGTCAGTGAACAGCAAGCTCTTCAAGCAACACAGTTAGAACAACTTGCAGTGCTTGAACAAAAGCAGGCACTACTGCAAAGCATGATAGAATCCCTTCCCGCTTCAATTAGCAAAGATGTCATTAAGCTTGATACAGAACTTGACGTACCAATCAATGAAAACAGCAATGAATTTCACGAACCATTAGTCGATGAAAACCTAAAAGATAAACAGGCTCAGTTAATAACTTCAATCACATTCGCAGCAAGAATTACTAATTTGGATAAGCATTATGAACAAAGCTTTAACTTTTTAGATAACCAGATTAGCGAACGTCACCAAGCTATTTTAGCTATGGTTAAAGGCGCAGGCATTGAATCCGCGCTTGAGCAGCATTTAATATTAAGTGCCCAAACAACCGCACAAGGTGGGCCACTTGATACCTTTAACGAAACAAAAATACCAAGTCACTTTTTAGCCATCGTTGATAAGCTATTAATATTAAATAATTTAGAAAACTTTTTAACTGAGCTACCAAATACCCTACCTTTGGCTAAAGCTAAGTATTATATTTCGAGCAACTTCGGCCTCAGAAAAGATCCAATGAATAGCAATCATGCCTTTCATAAAGGAATTGATTTAGCTGGTTGGCATAAAACCGAAATATTTGCCCCAGCAGACGCTGTAGTGCTTCGTGCAGGTCGTAATGGTGGTTATGGTAACTTTATCGAGCTTGAACATAAAAATGGCTTAGTGACACGGTTTGGACACTTAAATAAAATTAAAGTGAAAAAAGGTCAGCTGATCACTAAACACGACATAATTGGTTTAATGGGCAGCACAGGCAGAAGCACAGGCACTCATTTACACTACGAAGTATTACTTAACGGTAAACAAGTCAACCCTCTAAAAATAACAAAGGCGCTTTCTCGTGTTTGGTAGAAAAAAACAAAAAACAGTGAGCTCTAATTTAAAAAGAGTAAATCACACACCGTCTATTATTTCACAAGACGTACGCCTTACAGGCACTTTAGTTAGCCAAGGCGAAGTGCAGCTTGATGGCCAAATCGATGGCGACATAAAAGTACAACATTTAGTTATTGGATCAACGGGTGTTGTTGAAGGTATTGTTGAAGCTAAAAGCGTCATTGTTAAAGGCAAAGTTATTGGCTCAATTAATGCCAGTGAAGTAAAAGTACAAAGTGGTGCGCATGTTCATGGCGATGTATTTCACGATACCTTGAGTATTGATGCAGGCGCAATCATTGAAGGCAGCTTAAAGCAACGCTTTGAAAAAGAAGAACCGGAGCTAATTTCGAAAGAGCTTAAACCCGCACAAGAAGTTAAAGCGTTATTGAAAGAAGATGGCAGCGACTTATCATTTGTAAATAAACAAGCCGCTGATAAAACCAAATCAAGTTAAGCGCTACTTTTTCTCAGTAATGTACATTGTAATATCTGCAGTGAAAACAAGTTCATTGCGGGTATTATAAAGCTTAACCGGTACTACTAAATCTTCTTTATCAATCCACTTATGCGGTAAATCAATTTCCGCAATTGCAGTCACATCAGTATCTACTTTTGCTAAGTAGCGAACAGTCATTCCTTTTGGGATCCAACGATGGGTTTTAACTGGCACTGTTGCATCAACCATTACGCCCGCACACAACTCCGCTAAGTTACACTGCGCAATAGCATGAATAGTTCCAATATGGTTATGAACGCTACGACGATTTTTAACCACTGCGCTACAATGCCCTTCTCGAAGGTCAAGTACGTAAGGCTTCATAGAGCCAAAGTATGGCGCTTTAAAACAAACAGCTTTAGTAAAAAGCCAATTCCCAAAAGGTAGGCGCTTAAATTTATGCCATGTTTTTACAAGTGCAGATTTATTACTCATTATTATTTTTTCCATCAACAGTTACTTTTTTCAAATTAACACATCAGACCAGTTTTAAAAAGCGCATTTATACTGCCTTTTTAGCTTAATCTAATCAAATAATGAGAACGACAATCTATGTAGGGGCCATAAGCCCTTTCTTTTTTACGAGTGCCCACCTAAAATACTCGGCAAAAGGAGACTCAATGCAAACACAGCCCGCTAAACCAAATATGACTTTATTACTTATCTTAGCGTTACTCGTTATATTTTGCCCTATGGCAATCGATATTTACTTACCCGCTTTTCCAACTATTGCAGAACAATTTGCAGTAACAGAACAACAAGTACAGCAAACCGTTGCTATTTTTATGCTAACAGTAGGTTTAGGCCAGTTAATTGCGGGTCCTTTGGCTGATAAATTTGGCCGAAAACCAGTGGCTATAGTGGGTATAAGTTTATATGCAGGCTCAGCATTACTTGCCTATTACTCACCTTCTTTTGAAATATTGATGATTGCACGTGCGCTTCAAGGTTTTGGCGCTTGTGCCACATTTGTTGTTGCATTTGCGATAGTGCGTGACAAATATGGGAGCGAACGAAGCGGACAAATGATCACTTACCTTAACGGGATTGTGTGCTTTATTCCGGCAATGGCGCCTATTTTAGGGGCATGGCTTACCGTTCAATTTGGCTGGCGTATGAACTTTTTGTTTTTAACCGCGTTTGCCATTTTAGGCCTTATTGTTACCCTATTCTTTTTTAGAGAAACTCGCCCTGCTGATAGCCATTACCAGGGGCATATTTTAGATTTACGTCGCTTTACACCTATTATTAAAACACCAATATTTTTGTTTAATAGTCTAATTTGTATGGTCGCCATGTCGGCTATATTAGTGTACGTAACGCTCGCACCAGGCTGGCTCATTACACATTTAGGCGGCACAGTAGCCGACTTTACTTTTTGGTTTACGCTAAATGCCGTAATAAGTATTGTCGCAAGTTTTATATTACCAACGTACATTAAACGAAATAGCCAGCGCGCTTTGCGTGTAGGCGTAAGCATACTGGTTTTCTCAGGGTTATTAATGCTCGCGCTTAGCAATATAGAAACGGCATTTGCGCTTATGTTACCTATTTTAATTGCAGCATTAGGCTTTGCTTTAAGTTTAGGGTCGGCTGCAGGTATGGCTCTATCTAGCTTTCCTAAACAAGCAGGCACAGCCTCTGCGCTACTCGGTGCAATGCAAATGAGTGGCGCTAGCATATTGGTAGTATTGACCCAGTATTTAGGGCTAAGCACACCATGGCTAATTGCTTTTCACTTATTATTACTAGCTCCGCTTTGGTTTATTTTAATGAGCAAAAAAGCCCATACTTTGCATCCAACTAACAGCACTCAATGATCAACCCTGACTTTTTAGCTTCTTTTTTATTGGCTAGTTTTTTAATGGCAGTAGCACCTGGGCCATCAAATGCATTTTTGATGGCACAAACCTTTGCAAATGGTCGACGCGCTGGTATGAAAAGTGCCTTTGGTTTTGCATTAGGTGGCGTTGTTCATACTTTTTTTGCAGTGATTGGTTTAAGCGCCGTATTAAAAGCATCACCCACAGCCTATAGCGCCGTGCAGTATGCAGGTGCAGCTTATTTGTGTTACCTAGGCTTAATGATGATCAAGAGCACATTAAAGCACTCTAAATCTACAGCCGACTCCGCCTGTGAAAGCAAACAGCATATAAGTACCAGTAAAAAAAGTAATGTCATGTTTCAAGCCATGATGACTGAAGTACTAAACCCTAAAGTAGCGTTATTTTTTATTGCATTTATTCCGCAATTTGTAGATCCAACGCTTTCATCGGCTACTTTCCAGCTTGCCTTTTTTGGTTTGCTTTACCCTATTTTTGCTTTTCCGATTGACTGCACGTATATTTATTTTGGCGACAAAATTGCACAGTTTTTTAGACGTAACCCAAATAGCCAACTTTGGATTGATAGGATCACCGGTATTGTTTTTATTGCCCTTGCTATCAATCTATTATTTTAACTAACCAAAACAGTGGTTAACTAATAAAAAGAATCAGCATGGAACAAAAAACACAATCTCTTCCCGCGCAAAAGAATATTGCATTAGTTGCACACGACGGTAAAAAAGCAGCATTAAAAATATGGTGTGAAAAGCACAAAGACATATTAAGCAAACACACTTTATATGGCACAGGTACTACAGGGCATTTAATTCAAAAAACCACGGGACTTGATGTAGTTCAGCTATTAAGTGGCCCTATGGGCGGCGATCAACAACTTGGCGCTAAAATAGCTGAACATGAGATACATGTTTTAATATTTTTTTGGGACCCATTAGCATCACAGCCTCATGACCCTGATGTTAAAGCACTGCTGCGTTTAGCCGCTGTTTGGAATATTCCGGTGGCGTGTAATGAAGTGAGTGCAGATATGTTATTAAGCTCACCGCTTATGGATGTAGAGCTTGAACGTACATTGCCAGATTACGAAAAATACCTCGCAACCCGACAAATAGATCTTTAAACCTCAATTGTAATCTAGGTTATTTATAAAGCATGCTGGCCCATTTAGTCAGGCCAGCAGTTACACTACCAAAGTGGTCCCCGTTAACCATTTTTATATTGCCTAAGTGCTCACTTAAAGCCGCTTTAATCAATGGTGATTGTGCACTACCGCCTGTTAAGTAAATAATATCTGGCGTGGTTGCAGCGTCGCTGATTGCTTGTTTTGCTAAAGTAACTATTTGGCTAATACTACTCTCAACGGCAACAGCTAAATCGCTTACCGATACATTTTTATTCAGCCCACTATCTAAAAAGCTTAAATCACAATCAAACGCACTAGCTGATGAAAGTGCTATTTTAGCCGCTTCACCTTGTTGTACTAACTGATGACCTTGCTTGTTTTGCTGTAAATGTATTAAACGCTTATAAAGCTCAGGTGCACTTACATCACGTAATTGTGCATTTAGCTCTCGGGTATGGCTTTCACTATAAAACTGGCTTTGTAAGTTTACATCGTTAATTTTACACGCTTGCCAAAACGCTTGATTAGGCAAAGGTAGACCTGATTTAAACGTACTGCCTAAACCCAATAACGGCATTAAACCATGAAAGCTCAAAGCAATATCTAAATCGTTTCCGCCAACACGTTTACCACTGTGAGATAAAAAATCGCCATCGCGCTGGCTATTTCCTCTAAAACTCGGGCCCATTTGTACAAACGAGCAGTCACTCGTACCACCACCAATATCAATAACGAGTACTTTTTGATCCTGAGTTAAATCACTCTCGTAATCGATACCCGCAGCAAGTGGCTCATATAAAAACTCTACGTCTTTAAAACCAGCGCGTTTAGCAGCGCGTTCTAAAATACCGACCGCTTGTTGATTTGATTGCTCACCACCCACAGCCTGAAAGTTTACTGGGCGACCAATCACTGTTTGTGTAAGTGTTTTTCCTAGAGAGAGCTCAGCGCGTTGCTTAATTTTTAAGATCATCGCGGTTGCAATATCTTCAAAAAAGTTAATTTGACCTTGCTTTAAACCTGTTGCGCCAAAAAATGATTTAGGGGACTTAACAAAGTAGCCTTCTTCAGGAAACTGCACGTACTCGCTAATCGCTTCACGACCAATAAATAGGGTTTCATCTGAAGGTTGTAAATCAAGGTCTGACTTAATACGAGGTAAGGTATTTAATAATGCTTGGCGCTGCGTTAAAAAGTCATGCTCATGGGCTGTGCCATGTAAGTGCTTAGCAACAAAGTCAACAACCAAGGCACTGTGATGAGTGTAAAGTGTAGACGGTAAGTAATGTTTTCCTTGCTCTAGCGGTACTAATTGAACATTACCCTCGCTCATTACACCCATAGCACAATTAGAACTACCGTAATCAAAACCTACAAACATACTTCACCATACATTACCAAAAAGGCCGCGCAATTTAGCACACTTTGTAAAAATTATAAATGTTATAAACTATCTCTTACTCGTAAAAAACTAGCAAAACGCGGTAAACCGTTTTTTGTTAATCCATGAAATCGGTACGTTACAGTGCTACCTATCTCAGGCGCCGTGGAGCGCTCTGCATCACTAAACCCAGTACCAATAGAAAACACCTGCCCTTGTGCTGTTTTTACCCTTAATGCCCCTAACATACCTTGGTATTTTCCTTTACCTGGTAAATGCGCAATCACAACCGCTTCTGCATCTAAGTAAGGTTTTAATTTTAGTAATGCATTGCTTCGACCATTGCTGTGCTTAGCACTGGCCAAATGAAGCATTACGCCCTCGCCGCCCTGCTTAGTTATGTTTTCAAAATACTCTGTGAGCTGCTCATTATTAGTAAAGCTATATTGAACTACAACGCTAATGTGCGGCGAGTTTAGGCTAGTAATAAGCTCATTATAGTTTTTATAACGAGTGCTAAAAGGCAGATTTTCATCTGGCATATCAAATACTTTATAAGTAATAGTTTGCCAATCATGATTATTAGGTTTTTTAGTTCTTACTATGCCACTAAGCTTAGAAAAGTGCTCACGCTTGGTCCATAGCTCACCATCAAGCCATACATTTGGCAATGGCGCTGTAAACCAACTCGGCGCATTAATAATATTGCCCTTGCGAGTAACAAACTGCGTGCCGGTCCATATAGCTCTTACGCCATCATATTTCTCACTGACTAAATACTTACTTACATCGTAATGTTTAGTTTCGTTATATACTTTAGCCAGTAAAATAGAGGGTTGTGCTGCACTTATACATTGCGTAAAAAGTACAACAACAATTAAAAACAGGTATTTAATAGTAAACATTGGCGCATCCAAGCAAGTAAAAGTTGGCTTAAACTATAGTTGAGATTGCACCCATTGCCAAAACTCATCTAAGTTACTCATTTTATAGGTAGCTTGGCTAAAGTCGTGATCTTTAGTATGGCTATTGGCAATGACTACAACACGTAACAAAGCGTTGTTGGCCGCCGTAACACCGGTAAATGTATCCTCGACAGCAATTGCATTGCCTGCCTGTATATTTATCTGCTTAAGTGCCAGTAAATATGGGTCTCCAGCAGGTTTAGGATTAGTTACATCGTCTTTTGTTACCACCGTGTCAAACAGCTCATAAAATCCTAAACCTTTAAGTATTGGCATAGCTTCACTTTTAGCACTGCCCGTTACTAGCGCCATTTTTAAGTCACTCGCTTTTACAGCTTTCAACGTTTGCTCAGTAAACGGCATCAGTGGTGGTAAATGTGTTATTACATATTCGCCAAATAAACGGTATTTTTCATCCGCTAAAAACTGTGCGCTTACTGATAAGTTATGCTCTTGCTTAATTTCGATTGCAGCTTCTAAAGTGGGTCGTCCTGAAAAGCGCTGACAAAAATCACTTTCTAAATAACTAACACCATAAGGCTTAAGTAGTTTACTCCAACATACAAAGTGCATGCTTTCTGAATCAACTAATGTGCCATCCATATCAAATAATACTGCTTCTAATGTCATCCTCACTCCTTATACCAACCTGCATAAATCTTTGATCAATTTAACGAATTAAATTGCACTATAACGTCGTTAAAAATTTTTTATTTAGAACAACTAGATACAAAAACTTTTGCCTAGTTCTAGCGTAATTTTCTTAACGTTAAATAGACCCCATATATAAGCAGATTGGTATTATTTAACCTAAGCTAAATTTTGACAATAAAAAAGGCGCCTAAGCGCCTTTATTAATACTATTACTGAGTCAAACCTGCTGGTGGCTCACCCGTTGCTTCTTCACCTGTTTCAACATCAACAAGCTCGTAGCCACGCGTTTTACGAATAACTTTAAGTACTGGCTTTTCAAATGCTGTTTTTAAACGATCTGAGTCATCTTTCAACTCATCAAGTGTTGTACCAAAAGGAGCTGCGCCAGTTTCTGACCAATTAGTTACTTTACCATTTAGGTTATATTCTACTTCGTGTATTTGATATTGTGCTGCTTCGTCTTTCGTTGCTTCACAAAAAATTACACGGTAATTCCAAAATCCAGCCATTTTCTTATCTCTTTAAATTAATTAACGATACTTTACCAGCTTTATAAAAACATAAAAGCCTGCACAAGGCAGGCTTTCAAAATTAATACAATTTAGGTTAACGTTTAGAAAAAATTAACTTTAAATTCAGCACCAACATAGCGTTCTTCATTAACAATACCCGTATTGTTATTAAAGTCTACAGCTCCAATAACTTGTTGCTCGTCAAATAAGTTACGAACAAAAGCGGCTACTTCGTATTCGTAATCGCCTTCAGACCATGTGTAACCTGTACGCAAACCTGTTTCAATAAGCTCTTTACCTTCAAACTCTACTGATTCGTAAAGGAACATATTGATTTTACTGCGGTAAGAAATATCACCGCTAGCAAAGAAGTTACCATCGGCAAGTTCTTTAGTGTAGCGAAGCGTAAAGTTAGAGATCCACTCAGGTGCATGCGGTAAGCTATTGCCGTCAAGCACAGCAAGTCCTGAACCATTAATTGGGTCAGTTACAGTACACTGTGCACAAACAGCCACAGCTAAGTTTTTATCTTTAATTTCAGTTTTGTTATAACTTAAATTAAATGTCGCATTAAACTCATCGCTTAATACCCACTGTGTATCTAACTCAAAACCATAGCCAGTCGTTTTATCAGCATTAACTAAACGGTTAAAGTTAGCACCACCACCTACAGCAGTAAGTTGCTGATCATCCATTGTGTAGTAAAATACCGTAGCGTTAACACGGCCTTGGCCGTCTAGCACGTCTGATTTAATACCTGTTTCGTACGATGTTACCGTTTCTGACTCAGCTGTAGTTACCTCATCACCAAACAAAATACGGCCTTGTAAACTCGGAGCGCGGAAGCTATTTGCTACACGACCATACCAGTTAACATCATCGTTTACTTTATAATTTGCAGATAAGTCCCAGCTAACATGGTCGTCACTAACATCACGCTCTACTCGTAATGCACCACCGCCAATTGGGCTAAGTGTACGGTCTGCTACAAAATCTTTATCATCGTCAGAATAGCGAAGGCCGGCTGTTACTTTTAAATCATCTGAAAAAGTATAATCTACAGAACCAAATACAGCCCAAGCAGTTGTATCTTGTTGCTGACGAACAAAGCCATTTAAAACACCAGCATCGGGGGTTGAGAATGTATCGTAGCTGTAGTTTTCAATAGTTAGCTCTTCATCGAAGTAAAAAACACCTACTTGATAATTTAAATCGCCATCAAAGTTACTAGATAAGCGTAGTTCTTGCGTCAACTGGTCGTGATCTGGAATGCCATCAGCACTTTCTGAAGAGAAAGGGATAAAACCAGGCCCCATATCATCTGTGTATGAAGCGCCGTAACCACCATCGATGTCAGCACGCGAATATATTTCAGCACTTTCCCATGCAGAAATTGAAGTGATTGTGTGGTTTTTAAGTTCCCACTCAAGCTTTAAGCTTGCACCTTCAGATTCTACTTGTTGAGTAGAGCGAGATGCCGCATCTTGATAAACAACATCACTTTCGTAGTTGTCTACTAGCTCATTAGTACCTGCTTTAATTACGTTTGCACGAAAAGCAATTGGCGAGCCATCTAAGTCACGTGTGTGATAGTTTAATAAAGCAGTAAAATCATCGCCTTCATATAAAAACTGAACGCGTGCCGCTTTTTCAGTGTAACCACCTTGCTCGTCTTTAGCTTCAAAGCCTGGAGCTTGGTTATCAATGTAATCGTCTTTGTCTTGCCATAATAATGAAACACGAGCAGATAAACGGTCAGTTAAAGCACCACCTACAGCACCACTTGTGTCTACAGCGCCACGGCTACCGTATGAAACAGAGCCATAACCATCAAATTCTTGGCTTGGTTTAACAGTGTCAAACTTAACAAGTCCAGCTGGCGTATTACGCCCAAATAAAGTTCCCTGTGGTCCACGTAATACTTCTACGCGTTCAACATCAAATACTGGGAAGCCTTTTAAAATTGCATTTTCTTGAACTACTTCATCAACAACAAGCGATACTGGTTGTGATGCATTCAAATCGAAATCGGTATTACCTAAACCACGAACGTAAAAGCGTGGGAATGAACGACCAAATGAAGATTCAATAGATAAACTTGGAATTTTCGCATTTAAAAAACGAATGTCCATACCAGCTGAGCTATACGCATCAAGGTTATCACCTTGAAGTGCAGAGACAGCTACAGGTACTTCTTGAGCGTTTTCTACACGTTTACGAGCTGTTACTTGAATAACTTCTAGTTGATTACTTTTTTTAGCTGTTTTTTCTTCAGCAGCTAAAGAAGAAAATGAAGTACCTGCTACTGCAGAGAACAACGTTGCATTGATTAGGGTAGCTAACGTAGATCTTTTCATTGCTTTCATGTTGGGTTTAACCTTTTTTGTGCACTCTTGTTCAACGGTTTTTTGTGTTGCGCAATGTATTCATTGCGGGCTCGTTCAATTTTTCGCGACTTGCGTCATGCGCGCGGACCTTATTACCGAGAGTACAAAAACGATGTTATAAGGCTGAACGAACGATGAAGATTATACCATTGTGTGACAATTTTACTGCATAAATACAGACATAATCAGAAACTTTTTTGCAACATTTAACTACAAAATCACGTGTTTTTACCACTATTTAGATGCAAAACCCCAGTGATGCGGACATATGTCCTTTATTGAATTTAATAAAATGGAGTAGGAAGAAGGGATTGTTTTACATGTTAACCTAAAATAGAAACACCTACTTTTTTATAAAAAGTCGCCCGCGAGCGACTTCCAATAGTGACTGTATTTGGATTATGGGCGCTTAATTGCAATTTCACCGTCGATATGAATATCACGCTGCGGGAAAGCAATAACAACATCATGCTCTTCAAATACAGCGTAAATACTAAATCGAATATCACTGCGCACTTTTCTAAGCATGGTTTCTGACTCGGCGCACACCCAAAAAACAGCATTAAATACCAGTGAGCTATCTGCAAAGTCATCAAACAACACCGACGACTTTGGATTAGCCAAAATAGCCTCATGGTCATCAAGTACTTGCTGAATTAACTTTTTAACCAGCAGCACGTCTGATCCGTATGCAACGCCTACACTTACCGATGATCGTGCATTACCATCAATCAGTGTCCAATTTGTTACTGTATTCTCCAATAACTGACTATTTGGGATAAGCATATGAACCCCATCGTTACGGCGAATACGTGTAGAGCGTGTATTAATCGTCTCTACCACGCCTTTTGCATTGCCCACTTCTAAAAAATCGCCAATACGTATTGGTCTCTCCCACATTAATATCCAGCCACTAATGAAGTTATTAATTATATTTTGCGCACCAAAGCCTACGCCAATAGCTATGGCACCTGACACAAAAGCAAATGCAGTCAGCGGTATGCTTAATACCTCTAAAGATGTAAAAATTAAAATTGCGATACTTAAAATAAAGTAGATACGCGTAAATAAATGCACGGCATCTTGGCTTAACTTTTTTGCCAATAATGTTTTTGTTATTAGCTTGCCAATACGCGTAACAAGAAACCAAATAGCGAATAGTATTAAAGGCACTTGAATAATTTTTGCTACGGTAATGTGTACATCGCTGTAACTAAATACAACAAAGGCAAGAATTTGGTTTATGTGTTCTAAGGTCATTTATTTTCCAAAACAAGCAAAGGAGCGCTTTAAATTTAAATCACTGTAAAGTAAAAGCGGTTCAGTGTTGGGTAAGTTTAGCAGTCATAATATAACTAAAACGCCAAGTTAATAAGTTCAAAATGCTTTTTATGAACAATTTATTAACTCTTTATTGCACCGAGTGCTATATAAATAGTGTACAAGCATTGGAGATCACTATGTCACAACTAACTTTAAATCAAAGGCTGGCAACTTTGCAGCCACAGGTAGACTTACATTTATTTGAGAGCAGCCTAGATTATCGAAATAAAATTTTGTGCCTTCTTGCAGAGCAAGAGCAAACACTGGCATCTATTAACAAAGAGTTTGGCCAACAACAACCAAGCAGTTTTGGCTCTGAGAGAAAATTTGTACTTGGATATAACTAGGCAATTATGAATCTAAGACCTATATAAGTAGCTCAAGTGTTTACTTTTAGAGCTACTTTTACCTCCCTTAAAGCTAAATATTAGCTAATTTGCGTTAAAATCCCCCTTAATACCGATAAACTTTATTGTATAAACCCCAAAATTTGATAAGTTAACTAGGTTTTTCGACTCGCAAAGCCTATTCCGGCTAATCTTTCTATGGAGTTATTATGCGTAAAACCCTGATCGCCACTACTATTGCTAGTGCTTTAATATTATCTGCCTGTTCATCTAACGATACACAAAACATGGCAAAAGAAGGCGCAGCACAAGTGCAAGACATGAACGCAAACAATGTTTTATTTAAGCCTAGCCCATTGCAATATATGGCACCAGAATTTGATAAGTTTGGTACAAAAGATTACGAAGCTGCATTTGATGCAGGTATCGCTCAGCACACAGCACAAGTACAAGCGATTGCTAACAACCCTGCTCCTGCTACATTTGAAAACACATTAGTTAAAATGGAGTTGTCAGGTGAGCTATTAAATCGCGTATCGGCTGCTTTTTATAACTTATCTGGTTTAATTTCAGATGCTGAATACCAGCGTATTGATGAAAAAATGGCGCCTGTATTATCTGCTCACTCAGATGATATTTACCTAAATGGTGCTTTATTCAAACGTGTACAAACAATTTACGACAACCAAGATAAATTAAACGCAGAAGACAAACGCCTAGTTGATTTTTACTACAAGCAGTTTGTAAAAGCAGGTGCTAAATTAAACGACGCTGAAAAAGCTAAAATGCGTGAAATTAACTCAGAGCTAGCTCAGCTATCTACTGCGTTTTCACAAAACATTTTAAAATCGTTTAAAGAAGACGTTATTGTAGTTACAGATAAAAGTGAATTAGCGGGTCTTTCTGAAGGTGAAATTGCAGGCCTTGCAGCTTCGGCTAAAAAAGCGGGCAAAGACGGCTACATGATCACTTTGGTAAATACAACGCAACAACCAATTTTATCAAGCCTTGAAAACCGTGACCTACGTGAGCGTATTTTTAAAGCCTCTGCAAACCGTGCAGCAAAAACTAACGGCCCTATCATTATTAAAGAAACCAACCTACGCGCTCAAAAAGCAGAGCTTTTAGGCTACAAAGATTGGGCTTCTTATGTAATGACGTCGCGTATGGCACAAACAACTGAAAACGTTTACGGCATCCTTGATGACCTAGCACCAAAAGCAGTTGAAAAAGCTAAAATTGAAGCTGCAGCAATTCAAAAAGTGATTAACGATTCAGGCGAGAGCTTTGAGCTTAAACCGTGGGATTGGACTTTTTATGCTGAAAAAGTACGTGCAGAAAAGTACAACTTAGATCCAGCATTAGTTAAACCATACTTTGAAATGCAATCGGTTATTCACGACGGTCTATTCTTCGCGATGAACAAACTTTACGGTATTACGTTTAAAGAACGTAAAGACCTACCTGTTTATCATGAAGATGTAACAGCGTACGAAGTATTTAACGCTGATGGCAGTGCTATTGGTTTATTTTACTTAGACCCATACGCACGTGAAGGTAAACGTGGCGGTGCATGGATGAGTGCATACGTAAGTCAAAGCGGCTTAAAAGGTACTAAACCGGTTATTTACAACGCGTTAAATATTCCAAAGCCAGCTGCAGGCGAGCCTACATTATTAACATTTGACGAAGTGTCTACAATGTTCCATGAGTTTGGTCATGCTGCGCACGGCTTATTCTCAGATGTTAAATACCCAAGCCTAGCGGGTACTGCAACGGCGCGTGACTTTGTTGAATTTCCGTCACAAGCAAACGAAGACTGGATGATTGAACCAACAGTACTTGCTAACTACGCTAAGCACTACAAAACAGGTGAGCCAATTCCACAAGCTTTACTTGATAAAGTACTAGAATCGCAAAAATTCAACCAAGGTTACGGCACTACTGAATATTTAGCCGCTGCACTACTTGATATGGAATGGCATTCATTTGGCTCTGATAAAAAGATTACTGACGTTCAAAAATTTGAGCAAGACGCGTTAGAAAAACACGGCATTGCTTACTACCCTGTTCCACCGCGTTACAAATCAAACTTCTTTAGTCACACATTTGCAGGTGGTTATTCAGCGGGTTACTACGCATACCTTTGGACTGAAGTGTTTGCAGCAGATGCATTTGCGCATATGGAAAATAACGGCGGCTTAACACGTAAAAATGGTGATAAGTTCCGTAAAGAAATCCTATCAAAAGGTAACAGCCGCGACTTAATGCAAAGCTACATTGAGTTTAGAGGTCAAAAACCAACAACCGACGCATTACTTAAGCGCCGTGGTTTGGTTGAATAATTAATAACTTAGTTGAGTAATTAGTAACGTAGTTCATTAATTTTAGACTTTATAAAAGCCCGCTTGCGGGCTTTTATTGTTTATACATCAATTTATAACAGATAAACTGCTGCCATTAATTATTTAAAGACGACAGCTATGCGGTACTTATTTGCAGTAACTTTACTTTGGGCATTTTCATTTAGTTTAATTGGCGTGTATTTAGCCGGCCAAGTTGATGCATGGTTTAGTGTGTTAATTCGCATAGCACTAGCCACTCTGGTATTTTTACCATTTTTAAAACTTAAAACAACGCCTAAACCTTTAGCCTTAAAGCTTATGCTGATTGGCGCTGTACAGCTTGGTATTATGTACAGCTTTTATTACCACTCATTTTTATTTTTAACCGTACCCGAAGTACTGCTATTTACAGTAATGACCCCTATTTACATCACTTTATTAAACGATGCATTGAATAAACGGTTTAACCCACGCTTTTTTATAGTCGCGCTTATTGCCGTAATCGGTGCAATTACCATTCGTTTCGAAAACCTAAATAACAACTTCATAATCGGATTATTGCTTGTTCAAGGTGCTAATATCAGTTTTGCTGTAGGTCAAGTGACCTATAAACGCTTAATGATGAACAATCAGCTTGATGATAAAACCGTATTTGGATGGTTTTTTATAGGCGCACTTATTATTGCCACAATTTGTTATGCATTATTTGGTAATTCAAACAAATTACCAAGCACTTCTACTCAGTGGGGAATACTGATTTATTTAGGAGTTGTTGCATCGGGCCTTGGTTACTTTATGTGGAATAAAGGCGCAACACTCGTCAACGTTGGAGCTTTAGCCGTAATGAATAACTTACTAATCCCAGCTGGTATTATAGTTAATGTCCTTATATGGAATAGAGACGCTGACATTGTTAGGCTAAGTATTGGAGCAGCTATAATGTTAGGTGCATTAATAGTGAATCAAATTATTAATAAAAAAGTAAATTAATAAGCTTGTAGCTAAATTGTCATTAATAATCATTAAGGTAGTACAAATTTTACTTTTTAAGGATAAATAATGAAGCGTATTACCTTACTTACAAGCTGTATATTGTTAGCCACACTTGCAGGCTGCGATGACGATGTAAAAATAGTAGAAAAAGAAGTGGTTGTTACCAACACCGAAGTTGAGATTGTTGAAGTTCCTACGCCTGTTATTGTAGAAGTACCAAATGGTAACGCTCCAGATATTCAACTAGGCACTCGTCCATATTATTTAGTCAATGATATGAGCGACAGCACTTTAAAAACACAATTAGAGTCATGCAAAGAAGGACCCTTTTACCGCACCGACTTTTCTATTGGTCATCGCGGTGCGTCAATGCAATATCCTGAACATACTAAAGAAGCTTACATTGCAGCAGCTAGAATGGGCGCAGGTATTGTTGAATGCGATGTTACATTTACAAACGATAAAGAACTAGTATGTCGCCATTCTCAATGCGACTTACACACCACAACTAATATTTTAGCCATTCCTGAGCTTGCAGCTAAATGCAATGTGCCATTTACACCAGCCGACCCTGCTAATGGTATTGCCGCTTCAGCTAAATGCTGTACCAGCGATATAAGCTTAGCGGAGTTTTTAACCCTTGAAGGTAAAATGGATGGTGCAAACACAAATGCAACCACCGTTGCCGATTACATGGATGGTACACCCAATTGGCGCACTGACTTATATGCGACCCAAGGGACATTAATGACTCATAAGCAAAGTATTGCATTGTTTAATGAGATGGGCGTAAAAATGACACCAGAGCTTAAATCACCGCAAGTAAGTATGCCATTTAATGGAATGACCCAAGAGCAATATGCGCAAAAAATGCTAGACGAATACACACAAATGGGTGTGCCAGCCTCAAAAGTTTATCCGCAATCGTTTAATCTTAATGACGTAAAATACTGGATTAACACCAACCCTGATTTTGCAGATAAAAGCGTATACTTAGATGGTCGCGACAATGAAGCAGGATTTGATCCAAACAACCCGCAAACATGGCAACCGAGTATGGATGAGCTTGTTGCCGATGGCGTTAAAATTTTAGCACCTCCAATTTGGATGATGCTAACAATAGACAGCGAAAGTAATATTGTGCCATCGCAATACGCAATTGACGCTAAAACGGCAGGATTAGAGCTTATTGCATGGAGTCTAGAGCGCTCAGGTCCGCTTAATGAAGGCGGTGGCTATTATTATCAATCAATCGCTGATGTGATAGATAACGATGCCGATATGATGACGGTCGTTGATGTACTCGCAAAGGACGTGGGTGTAATGGCTATATTTTCAGATTGGCCGGCTACCGTAAGTTATTACGCTAGTTGTAATAAAATGCCTGCAAGTATTTAAATACTGACTACAAAAGTCGTTTATTTTATCGCGCTCAGTTACCATATCAATTATATATTTTTGTTTAACTGAGCGCTTTTATGATAATTCAACAACATAATGCAGACTTGCCAACACCTACAGGTTTAATGCGAACCACTGTTTACCGCCCCCAAGTGCAAGGGCAATTTCCTGCTGTTATTTTTTATTCTGAGATTTTTCAGCAAACCGCCCCAATCGCACGCAGCGCAGCTATTTTAGCAAGCCATGGCTTTGTAGTATTAGTGCCTGAAGTGTTTCACGAGTTAAATCCTATAGGTACTGTGCTTGCTTACGATGATGCAGGTAAAGATAAAGGCAATGCCGATAAGTGGGCAAAGCCACTTGAGCATCATGATAGCGACACGCAAGCCATGATCGACTTTATAAAACAACAAAGCTATTGCACAGGTACAGTAGGCGCAATGGGCGTATGTATTGGTGGGCATTTAGCTTATAGAGCAGCACTAAACCCTGAAGTTAAAGCAGCACTTTGTTTATACGCTACTGACATTCACAGCAATACATTACCAGCAAAAACTGGCAATAACTCATTTGAGCGCATGGCTGATATACAAGGCGAAATTCACTTTATATGGGGTAAACAAGACCCGCACGTACCGCAAGAAAGTCGTACTAAAATTTATCAACAAGCTGTTGCCACGGGGATAAATTACCAATGGCAAGAAGTTAACGCGCAACATGCTTTTATGCGCGATGAAGGCGAGCGATACGATGCAGCCCTTGCCATTAATATGTACCAGCAAGCGGTGGTATTATTTAATCGAACTTTATAAAAGCATTATATTATTAAAAACTTTTCAGCATACCTAAGGCGGTATGCTGTTTTACAAAATATGCTTTTAAGTAATCAATAAACAATCGTAGCTTTTTAGAACCCGCAGCCCCTGGGGGAAATACCCCGTAAAGCTCAATATCTTTACTTTTATAATCATCTAATATAATTTCAAGCAGCCCAGCTTGTACCTTTGGCCATGCATCATAAAGCGGAATACGCCCAATGCCATGCCCCGCTTCTACAAATGCAGTACGTGCAGCGGCATTATTGGTGCTTAAACCGCCTTGCATTGTAACATCGTATTTTTTGCCATCTTTTGAAAGCGTTAACGTTTTGCTTCCTAATTGATAAACCACCCACTGATGCTCTGCTAATTCTAAAGGCGTTTTAGGTTTGCCAAAATGGGTAAAGTAATCCGGCGCACCACAAATACAGGTGCTCATTGTTGTAAGTTTAGTTGCTTGTAAATTAGAGTCGCTAAGTGCCACGCCTCTAATTGCAAAATCAAACCCATTTTTAATAATATCAACCACATCGTCAGTAAGTTGTAAGTCTATTTGAATTTTAGGGTATTGGCGCTTAAACGTATTTATTGCGGGCACAATTAGCTGCATTCCCACATTTACGGGGCAACTAATCTTAAGTAACCCTTGCGGCTCACTTTTTATATTTTCTATTTGTTGATTAGCGGCATTAGCTTGTTCGGTAATTATTCTACAACGCTCATAGTAAGCAATACCCGCTTCAGTCAGCGCCATGGTACGGGTTGAGCGATTTAGTAAAGTAACTTCAAGCTGAGTTTCTAACTTTTTTAAATGATAACTGGCTACGGCTCGCGTAAGTCCTAGCTGTTTAGCGGCAGCAGTTAAACTGCCCTGCTCTACTATTTGGGCAAATACCACCATACTTTTTAACTGCTCAAACGACACCTTCATAAACGCTCCGTAGCATATTTTAAATTCAACCTTTCTATTGTATCAATTATTAAACCAATAAAGTTGAATTTATCATCGTTGTTTAAACCGCTGTTAGTGCATATAGTAATTGGTAAGCAAGACTTACTAATTTAAATCATCAGAAGGAATATATTCTATGTCTAAAAAAATACTTATGGTTCTTACATCTCACGCAGAACTTGGTAACACTGGCGAAAAAACAGGTTTTTGGGTAGAAGAATTTGCAGCCCCTTATTATGCATTTGTTGATGCAGGTGTTGAAGTAACATTAGCGTCTCCAGCTGGCGGTCAACCACCGATTGACCCAACAAGTACACTTTCTGATTTTCAAACAGATGCAACTAAACGTTACGACGCAGATAGCGCAGCACAAACACTAATGGCAAATACTAAAGTGTTGAGCGAAGTAAAATCTGGCGATTTTGACGCGGTATTTTATCCAGGCGGTCACGGTCCATTATGGGATTTGGTTGATAACATCGATTCAATTTCACTTATCGAAAGCTTTGTAAAAGAGCAAAAACCTGTTGCAGCGGTATGTCATGCAAGTGCAGCGTTTTTGAATGTTAAAGATGCCGATGGCAATGCGCTAGTAGCCGGTAAAAAAGTAACTGGCTTTACTAACTCTGAAGAAGCTGCAGTACAACTTACCGATATCGTGCCATTTTTAGTGGAAGACGAGCTAATTAAAAAAGGTGGTGACTATCAAAAAACTGACGATTGGGGTGTATTAGCACTAGTAGATGGTTTAGTTATTACCGGTCAAAACCCAGCAAGCTCTGAACTAGCAGCTAAAAAACTATTAACTAAGTTAGGTTAATTGGGATTAATTAGTAAGAAAGCACAGCGTTTTTGCGCTGTGCTTTTTTAATTGCTTTTCATTAGTAAATACAATTCCTATACTGGCAACTCTTAAAGTCAATTAGGGCGATTATATGGCAACCAAGCCAACCACACAGTCATTACTAACCAGCACACGTTTTGCAATTTTTAGTGTTGTTACTATTTGCTTTGTACTACAAGTGATCAATAGCCTACCTGGTATAAACCTAAATGGTTTAGGTATATATCCACGCAGTATTCAAGGGTTAATTGGTATATTATGTGCGCCATTTTTACATGGTAGCTGGTGGCACTTTGCCAGTAATATGATCCCATTTGTGGTGTTAAGTTGGCTAATTTGTCAGTACAGCGTAAAACGTTTTTATAACGTATTTATTTTTACCGCTCTAGTTGGTGGACTGTTAGTTTGGGCATTTGGGCGCAGTAACATACATGTTGGTTTAAGCGGTGTTATATATGGTTTATGGGGCTTTATTCTATGCTACGGCTTAGTCAGACGCTCATTAAAATCAATTATAATTGCTGTTGTAGTGGCTATACTTTATAGCGGTTTTATATGGGGTGTTTTACCCCAGCGCTATCATGTATCGTTTGAAAGCCATTTATTTGGAGCTTTAAGCGGGTTCTTTTTAGGTTATAGATTAGCAAAAGCCGATAAATTAAAAGGTCGGTAAATTAAATGCTTAGCATTGCCTTTAATTAATTTTTAATGGCCACATTTATTATATATGTATTTTATCTAACAGAGGTTATTTATGAGTGATCAAAACGAATACACGCCAGCAAAAGTATGGACGTGGGAAAGCGAAAGTGGCGGTAAATTTGCCAGTATTAACCGCCCAATTGCAGGCGCGACTCATGACAAAACTCTACCTATTGGTGAGCACGCATTTCAGCTTTACTCTCTTGCTACACCTAATGGCCAAAAAGCTACAATCATGTTTGAAGAGCTTTTACAGCTTGGTTGCACTGACGCAGATTACGACGCATATTTAATAAACATTGGTGATGGCGATCAGTTTGGATCTGACTTTGTAGATATTAATCCTAATTCAAAAATTCCAGCGTTAATGGATCATTCAACCACACCGCCTACTCGCATCTTTGAATCAGGTTCTATTTTACAGTATTTGGCTGAAAAATTTGATGTGCTCATCCCTAAAGATTTAAAAGCTAAAACAGAGTGTCGTAACTGGTTATTTTGGCAAATGGGCTCAGCGCCATACTTAGGTGGTGGATTTGGCCATTTTTATAGCTACGCACCAAGTAAAATGCAATACCCTATTGACCGTTTTACCATGGAAACAAAGCGTCAGCTTGATGTGTTAAATCGCCATTTAAGCGAAAATGAATACATGGCGGGCGATGAATACTCAATTGCCGATATCGCAATTTGGCCGTGGTACGGATCGTTAGTTTTAGGTGACTTATATGATGCTGCAGAGTTTTTAGATGTTGCCTCATACACTCATGTTTTACGTTGGGCAAAACAAGTTGCTGATCGCCCTGCTGTAAAGCGCGGCCGTCGTGTAAATCGCACATGGGGACCCGAGGAAGAGCAAATGGCAGAGCGCCATAACGACAGTGATTTCGAAGGTTAACTTTATAAAACAGCAATTAAAGTCGCTAACACTTTAACCTGCTTAATAATTTTAAGGCTCAAAATAAATATTTATTTTGAGCCTTTTTACTTTTTAAACTTTTTTTATTTCACTCATAGACTATATTTATTTAGTTGTGTAAAAGTTCGTTAAGCTCTTTGTATTACCAGTGATGTAATTTTCTAAATGGTTTACTTAATTTCCTAGGTGTTGTTTTTGAAAAAGGTATTAATTAGTGCCATATAATAATTTAAGTACTGATGAGCGAAAAGAAGCGCTCAAAATTTTATACTCGAATGCGGTTGCCGGAATTGCCGTTTCTGTATTGGTAAGCGTTGCTTTAGTATTTGCTTTTGATATAAGTAACGAGAATATCAACCACGATAAAATAGTATGGTTTGGCATAATAATGAGTGTGCTTACTTTGCGCACTATTGATGTAGGGCTTTTCTTGAAAACTCAAAAGTCCAATAAACCTTATAATACAAGCTCTTACCTAAGCCGTTTTTCTATTGGTTGCGTACTAACAGCAATGTCTTGGTGTGGTTATGCTCTTTGGTTTCATAGCACATCATCTACTATAGAAGTTACCACTACCATAGCTATTTTATCAGCGCTTGCTGGTGGCTCTGCCAACATACTATCTGGTAGCCGTTTTACTGCTGTTTTATATAGCTTTACTTTATTAGCTCCCTACTCTTTTCTGTTAATGCTTTCAAGCGATCATTACCAGCACATATTAGGGCTATTAGGCTTAACTTTTGCATTTATTATGATTGCTTCATCATACAAATCAGCCACATTTACACATAGCGCAATTCAGCTCAAAAACCAAAATAGAGAACTGCTTAATGAAATGGAAAACAAGGTTGAGCAACGTACTGAAGAGATCTATCGCTTGTCCAATACCGACCCACTCACTAATTTATTAAACCGGACCGCATTTTTAAAAAATGCAAACAAACAAATCACAGATAATCCTAAAGATCCCTTTGCTTTATTATTTGTAGATTTAGATGGGTTTAAACAAATAAACGATTCGCTAGGCCATAAAGTAGGCGATAAAGTATTAAAAGAAATAGCCCTGAGAATTAGCAATGTATGCAACCAACAGCTTTATAAATGCCGCTGGGGCGGGGATGAGTTTTTAATTTTAGCAACGTATCAAACCAAAGCTGAGCTTTTCGAGTTTGCTAATAAAGTACTTCAGAGTATTGGCGCCGAACGTAAAACATATAAATATCAAAAATGGGTATCTGCCACAATTGGAATTGCTATGTATCCTGAGCACGGAGATGATTTAAATACCTTAATTCGCTCAGCTGATACCGCAATGTATCACCAAAAACGCATGGCTAAAGGTAATATAAATATTTATAGCGATTCGCTCAAATTAAAACAAGAAAGGGAATATCTTTTAAGCCAACGTTTAGCCAGTGCCTTAGAAGAAAACGGTTTAAGGCTAGTATTTCAACCCATTGTTGATAGCAAAACATCAAAAGTAACCTCGTTTGAATCACTTTTACGCTGGCAACTAGACGGTGAAAACATTTTTCCTGATGAGTTTATTACTATTGCTGAGCAATACGGTTTAATTACCGAACTGGGCCTTTGGGTAATCGATCAAGCCTGTATTCAAGCTAAAAAGTTTAGCCATTTACAACCCCAAATTGCTATAAGCGTGAACGTATCGGTTATTCAACTACAAGATCCTGATTTTGTAACTAAGGTATTAAAAATAGTAAATACCCACCAAATAGAGCCTAAAAATCTACATATAGAGATTACTGAATCAGTATTTGCCGAGGATAAACTCACATTTTTAACAGCTGTTAAAGCGCTACAAAAACAAGGTTTTTGTATTTCAATTGATGATTTTGGTACTGGTTACTCATCACTCTCAAGCATGCTTGATATTGGTGTAGATATAGTAAAAATAGATAGAAGCTTTATTCAGAATATGGATAAAAGAGGATTAAGTATTATTCATGCAATTGTACAAATGGCCTCATCTTTAGACTTTATGGTTGTTGCCGAAGGCGTCGAAACCATTGAGCAAGCAAATACACTCACTGATATTGGTGTATCTCACCTTCAGGGTTATTACTTTTCAAAACCAATGGAAGTAGATTTTGTAGACGCTTATCTGCATGGGCAAAACAAGCTGTGTAATTATACCAACCTGCATAAATATTTGATCAATTTAACGGATTAAATTGCACTATAACGTCGTTAAAAATTTTTAATTTAGAACAACTAGATACAAAAACTTTTGCCTAGTTCTAGCGTAATTTTCTTAACGTTAAATAGACCCCATATATAAGCAGATTGGTATTAACAATTCCCCGAATAAAAAGCAGCAGAGTTTCAATTTATAAGCTCGCGTGCTGGCTTTCAAATTAACTAAACATAATCTTACAATTACTTACACCCAGTACATAGTAATTAGCGTAGGCTAAATATAATCCAACTTACATAAGTATATTACGTTTAAACTTACGCTAATTAGCACAATAGCCAGCACTGAACATAACAAGTTATGCGCTACGTTATTTTAATAAGTGAATAATAAAAACGTGATTATATAACTAAATATAAAAAAGGAATTTGCATGATAAAACCACTTTTCTATTCACTCATCACTTTACTTACCCCCATGAGCGTTATAGCTCAAACAATGACAATAAAAACAACTGATGAATTAGTATCAACCGATTCAGAGATTTTATTTGCATATAATAAAGAATCAAAACAACTAGAAGCCATCAATTTACTCACATCACTAAGTAGCGAACTTACTTTACCAAAAAGTGCCATCGGGTTTGATGTGGCTACACTTGCTAATGTAGCCGATAAACAAGCGCTCATATTAACGAGTGATGGCGTATACAAAGCACAAACAGGTGAACCAACACTACTGTTTAATTATGAATCGGTTCTAAACCAATTAAAAATAGATAAACTTGAAAAAATAGACTTTGTTTTCGATGCAAATAATGATGGCCTAAGCGATATTTTCATCCCTGATTTAGCAAGCAGCACTTTATATATTCAAAGCAAAGATGGGAGCTTTAAACCTAACAAATTTAAGCAAACCCCTTTGTACGAAGGTAGTTTTTCAAGAAAAGGGCTTTCGCTAGAAGTTAATATTAACAATAAACCGGTCGTTATTGATTTTAACCACGACGGCGTAAACGATTTGGTTTTTTCAAATGACTTTGGAGCCGATGTTTTGCTTGGTACTTCAGAAGGCTTTGCTCAAAAGCTTACCTCGATTGATTTTAACATCGAATTAGGCGAGTTAAGTAATGGCGAGACTCGCAAAATAAAGCAAATTATTGATATTAATAATGACGGATTTCTAGATTTTACAACCAGACAGTTTAAGCCAACGCAAGGTATGGATTCGTTAGATATAAAAATAGCACATACTTTGTACCTAGGAAGTGCTAAAGGCTTTAGTAATTCGCCCATTCCCTTATTTGAAACACAAGGCCCCAGTGAATTATTGCTCAAAACTGATTTTAATAACGATGGCTTAATCGATTTACAAAAAATGGATTTAGATATTGGCTTAGGTACTATCGCTTCTATGGCATTGGGCGGCGGCAGTACTGATGTAGATGTAGAGATGAACCTTTATAAGCAGCAGCCTGATGGTTCATTTGCCAATGAATCGAGTATCGAACTTGATTTAGAAATGGAAGTGGGAATGAACGGCGATGACTCCGACCCAGCGCTCTATTTTGGCGATATTAACGGCGACAGCTATATTGACGCGGTTTACAAATACAGTAAAAAAACACTGTATATTTATTACGGAGAGCAAGATTCACTCCTCAATAAAAAACGTAAAAAATTAAAATTAACACTACCTAAAAATAATAAAGATATTCTATTAGTTGATATAAACCAAGATGGTAAAAAAGACTTTGTATTTAAATTTACCGAAGAAGATGGCACCAGCAAAATAGAAACACGTTTAAATTAAGCCAATAAAAAAAGCCCAACAGAATTAACCGTTGGGCTTTGGACTTAAGACTTATGAGTAACAATCAGCTTACTCTAAGCTATAACACCTAAGCAGTTACATTTAGCAGTGAATCGCCTTCACTTAAACCAAACTTCTCTTGCACTGATGCAAGAATCGATTCTTTATCTTCATCAGACAACTGACTTGAATACTCAGTTAATAGCTCATCTAAGTAGCTCACTACTTCGTCTGTATCTACTGATTCTAATGAGTTTTGTGGCGGTGGCGGCGGTCTTTGACCTTCTACACGTCCTGCATCACCAATACTTTTAGCATCAAACTCAAGTTCGCCCATTAAATCAGCAAGCTCTTTTGTTGGTGCAATACCTTGCTCTTTAAACGCAGCTTGAATACTTTGCGCATCGTCGCTAGTTAAGTTTTCTGCATCAAACTCTGCAAGCGTTTCTTTAACAAAGTCGCTTTGCTCTGTTGTTAGTTTTGCAGCTTGGCTATTTTGCTGTGGCATATAGCTTGCTGAACTACTGATATTGTTAATCATTTTAGTATCCTTTCAACGTTCACGACGAGGTGGTTTATGTTCACTTAGCTCTTGCTCACTAATTTCGCCATTGCCATCAGCATCTATAGAATCAAAAATTGTTTGTGCATCGCCGTGTGGCGGTTTTTTAGCATTAAATTCTTCAAAGCTAATTACGCCATTACCATCAGCATCAATACTTGAAAAGTCAGGTTTTTCAGGAGGATTGTCACCGCCTCGAGCAGCTACATTAGCTGAAAAAGCAATAGATAATATTGCCACTGTGGCAAGAGTTGAAAAATGCTTCATAGTAATAACCTCGTATTTAAGAATTAAATTAATATTACCCTTTAAAAATGCAAACAATGTGCAAATAATAAGGAAGTAATAAATTATTTTTAATAAAACTGATGATTCAAAAAAGTTCCGGTTGATTGGTTTGCAATCAATATATAAGCTAATAAAAAATACAATTAATAACTCTCAAGCAGTTGCGTTACTGCCCTTAATTCTCAAAGCTGATATACTGCTTGAGCCAATTAAACAAACAAATACAGAGCACTTTCATAAATAATGATTAATAACCAACCCTATTTAGCAGGCAATCTGTGAAAATACCTAAACGCCTACAACCCCTTGTTGATGATGGCCTTATTGACGAAGTTATAAGCCGACTAATGAGCGGTAAAGAAGCCGATGTATTTATTGTGCGTTGTGGTGAACACATTCGCTGCGCAAAGGTTTATAAAGATGCGGTTAAGCGTAGCTTTAAAAAAGCAGCACAATACCAAGAAGGCCGGAAAGTACGTGGCGGTCGCCAAGCGCGTGCCATGGGTAAACGTTCTAGCTATGGCCGTCAATTAGAAGAAGAAATTTGGCAAAATGCTGAAGTAGATGCTTTATCTCGTTTAGCTGGCGTAGGTGTACGTGTTCCTGATACTTACTTTTGTATTGATGGCGTGCTGCTTATGGAACTCGTGTCGGACGAGGACGGTAATGTAGCTCCTCAACTTGGGCATGTAGTTTTTAGCGAAGAGCAAGCTATTGAGCAACATAAACTCATGATGCATTACATTAAGCTTATGCTTTGCGCAGGTATAATACACGGTGACTTATCTGAATTTAATGTACTTGTAGATAATAACGGCCCTGTAATTATAGATTTACCGCAAGCAGTTAACGCTTCTGCAAATAACAGTGCACAAGCTATGTTTGCACGCGATGTAAATAACATCCGTCGCTATTATGGCGAATTTGCGCCAAGCATACTAAAAACTCAATACGCTAAAGAAATGTGGGCATTATTTGAAGAGGCAAATTTAACGCCTAATTCAACGCTTACTGGTGAATTTGAAGACAGCGACGAACTTGCTGATGTAGATTCTATTCTTGATGAAATTCAGGCGGCAGAATACGAAGAGTTTGATCGTTTAGAACGAATTAAAAATGCTGACGACGATGAGTAGATCATCGTCATAGCTTACTAAAGCCCCCTTACTACGGATACACAAATCGGTAGCCAACGCCATAAACAGACTGAATAACACTTTCAGTTTGTGTCACTTCATCTAGTTTTTTACGCAACTTTTTAATATGGCTATCAATAGTACGGTGGCTTACAATACGCTGATCGGCGTACATTGTATCCATTAAGCTATCGCGCGAATAAATACGGTTAGGGTTATTAAACAAAGGTTTAAATAACTGAAACTCAAAGTTAGTAAGCTCAATACAACTGGTTTTAAATTTTACAGTGTAGGTGCTTTCATCAAGTTGCATAACCGTTGCTTTTGGCTCTTCGCTATTGAGGCGCCTCAAAATAGCTTTAACTCGCGCCACCAGCTCAGCATAACTAAACGGCTTACAAATATAATCATCTGCGCCTAATTCAAGCCCAAGTAATCTATCTATTTCTTCTACTTTTGCCGATACCATAATAATAGGCACATTTGAAAAGCGCCTGATTGCTTTACACAATTCAATACCACTTTGACCTGGTAGCATTATGTCGAGCAAAATTACGCTCGGCCTGTTAATTTCAAGCCAAGGTAATACTTCATTTCCGTGATGTATTTGATGAGTAACAAAATGATGGCTACTTAAAAAGTCACTCATTAAGTTAGCTAGCTTTACTTCATCTTCTACAATCAGTATTTGTTCGCTCATAGAGTTCTCTGTTATTAGTAATCCAAAATTAGGATAAAAATACCATATCAAACAAAGTTCAAGTTACGTATTTTTTGTGAATCAACTAAAGCTAAATAGTTGGTAGCCTAATAATAATAGCAAGGCCGCCTAAACTGGCTTTTTCAGCGGCTATTTCACCTTTGTGTCCTTTAACTATATGCTGACAAATAGACAAACCTAAGCCTGAACCGCCCTCTTGACGATTACGCGAGCTATCTACTCGATATAAATACTCAAACAAATGCGATAAATGCGACTGATCTACACCTACGCCATTATCTTCAATTATAAGCTCTAAGTAGGTTTGCCCTTTAATGCTTATATTACTAGCCGTTAATGAAATAGTTGTGCATTGAGCATAATGTACCGCGTTCATTAAAATATTATCGAGTAGCTGTAAAAGGCGCGTTTTATCTGCTTGTACAGTTATATGTTTAGCGCTATTTAGTAGATAAATTTTTATATTATGTTGTTCAAGTATAGCCTGATACTTTTGCTCTACAGTGCTTAATAGTAACGCCATGTCAGTAGGTTGCATAGTGTAGTGCATTCCCCCTAACTCTGCGCTGTTGAGCATATGTAAGTCGTCTATTAAGCGTTTTAAATGCAAAGCTTCATCGTTAGCCGAACTTATATTTTTTGTATTCGGTTCGCGTATGCCAAGTAGCATAGCTTCAAGTTCACCGAGTAAAATGCTCATTGGCGTCCTAAGCTCATGAGAAATATTAGCAAGCCAGCGTTTACGTACTTGCTCGTCTTTAGCGAGTGTAAATGCAAGCGTATTAAAATCTTCGCTTAATTGGCCTAATTCGTCTTTTCGCTCAAGCGTAAGTTTGGTCTCGTAATTCCCTTGTGTTAAGCGATGCATACCATTTGCAATTTGCTTTACAGGGCTAACTAAGTGGCGAGATAATAAAAAGGTAACAAGTAACGTAAGCAGTACCGCAGCTAATGCAATAAACCATAAATAGTTAGTTTGCTGTTGTAAAAAATCAAGCTCATAGCCATCAACCAAGCTATCTCTTTTGGAAACCGCTAAGTAACCCACTATTTTATCGCCCACTGTAATTTCGGTTGTTATATAGTTCAGGTCGCTGAGGTATCTACCCACTACTAGTTGTTTATTTTCGTCAAGCAAAGCATAGTGAGCAATATTTTCAGGTGGTAGGCGGCGACCATCCCCTAAACGAATATGATCTGGCGGCGGTCGTCGCATCATTCGCCCACGCGGACCAGGACCTTCTTGTGCCCTAGGCAAAAACTGGCTATTTTCTAATTGAGATTCAATAAGTACTCTAAAATTTTCACCGTCACCAACAACACGCTTCCACGACGGTGTTTTCTCGTATTGTTTAGATAGTTGCACAACAAGTGGTTCAAGCGCTTTTATTTCTTTTGCATTAACAAAATCAATCACGCCTTGACCAATACTCCATTGTATAAGTACCACTAGCCCAGCAATAACACTAAAGGTAAAACTAAATAGTATTAAAAAAAGTTTATTATGAATTTTCATTAGTGTGTGTTTTCAACCTTGCTAGGAAAGCTTTCAAATCGGTATGTTATAAACTCTTTGGTTTGATCGTTAACATACAATGTAGCAACTATTTTCTTGCCCTGAGCGGTCCAATACATATGACCATGATTATTTAAAGTAACCGATACGGTATTTATAGCACTTTTAAATAAGTTAGCTGGTAAATGCAATGCATGTCCGTAAATTCGCTGTATTTTAATCCCATTTATATATAAATGAGCGTGACCTTGTAAAAAGCCCGTGTCATCGTTTGTAGTAACGCTCATCATTTGCTGCATGTTCATCTCGCCCTCGGGGGGTACTGATAAATCATAACGCAGCGTATCCAACATCAAGTTGTAACCCGACATACTATCTTTTAATAACTTAAGACTTAATGCCGGAGTTGGCGCATCGCTTGGCACTGCGATAAGCATATGGTTATGATCCATTATTTCCTGCTGCGCAAAAAGCTTAAAGCTCAATAGCGCAGCAGTAGTAAGGATCAGTGCGTATTTAAAATAACGCATAGTGACTCCTTACATTCCCGGTGGTGGACCCATTGTTTCGCCAGTGTCACAGCGACCAATTGAATTATCGGCTAATTGGCCTTTAAAGCGCGGCCCTATTTGATAAGGGAAAGAAGGCTGTAATTTACCATCGCTGTCTAACGTTAGTGTTATATGGTAATGATAACCCTTGCCATCGTTAGTATCGTGCCCGTTATGCTCATCTAGTTGTGCACCAGTAACTGTTTTTTGTGCATAATAAAAATCTTCAAAATAATAACCGTTATCAGCGTTTAGTGTATTACCAGAAAGCGTCGTTACTTCTGCGCCAATAGCAGGACCTGCATCACTTATTTGCGTACCTTGGCTAACATCGTATTGATTTACTAAGGTACAGCTTCGCTCACCCTCAGTGCCACAGCCACCTTCACTTTCTGATGCGCCATAATCACGCATTTCCCAGCCGCTTAATGCAAGTTGACCGTTACTTTCATAAGGACCGTAAAGCGGATAGCCATCAGCTGCAAACCCATAAATAGGTGAATGTGCATCGCCATCATCTTCAAGTAAATCAGCTAAACAGCTCGTGTAAAAATGGTGATGATATTCACCGTTAGCAGCGTGACCACCACATACATCAACATCGTATTGCTCAGCAATGGGCGCTAATGTATACCAAATATTATTACCGTAACTCATGCCATCGCCCCAGTTAAATATACTGGTGCCATTAACCATTAAGCCCACTGTACCTAAACCCGTTTCGCAGGTTTCGGTATCCGATAAGTCGTTAGGTGTTATGGGAAAGTACGCCTCAACTGTTTGTTCTGTCGGGCAACCTGGCCCTGGAGGCCAATAACCGGCACCGCCTGTGTCATCACAATTTTCAGTACTGCTGTTATAGCCAATATCTTCACCAAACGAAATTGTTTGCCCAACTTCTGCTGAAGTTACACCGTTATAAAAGTCAGTCGCTGCACGTGGACGATTATTAAGTGAATCTACTTGGTCTTGTGTAAGCGTTACGTCATATTTAGGAATGTCAGTTGTTTGCACATACATGTATTCAACATCGGCATCGTCTTGTGCAACAGTAACAACCTCAACCGATTGCACGTCCTCAACCACTGCACCATTGTTTTGTATATAAGTAGAGGTTGTATCGTTGTTAATTAACCAGCTGGTAAGTTTGGCACTATTATCAATAGTGCCAGTATCTGAGTCTGATGAAGCAATAACATTAACTATAACTGTATCTATAACAACATCGTTAGTACCGTCATCTGCACTGATTTCAAACACGAGCGCTTCATCAGTTAACACCTCAGGTGCAACAAACTCTGTAGACGTTGCTGTACTTGAAGATAAACTAACGGTAGTGCCTGATGTTTGTGACCAACTAACCGATACTTCACCGTCATCTTCAACCGTTGAACTTAAATAAACGGTATCACCCGCATTAACGGTTTGATCAATACCGGCATCAACTGCTGGAGCTGTATTACTGACTGTTTCGCCTTCAGTCGTTGTGCTTGTTGAATCGCTGTTACATGCGCTTAAAGCGATACAAAGTGAACTTAATGCAAATAACTTAGTTACATTAGCGGCTTTTATTTTAAGAAGTGTTTTCAATGCTTGAACCTTTACTTTAACGTTTAATAAAATAAAGTTAACAAGTAAAAGTGTAAACAATGTGCACAAACTAAGGAAGAATCACCATTAAGATTACAACTGCGGCCTTTTAAGCAAAAACTTATCTTTGGTTGTACTAAAGTAATCGCCGCCCATTTTGCCCACTGCGTTTAATAAGTCAGGGTCGATATAGCCATTACTCATTACGCCATCGTTTATACAAATACCGACTACATCCAACAACATCATTTTTCCGCCGCCAGGCTCATTGGAAATGCTAATAACCTCTCGTAACTTACATTCAAACCGCACTTTTGAATCGGCAACACTTGGCGCGTTCACTAATTGACTTGGAGCTTGGGCGATATTTGCAGCATCAAACTCACTTACATCGCTTGGATAATTTGCACAACTTTGATTCATTTTTTCAACTAGTTCTTCACTTACAATATTAACCACACACTCTTTAGTTGCTAGTAAGTTACTGAGGGTGTCTTTATTTGATTTATCGTTAGGGTTTACTTGCGTAACACTTAAAACAGGTGGCTTGCAGCTAGCAACAGTAAAAAATGAATAAGGGGCGATGTTTGCTATACCTTCACTATTTAATGTGCTTATCCACGCGATAGCTCGAGGGCTTATACCGCCTACTAAGTAAGAGTAAACATTTTGGTTGGTATTTTCGGTTAAATCTAAAAACATATTTTTCCTTTATTAAAAGTTACGCTGCAAATCTTAAAATAAGTTTATTACGTACAACATTTTAAAGCAGCAGCCATTTTTAAAATATGCATGAAAAAATAAACATAGTCTGGTTTAAGCGCGATTTACGTCTTAGTGATCATCAACCTCTAAAAAGTGCATTTAGTAATGGTTTACCTACCCTACTACTTTACAATTTTGAGCCATTATTGATCGAAGATGCACACTACAATGAAAGGCATTGGCGATTTGTATATCAATCAATAGTTGAATTAAATAATCAGCTAGCGCGTTTTAATGCACGCGTTTATATCTTTAATTTAGCTATGAGTGATTTACTTGAGTCGTTAAAAACTCAGTTTGAAATAGTGGACATTTTTAGCCATCAAGAAATTGGCTTAAGTAACACCTTTGAGCGCGATAAAACAATAAAAGCATGGTGCCAGCATAACCACATAAACTGGCAAGAATCACAAACAGGCGCGGTTATTCGAGGCAAAAAAAATCGCGATAATTGGAACGAACGCTGGCAGCAAACAATGCAAGCACCTATTGCTGTTCCTAATTGGAAAAACATAAAAACAATTACCCTCAATAACTACCAAGTACCAGCGCTACCAACTACCTACACGCAAAATCACGACAGCTTTCAGCAAGGCGGTTCTTTGCAAGCACGCACTGTAATGCAGAGTTTTTTTGCTGAGCGTGGCAAAGGTTATCAAAAAGGAATATCAAGCCCAAGTTTAAGCCAAACACACTGCTCTCGACTTTCGCCGTATTTAGCATGGGGGAACATTAGCCTTAGGCAAGTGTATCAAATGGCCATTGATGAATATCATTCAAAACACCCTGATAATAGAGGTTGGAAGCGCCCGCTTGCAGCGTTTGTATCGCGTTTGCATTGGCATTGCCACTTTATACAAAAGTTTGAAAGTGAATGCTCTATGGAGTTTTTAGCCCTTAATTCGGGTTATCATGTATTTCCGTATCGTGATGACAAAAACGTAAAAACCGATATTGAGCGTTGGGCACAAGGTCAAACAGGTGTTCCCATTATTGACGCTTGCATGCGCTGCTTAAAAGCCACCGGCTACATAAACTTTAGAATGCGCGCCATGCTTGTAAGCTTTGTAACGCATCATTTAAATATAAGCTGGCAGCAAGCGAGTTTTCCTTTAGCTAATTACTTTTTAGATTTTGAACCAGGGATTCACTACCCGCAAATTCAAATGCAAGCCTCGGTAACAGGCATTAACACCATTAGGCACTACAACCCAATTAAGCAGTCGGAAGATCAAGACCCAACAGGCTCCTTTATTAAAAAGTGGTGCCCCGAGCTTGAAAAACTCCCTATTGAATACTTACATCAGCCGTGGGAGCAAACTCCGATGGAAGCGCTATTTAACGACTTTAAACTAGGGGAGGATTACCCTGAACCCATGCTTGATTTAACTGCGGCTTCAAAAGAAGCACGCGAGCGCTTATGGCAATACCGTGAGCGAGCTGACGTTAAACGCGCCATAGGGAAAATTCTTAGAAAACACGTAGCAATTACACCAAAAACGAGCCAAGCGAAAAATAAAAACTACACTAACAGTAAGGCTAAGGAAGTATGGCGCACAAAAAACTAAACTTGCCTAAAAAAATATGCCCTATTTGTAATAAACCTTTCGCGTGGCGTAAAAAATGGCTGCGCGACTGGGATAACGTTATTTATTGTTCAGAGCGCTGCAGGCGCAATAAACAGTAATCGCAATTAACTGGCGTCTATTTTGCAACATCATCTGTAATTAGTGCTTTTTCAGTCTTTATTTAAGCTTTTTTTGTAAATAACGCTTATCTAATCTGAAAAGCTTACATTCAAGCAAGGAGAAGATGATGACGATTAAAAAAACGGCAAGCTCAACATGGTCTGGCGACATTAAAACAGGCAAAGGTAGCATATCAACACAAAGTGGCGCGCTTAATAAACAACCTTATGGTTTTAATACCCGCTTTGAAGATGAAGCAGGCTCAAACCCTGAAGAACTAGTAGGTGCAGCGCACAGTGCATGTTTTAGTATGGCGCTTTCACTTGCATTAGGTGATGCTGGCTTTAGCGCAGATAAAATTGATACTAAAGCGACTGTAAGTCTTGACGAAGTAGATGACGGTTTTTCGGTAACGCATATTGCCCTTGAGGTAAAAGCGCGTATTGATGATATTCAAAACGAGCAGTTTCAGGCTCTATGTGAGCAAACCAAAAAGAACTGCCCTATATCAAAACTCTTAAATACCGAAATATCTCTGGATGCAGAACTTCAATCAGCATTTTAACTATTTAGATTTAACTATGTAGATTTAACTATGTAGATAGCCCCTTACTAAAAAAGCCAAGTAAGTAATTACTTGGCTTGCTTATTATGAAGAAGTGTTTTTAGGTTTATTCCAACTCAAAGTATTTACTACTAGCCCAATTCCCATCCCAAGCGCAGGCCATACTACCCACATATAACTAGGTGAAGTCAGTAAATTTATAACGGTGAGCAAAGTTAAAATAAGTAGATATGTTTTAATTTTTTTGCCTAATGTAATTGTGCTGCTCATTTTTATTCTCCAAATAATGTATGCCACTATTATTGTTTTAATAAGCATCGTGCACAGCTGCTAAATGTCATTAAATAGCATGACATTAGTCATTACTCCCCACCTAAAAATATAGTTATTTATCATGCTTCAATACATAAAATCCAATACTTTAATCTGTTTGTGTTAGGCTCTAATTTCAACTAACCTTAAACAAATAAACATTAAAGGATGAGCTAAATGAGCGAAAAATCAAAAGATTTCGAAAAAGTGACATGTAACAACTGCGCTGATACTAACGAACTCGAATTTGATTTTTCAATGGCTTTTCAACCCATTATAAACTGTAAAACTAACCTTATTTATGGCTATGAGGCACTAGTTAGGGGTTTAAATGGCGAGTCTGCTTATTCAATTATTTCAAAAGTAAATGCAGACAACCGCTATGCGTTTGATCAGCTTTGTCGCATTAAAGCCATTCAATTAGCCGCAAAGCTGGGCATAACATCAATGCTAAGCATTAACTTTTTACCTAATGCTATTTATAAACCTGAGCGATGTATACGCACCACACTAGAAGCTGCAAAAAAGTATAACTTCCCTATACAAAATATTATGTTTGAATTTACCGAAGTAGAAAAAATAGAAGACACCGCACATATTAAACGCGTTGTTGATTACTATCAGTCTCTTGGATTTAAAACCGCGACTGACGACTTTGGCGCAGGTTATTCTGGTTTAAATCTACTGGCTGACTTTCAAACGGATATTATTAAGCTTGATATGGCCCTCATACGCGATATAAACAACGATAAAAAGCGTCAATTAATAGTGACTCATTGCTTAAATATGTTTCGCGATTTAAACATAACCCCATTGGCTGAAGGGATTGAAACCGTAGAAGAGTATATATGGCTTAAAAACGCAGGTGTTGAGCTTATGCAAGGGTATTTATTTGCCAAACCAAGCTTTGAAAACTTGCCTGAGGTAAATTTTGAGGAAATAGGTGCTGATTAGTATTCAACACCTATTATTAAACCTAATTGAATCTAAGTACGCTTAAACTACATATTACCTAGCTCTATCATCATCGCTGTGTACATGCGCAAATTTAGCTCTAGTTGCTCAATGGTCATAAATTCATGCTCTGAGTGACCCGTGTAGCGTTTACCTGGCATTGAAGGACCAAACGACACTGCGTTATCAAACAGCTTTGCATTAGTGCCACCACCAATTGATACAAAATCAGCTTTTTCGTCGCCCGTAAAATGCTTGAAAATATCAAGCAGCTTTTGCGCATGTGGCGCGCCATCAAGTAGCATCGGTGTGCCAATAATCGTCTCTATATTAGCAAGGGTTACGTTATTAGCAGCCTGCCAATTAGCGAGTGCATCATCAATTTGCTTTTGTAATACCGCTTCGTCTTTACCCATAGGGCGACGTGCATTTACAGCAAGTGTTAGCGCATTACCATCGCGCTCAACAACGGTTGGGGCCACTGTCATCGGTCCCATAAAGTCGTGCTTGTAAGCTATTTCGCCAAACTGTTTACCATGAATATCTAAACCAATTAACTGATTCACAAAGTCGATTAGCTCGCCGTCACTGTTATTTTCAAGCTCTACGCCTTTAAATAACTCAGCTAAATAGGCAATCGCATTTATACCCGACTCTGGCTCTGATGAATGCGCCGACATACCTTTAACGCTTATTGCTAAACCATTACTTTTTTCACTAAAGTTAAACTCAACTTTATTTAATGTTTTGGCTTTTGCTTTTAATGCATTAATAAGTGCAGCGTCTGCATTGTGAAGTACTAAGCTGGCGTCTTCTGGAATTTGGCTTCTAAACGCACCGCCAGTTACATCCTTTACATACACACCCGTTTGTGGTGATGTTGCTTTAAAGGTAGGAGCAATTAAGCTCCAGCCTTTCTCGGCAACCACTACAGGGTATGATGCATCAATCGTTACTGCATATTTTGGTTGTTCATACGTTTTCATAAATTGAGTAAGCGGGCCCCAATCAGACTCCTCAGCCAGATAAATCATTAACTCAATACGATTATTAAGCGTTATGCCTTTATCTTTAATTGCTTTCATGGCGTAAAGCGCGGTTGCTATTGCGCCTTTATCGTCCTCTGTACCACGACCAACTAATTTACCAGGCTCAGACGTATCAATAATAAACGGGCTTTGTTTCCATTTGCTAGCATTTGCAGGTTGCACATCGCCATGCGTTACTACCGTTACTTTTTCGCTTTGCTCGCCCATACCAATTAATACGGTGTACCCTAAATCTTGGTAGTCAAAACCAAGCTCTGCGGCTTTCATTTTTAACAGGGCTTTAAAGCCAATAAAATCTTGGTTTTGTGGCGTTTTTATATTCGCTTTATTAACCGTAGGAAAGGCAACTAAATTGGTAAGAGTGTGTATTTGAGCATTTTGGTAGGTATCTACTGCGTAATCGGCAACGCTATCAATATTTTTATTTAACTGCGCATGAGCACCAAACGCAAATAAAGCAATACTGGCTAAAGCTAACTTTTTCAAAACAATTCCCATTTAATTAATAACTAAGAGTGGGGAATTATAACGCTATGAGTTACTTACTTATAGCTCTTTACGCCAAACGCGCAGATTACTTAAGGTAAATATTTATATAGCAGCTTTTATGAGGATGACTGTATAATGCGCGACTTAAAATTAACAGGGCATTTAATTGTGAATCGTCGTAAAAAAATCGTCACTAAATTTCAAAAGAAAGATAAACGCACTAACGCTAAACTACACAAAAGCAACAAACCTGGTTATGTGTCAAAAGCTGAGCGCGAAAAGCTAGCTGAGCAAGAAGGTAATGAGCCACAGGTAATTCAAGAGTAACTTTACGTTACCTGTTGCTTTGATATTTTAAAATGGCAAAAGTACCGACCACTTATATAAACGACTACTGCTGTGGCAACTATAAGTTCGAACGTAGCTAAGTAATTAACCGCATCTATGTATGGTATTGCGAGGTCTATACTTTGCATCCAATCTGTCATTTTAAATAATGCTGTTGACCCAATAACCATTGGAAACGTAAAAGCAGCGTAGCTAGGCGTAAAAGGCCTGCGTAATAACTTTATAAATAACACATAAACAATCAGTGTTTTTATTATCGCTAATGTAAATAATACTCCCACTATAGTTAGTGATGGATTGGCCGCTATATGAAAATACCCCGCTAATGTTAAACTGGCAGGTGCGGCTAAAATGGCAAGTGTTGGCTGTATTTCGTAATCACTTTTTAATGCTATTAAAAAACGATAAAACATAATTGGCAGTATAGTACTGTACGCTGATATGCCAATAACCAACGCACTATAGGCTAACCACGCTAATGTAGGATTACCCGAAAAAGTAATGTCTGCAATAATAATACCCACCGGTGGCACAAACCAGCTGGGCGCCATATCTTCAAAGTTAAACTTTTTTGCTCGCTGATATAAAAAGCTCAACAAAAATGTAAAGTGCAGCACAAAAGCTAAAACCCAAATAATGTCGCCAGCTAATGGGTCAAATTGCCCCACTGATTTTGAAATAACCAGGTTAGCCATTGCAAATGTCGGGATCACACTTCCTGCAACTGGGTGTGCTAAATCAGCTTTTAATAAATCGGGGTGCAGTAAAAATTTAGCAGCCAAAAGTAGAACTAATACGCCAGCTAATAGCGCTCCCAGATATTGTCCATAATTATTTAAATTAAAAACGTTTTCCCATGTCCACCCCATACTGGCAATACCCAAAGCTAAACCGGCCATAGCTGTTGGCGCACCCATGACTTTATTTTTAAATTGTTTAAACACTGTATTTCCTAACCATTGGGTGATGAACAAGTTATTGCTTTTTCTGCATTCTACTAAAACTAATGTTATAAAATTAATAAAACAGTGCCTAATAGAACGTGTTAAGCATACTAATATTTCATAAAAAAAAGCAAAAGCCATAACATGGTTATGGCTTTCGCTTTATTTGAAATTTGAATATGAGGTTATTTAAAACGCATAGCTAGCACTTATATTAAACGAGCGCCCCTGCCCTGCAAGCTGTTCAAACCCGTTGCTGCTATCTTGTTTAAGCGCTGCAATACTTACACCTCCAAGTGGGAGCTGGTAATATTCATCAAACACATTACTTATTTCAGCGTTTAGCGTTAATGCGTTCCATGTTGCTTTAGAGCTTAAATTTACCAAGCTATAACTGCCTGTCTGGTTTTCAAAACGATTATTGTCTACACGGCTTTTTGTATCTACCCACTGCCAAGACAATACATTTTCAAATCGACCTATTTGCTGGCTAATATCTAGCTGAGTTTGCAATGGCTTAATTTGGTAAAGCGGTTGGTTAGTATCGTCTCGCTTGCCTCTGGTATTAGTAACATTAGCGTGTAACTGCCAATTGCCTAAATTCTTAGATTCATAAATGTTGGCTGTTAAGTCTACCTTTGCACCATACAAAATCGCATCGACATTAGTAAACTGCAAAATGTTACGCGCTGTATTGTCCAAGTCATAACTATTGAAGCTTCTTACACTATCAGCATCAATATAATCGTTCACATCTGTATACCAAACATTGGTGCTTAACCGCCAACGATCATCTTTAGCCGATTTAATATACGTGGCGCTTATAGTATGGGCTGTTTCAACATCTAAATCGGGGTTACCAATATAACCGTTACCATCGCCGTACCAGCCAATCATGGTGGTTGCCATAGTACTTACACCCCAACTGTATCGCTCATATAAATTAGGGGCGCGGTTTTTACGGGCAAGGCCAAATTGTAGCTCATCATAATTTGTTATTTGGTAGTTAATTAATAAATTAGCGTCAACTATGGTATCGGTTTTATCTCTGTCGCTGGCATTAAAATTCTCAGCAGCAATAGTGTTATCTGTAGACGTATCGCTCATAAACATACTTTCCATACTGGTCATGCTACTCATATCGTCCATATCCATCATGCTCATACCGTCGTTATAAGATTGAACCTCTCCTACTTGGGTATTAACACTTTCAATACGTACGCCTGCGTTTAACCACAGTTTTGTATTTATTTGGCTCTCGTATTCAGCAAATGCCGCTATGCGCTCTCGTTTGCCGTTATTTATATTTACGTAATCGTCTGGCCCCATCATGGTTGAGCCTTCGATACCTGGCCACCAATCATCAATGCTGTAATTAAAATATTCTTGGCCGAGTAAAATACTGCTGTTTTTATCAAGTGCAATACGCCACTTAAGTTGTGTACTTATATCTTGTGCATCGGTTTTCATTGGCATCATGCCTGTTTTTTCTTCACTGAAAAAACCCATTTCATGCTTTACACTGTGCCAGTTAACCTGCCCTTCAAATTCGCTGTTCTCAAAAGAGCGTTTGTATTGAGCAATCGCACCGTAGCTGGTGTTATCGGTCATATCCATATACTGATTTGCAAACCCCTGATACGGAATTTTTTGATGCGTTAGCTTTATAACTAATTGCTGTTTATCATCGCGCATAGCTGCGGTTAAACTGTGATTTTGTGCACGATACAACGTATCAAGCACTACATCGCCATTACCATCTTCATAACTATCTGCATCGTTAAACGAGCCTTGATAGTTAAAACTAAACGTATCACTTGCTAAACGAGCGCCCACGCCAAGTTTACGCCCGTTATCAACACTGCTGTATTTTGCCGAAACATAACCCGAGTGCCAGTCCAATTCACTGCTATCGCTGTACTGTGGTGAAATAGAGTTAACGCTTATTACACCGGCAATATTATCGCCGCCCGCGCTTACTGGCGACACGCCGGCAACCACATTGTAAGACGTAATTTGATTAGCCGATATATACGACAGCGGCGGATTCATATGATTAGCACATGCAGCAGTTACATCCGCGCCATCAATTAACACTTTTACTCTATCGCCCATTAAACCATTTAAAACAGGTAAGTTAGATACGCCGCCCGCCGCCGAAAAATCGACACCTAAATCACTTAATAGCGATTCTGACGAGCCAAGTGCTAAATGTTTATTTTGAGCATGTCCGTGAACTTCTATCACCTCTAAAGGGGTATCGTCGGCAAATGCGAAAGGAGATAGCACACCACTAATAAAAAATGCGACAGGGGTAAGTAAATATGTTTTTTGAGTTTTGCTTTTATAAACCATTGTTAATTTATGCCACTGTAATAATTGGCGTAATTATATAATGAGCACTAAAAGCAAAAGCGCGACATATTGTCGCACTTTATCAATTTATAATGTTGCTAGGGCGTGTTGACCTTTCGTGATTGATTTTGCAGCAGACTGTTTGGTTTTTAGGCAAGGCGGAGCCTATGTAGTATGGTTATTCCCCATAAATAGGCGATAACGCAGCATAAAGACCAAACATGCGCTGCCCTTTGGGTTCTTTCTAGGGACGATTAACTCTTTGTTGCTCGGTTTTTACTTAGCCCACTAGGTTACAAACCTCGCGCCGCGATTAAATCGCCCCTAGATTGAACAAATTTCAATCCACAAAGATCAACACGCCCTAGGTGTGTTTAAGCACTTTAATTGGCAGCTTAAAACGTAAAAATGATGCAAACAGTCGTTAAGTATTTAACTTAGCTACTGTTTGAGAAACAATATCTGCTCCGCGCTCAATCTCTTTAATGACCTCTGACACGTTAGCAATAAGCTCTCGCCCTTGCTCTGAAGAATCTGAAACAGATGTTATTTGCCTGGATATATCGTTAGTAAGCTCTTGGTTATTTTTAACAACACTTGCTATTTCATTAGTAGATCGACTAGTGCTGGCTGCGAGCTGCCTTACTTCATCAGCTACTACAGCAAAACCACGGCCGTACTCTCCAGCGCGTGCAGCTTCTATTGCAGCATTAAGTGCCAGTAAATTAGTTTGATCAGCAATACTGCTGATTGTAGAAACAATGGAACCTATTACAGCTGATTGTTCATTAAGGTTTTTAATTAAATCTACCGATTTAAGTACTTGGCTTACAATGGCATCGGAGTTTGCAACAGAGCTTTGTAGTATTTCAGAGCCTTTTTTAGCTGTTTGCGCAGTAGCTACCGCCGATTCATACGCTATTGCTGCAGCCTCTGTTACTGCACTGTTATTATTAATTCGATCGGTAATATTTGATGCAAACTTAATTATTTTAATTACATTACCTTTGCTATCTAATATTGGATTGTAAGTAGCCTCAAGCCAAATTTCTGAACCATCGGCGGCAATACGTTTAAATTTTCCTGACTTAAACTGCCCCTGCGCTAATTCACTCCAAAAGTACGGATTTTTCTCATAAAACACTTTAGTACAAAACATTTTATGATGCTTGCCAACAATATCTTTTAAGCTATACCCGATTGTTGTTAAAAAGTTTTGGTTTGCGCTTAAAATATTTCCTTCAGGAGTAAACTCTATCGTAGCTAATGCTTTATCAAGTGCACTAGCGATAGCTTCTTGCGCCTTTCGTTGTATGTAAGTTGCGGTAATATCAGAGGCTATTTTAATAGCTTTAGTAACTACACCGTGCTCTTCTACCGGGAAATAAGTTGCTTCAAGCCAGAGTTTATCGCCATTTGCTTTATATCTTAGAAACGATCCTGCTTTAGAGTCACCTGCCTTTAATTCTTGCCAAAACTTGCCGTATTCGTTTGAGCTTGCATACTCACTTTCGCAAAACATACGATGATGCTTACCAATTATTTGCTCTTTGCTGTAACCAATAGTTTTTAAAAACAATTGATTTGCGTCTAATATTATTCCTTCAGGTGTAAATTCTATATAAGCAACATGCTTATTAATTGCAGATAAAACAGACTGCTTTTGAATTAATTGAAGCTCCATTTCTTCAATTTTTGCGTTTCTTTTAGAAATACCAAACATATAAAAACCTTAAGGAGTAAATTAGCACTAGGGTTGTTGACCTAAAATTAGCAAATTAAAGTGATACCAATATGTAATTATACTGTAAATATAAGCTTTAAATAGCCTTTCGGTTAATATTTAATACCTTGTAGGTATTTGCTTTACAAATAGTTTTTTATTTTATAAATGCTAAGTAGTATTTTATTCTAATTAACATTTTAAAAACCTAACAAAACCACTAATTTATGCATGACTCTGTACTTTTTTTAACTTAAAATAACGCCCTCACAGATTACCCTCTCACACCAAAATTTAAGCATACACATGATATTTCCTATTCAGGATTTATTGTGCAATTTCATTTTTAAAATTAAACCTTAAGGGATCATCTATGACATCAGATGTGGCGTCGGCATCTAGTCAACTTAACAGAACCGCTATTTTACTCGTATTAGCGCTTGGCACATTTATTTTAGGATTATCTGAATTTTCGATGATGCCTATGCTGCCACTAATTAGCGAAACATTTGGCTCAACGCCATCACAAAGTGGCTATGCAATTAGTGCTTACGCCATTGGTGTTGTAGTGGGTGCGCCTATTTTAATGCTTACTACTGCCAATATGAGGAAGCGAAAAGCATTGCTCATATTTATAAGCTTAATGTTTGTCTCAAACGGGTTAAGTGCGATGGCAACGTCGCTTGAGCAGCTGGTAATATTTAGATTTTTAAGTGGCTTACCACACGGTGCTTATTTTGGTGCGGCTATATTGTTAGCGTCGGATATTGCTCCAGAAGGTAAGCGTGCTAGCTTTATGTCAAAGGTGTTTATGGGCTTAACGGTGGCCACCATTGTTGGCGTACCAGTTGTAACACTTGTTGGTCAAAACCTGAGCTGGCGATACTGTTTAGCTGGTGCTGCAGTACTGGCTTTTATTGCTTTTATTTTTGTTTATAAAGTAGTTCCAAATATTGATAATGCTAAACCATCTAACTTATTAAGTGAGTTTGGCGTACTTAAAAACAAACTGGTTTGGTCTATTTTGGGCATTGTAATTATTGGCTTTGGCGGCGTGTTTTGTATTTATACCTACATTGCCGATACCATATTAGTAGTAACAAAAACAGCGCCTTATACTATTTCTATTGCTATGGTGATGTTTGGTATTGGTTGTACACTCGGTAACTATGTACTGGGTAAAGCTGCCGATAAATCTGCAATTAAAACCACTGGCCTTGCGCTTGTATGCACCATTGTATTTGCTTTTGCTTATGTAACAGCAAGCCATAATATTTGGATGCTTTATGCTGTTATCTTTTTTATTGGCTGTAGTGTGGGTTTGGCAACGCTTATTCAAACGCTATTAATGGATGTTGCTCCAGAAGGTCACGCTATGATTGGTGCATTAGTACAGTGCGCATTTAACACCGCAAATGCTATAGGCCCGTGGGTCGGCGGAATTGCAATAGCGCAAGGTGCGGCACCTAATCAAACAGGTTACGTAGCAGCTGCATTATTTTTAGGTGGTTTGGGTATGTGGCTACTAAGTTACTTACAACTAAACAAACAGCAACCAACAGCGCAAACCGCTGGTTAATCTATACTTTAAATAGTAAATACAAAAAGAGCCGCTAACTAGCTAACACCATTCAGTTAAGCATGTTTTGACTTAATGGTGTACCGATTTTTTGAAATTCGAACGGTCCTACTTTTGGGCCGTTTTCTTTTTTCTGGAAGAATATAACGTTTCACTCG